>BTUC01000007.1:0-4090 GCA_045863575.1 Phycisphaerae bacterium
AAGATCCACGAAGAACAAGGTCCAGCAGTCATTGACTGCACTATATGAGGGGCCGGCGGGAGCAGCGCGATCATGCGATCATGAAGCGGTCGTCTGAGCGGATAGGTTAGCGCCCGGTGCTGCCTGCGGTAGTCCCCCGGAGTACCGGGAAGCCAACCCTGAAGGACTGGCTTGAAGCCCGCTGTGCGGGGATGCCTCGTGAACGGGGCAGGGGATAGGGCTGCGGTGCGCTGTGGTTTTCCCCGGCCGGCGGGTCTGCGGCGGGTTCAGTCTCTCCGGCCGATCCTGCTGGCTTTACAGCGGAAGCTCTGGGGGCCAAGATGGAGTCGCTATCCTGGTGGTGCCCAATTGCAGGCACAGGCTGATGTTTCGTCAGCCGGGTAGCCATGAGCTGCCTGAGAACATGAAGCGAGAGTCGCACTCTCGGCAGGATGGCCGTGGGTGCGGCGCCAGGCGCCGCACCCGCGATGCATTTCAAGCAGCTCAGGTGGCACCACAACGAACAACGGCGACGGTTCCAGGGCCGAAGTGGGGGCACGGACGAGCAGGTTGACAGCGTGGACCAGGTGCAGGTGTGTTCAAATTCCTCAAGCGACTGCTGGGCGGTCCTGGGCGAGGGGAGCTCGCGCCGCCTCGGTTCGGCCTGGCGGACGTCAGCCGGCGGTTGGGTTTGAGCGTCGCCGAGTTGCAGGCCGTGCGGATCGAGTATGCTTCATTCGCAATCCCCAAGCGGGGTGGCGGCGCTCGGGAGATCCTCGCGCCCGCGCCTCAACTCAAGCAGGTGCAGCGGCGCATTCACCGGCGGCTCCTGCGGCGGCTCCGGGCTCACCCTCATGCCACCGGCTTTGAACGCGGCCACTCCATCGTCAGCAATGCCTTCCCCCACGTCGGCAAGGACGTCGTTATCCGTCTTGATCTGAAGGATTTCTTCGGCTCGATCAAGGCCGATCGCGTGCAACGCTATTTCCGTTTCATCGGCTACGACGATGAGGCCGCCGGGCTGCTCACCCGACTATGCACGCATGAGGGGGCGCTGCCGGCGGGGGCTCCGACCAGTCCTCGGCTCAGTAACCTGGTGAACTATAAGCTCGATGCCCGTTTGGCGGCCCTGGCGGCTGCTCGCGGCCTCTCCTATTCCCGCTACGCCGATGACATCACCTTCTCGGCCAGGCAAGCAGATGTGGACGCTGCCGAACGAGCCGCCGGGAAGCCTGAAGCCCACGGCACCAGCACTTACCGCGTGAACGACGTTATCCACGGCGCCAAGCGGATCCTAAAGGAAGAGGGCTACCGACTGCACATGAGGCGTAAGCTGCGCGTCTACCGGCGTCACCAGCGCCAGGTGGTGACCGGCCTGGTCGTCAACGTCAAGCCGGCTTTGCCCCGGTCCACGCGTCGTCGGCTGCGCGCGATCGAGCATCACCTGCGGACCGGCCGTCCGGCCACGCTTGACGCGCAGCAACTGGCCGGCTGGATCGCGCTGAAAAGGATGATCGGCGTGGAGCCGCCCCGAGATGAGGCGGGACTCAACATCAAGACGGGGCCCGGGCTGATCTAAGGAACTGTTTTACCGCGGCATAGCCAGCCGAGCGCGGCCGGGTTCCTGACCGCGCGGTTTGAGCTTAGCCATGTCTACGCGATCCACGACGAAGCCCGAGGAAGGCAAGAAGCCCCATCGCCAGCGACGACGGTTCCGGTACGGGTCTATCACCGATGCTCGCAACGAGGGGTGAAACGGGGGGCCCGGCCAAGCCCGAGTTGACCTGCAAGAAACCGAACTCCGGAAGAAACGGGCTCGAGAATACCAGCAGGTCGGTGGTGTCGCCGACCTGGGGTGCGTTACCGTTGAAGAACCAGGCCATGGAGGTTGAGCTGTCACCGCCGCCGGTGGGAGCCCTTCCTCCTACCGTCGAAACAAAGCTGGGTGCCGATACCGTGCCGCGGACGTCAGCCGCATCGACTCCGACCGTCAGCGTGTTGATGCCGGGCGTGGCCGACGTGATCGAGCTGATCTGGTAAACGTACACGACTTCCCCGGCCGCTGACGGATCGACCTGAGCGATGCCCTCGCTGTTGAGGTAAAGCTGGAAATCCCCGTGGTGAAACACCGCCCAATCGACGTCGGCGACCAAGACATCCCCAAAAGCCGCACCTGCAATCGAGACGCTGCCATGCCAGCGTCCGGCATCGGGCCCGAAGCCATCATTCAACGCGAAGTTGGTCGTCGCCAATGGGCCGGCCATTACCTGCGACGGGCCTACGGCCGCGGCCAGACCGAGAACGAGCAGCAGCATCGGGTGGACACGATGAATTCGCAGAAAGGTCATTTCTTCTCACTCCCATCAAGTTTGGCCGTGCCTCATCGAGGGAGGCAACCGGCGCGACAGCGTCGAGCGACGCTCGGTCAAAAACCGACTTGTCATCGACGCCGAGATCTCGACAAAAGGCACGCCACCAGGCCCGCCGCCGTTATCAGCAACGACGCCGGCTCGGGAAAGGCTATCGGGCCAGGAGTCGGCACACCCGCTACGAGAGCCTGGGTCCCGCCATCGACCGTCAGCACTGCACCAACGATCGGAAGGTTGGGGGATGAGAAGGCGAGGCCGTAGGAGGTCATGCCTGTCTGGATCCCCGACGCGAAAAACCAACTGCCGTTTGGAGTGAAAGACGCCGACGAGGCATCGACATCGCCAATATTGAAGGTACCGATCGTATTGGCGGGATTGGAGATGCCCACATGCTCAGCCGTCACAGCAAGGCTGCCCGCCACGGTGACCTGGTACGTGTAGACCAAGTCATCGCCCGGCACATACCCGAGCCCCGCGAAATTGGCGTTGAAGTCACTCGCCGTGAAAACCGCGTAGTCGATGGTCCCACTGAGACCAACGCCGTTGTTGAATGGAACATTGCCTGCGACGCCGCCCCAGGCGGCCGCGTGGTTGTTGAGAATCCCGGCTTGAGTGCTTGTGGCCGCACCCACCCCTACCCACGCGGCTGCGATGAGCCAGCAGAATTTCGTAGTAAAAATCCTGGCCATTTCCCACTCCTCTCAATGATGTTCCCGCATCTGTGCGAAATATCGGGGTTCGCGCGCAAAGGGCAGTCTGTGACATGCGCTTTTCCCGCCCGATCGCACTTGGGCACCTGACCCTGTAAATTTACCGGTTAGAGCGTATCTTGTCAACGAAAAAATGAAGAGTTATCAGAACTTCTCTTCAATCTATCTCTTCAAAGTGGCTTAACTCTTTGCACGAAGTGAGCTTCAGCCATCGGCACGGAATGCTTTGCGAATCTCCCTGATGGTTTGGCACCGTCCCGGACGCGATCTCAATGCCGGTCACGCGTGCTGGATAACGATGATGTTGTCAGGCAATGCAGCGAGGGCCTTGGCCACGTCTTCCCAGTTAAGTCCGCCAGGGCCTACGCCGGGACGGGGCAGCAGGGTCTTGGCCGTGCCGACGAGGGCAGCGAGTTCCTGGGCGCTGCGGCTGATGACCGGCAGGGTGGGTGCAGACCACTGAAACTGCTTGATCGGGAAGGAGACCAGCCCCGGTCGGATGAGATGGACGTGGTTCCCTCGAGCGGCGATGAGCCGGCCGAGGTCGGTTTCGATACCCGCGAATCGCTTGGCGGCTTCGACCGCGATGGGCGAGTCCATCATGGCCGATCCATCTGGTCCGATGGCCCCGCTCGTGGGGATGCAGCGGAATTCGGCGGGCTCCAGCCAGAGATTGCAGACCTTCTCGATCATGTCCTCACTCACCAGAGACGCAGAAGCACGGCCGGCACTTTCACTATTTATCGGCGGCTGGAAGCTCTAAGTGTACGTCAAACTAGCCATTTACGCCAAGGGCGCGCTCCGGGGCGAGCCGCCGTTCTGTGTCTACCGGGGTGCTCGGCGGCTTCAAGGGCGCGTCAGGCGGTTTAAGGCAGCCCAGGGCGCGCGGAGTTCTGTGGCCAACCTGGCGTGGGTTTGCGCCCGCGGCCGGGAATGCCGTTCATCGGCTCTAACTATTTGTCAGAGCGAGGCTAGTGCCCCTTCCGGTTTTTCATTTCCAGTAACGGCCGGCCTGGAGTGCCGGCCGTTCAG
>BTUC01000007.1:4100-41700 GCA_045863575.1 Phycisphaerae bacterium
GCGCGTGCAATCGGTCGGCACGGGGCCTGGCCGCTACAGGTGCGGAAGCCGTCAAGTGGAAGGGGCATTGGGCCTGCCAACGGCTTTGACTTGTGGTATGCTGAAAACTTCTCGGGCGACCCGTTGATGTGCAGGGTTCGGGGGCATGGGTACTTATGGGCGACGTTTATCGACGCGTCATCCTGAAGCCGGCTGGTCTGGACGATCGCCGCGCGGAGCAGCTACGCGACGCCTTGGCGGCGGCGATGGGGTTGCAGAAGCATCTGGCCGGGCTCTCCCCGCATATCCTGCAGATCATCGGCGAACTCCAGGAGGACGCGGACTCCTTTTTCTTCGAGCATGAACCGGCCCGCGGGCTGGATGTGGGCAACTTGTTCCAGTCGGCCGGCGAGCCGATCGACGCGCAGCGGCTGACGCGGATGGCCGTCGCGGTGGTGGACGCCCTGCGGGCGGCTCACGAGTATCGGCAGCCCAGGCCTGCGGCACATGGGGCCGTCTGTCCGGGCGTGGTGGTAGTCAGCGCCGACGGGGTGGAGAAGCTGACCGACTTCGGCATAGCAGCGGCGCTTTATGCGGCTCTCGGCGAAGACGGTTACAAGAATCTGGCCGTTGGCCCGCCCGTCGGGACGATACCTGGTGGAGAGACCGCCAGCGGTGTCTGGCAGGTACTCCCCGCACACACGTTTGACCGCGACGATCGCATCTGCGCTTTCATTGACCCGGAAAAATACGGCTCACAGTCGCTCGGCAGTTTTGAACCCACCTCGGACATCGTCTCAGCCGGCATTCTGCTGCACCTGATGGCGGATCGGCGTCATCCCTATTTCCACGATGCACCTGGAGCCCACCGCAGCGTTGAGGAGGCCGAGTTCATGCCCATGGGCCTGCCGACGGCCCTGCGTCGCAAGGACCTGCGCGAATTGAGAGAGCCGGCCGTCCAGGCGTTCTGCACGCTGGTCGACGACATGGCCGACCGTCTTCCGGAGAATCGGCCCAGCGCTTCGGCGGCAGCGGCGACCCTGGCCAAAGCGGGCTGCCGCCCCGTTGATGCGGTCGAGCGGCAGCGGCGGCAATTCGAGTCGGCCCTGGAACTGCTGGTGGGGCCCCCGCTGCACGAAGTCGACTGGGAACGGGTGCGGTCGTCAGCGGAGTTGATGGCGGCCCAGTCGGAGGCACCGCCCGAGGTGAAGCGCGATGCCGAAGCGGCGCTGGCGCTGGCTGACGCGGTGGCTCTGCTGGAAGGGCCTGACTGGCAGAAGGCGATCGGACCGATTGAGGCGCTCAGCACGGAGGCGGGACTTTCGGCCGCCACGGTGCGTAAGGCCCAGGAGGCCGGTCGAATCCTGAGCCGCAATCGAGAAGCTTGGGCTGAGCTTGAGGAGATGGCCGGCTCGCTGGCGGGGCTGGAATCGCGGGGACCGGCCCAGGCTCTCAAGGAGCTGGCCGCTCTGGAGGAGGAACTGGAGGAGCTGGCCTCCTCGGCGGAAACGGCCCGCGCGCCGTTCATCCCGCCGGTAGCAGGGCGGATCGAGCATCTCCAGCGCAGAATCCCCGACGAACGGCGCGAACTGACCAGCAAGGCGCAACAGCTTCTCGTGGAAGCCCGGCATTTCCTGGGCGAGCTGCAAAGCCTCCTGCGCGACGGGGCGTGGGAGCGGTTGTCGGAGCGCCTCACCGAGCAGCCGGAGATGCCACGGCTGTTCGATGAGCTTCGGCCGCAGTTCAAGCAGATTGAAGATCGCCTCGAGCAGCACCGTCAGGAGCTGATCGCGCTGCAGCGCCGCCGCGCCGAGTTGAACGCGCAGCTCACCGAGGCGGAGCGGTTTTTCGAAAAGCAGGCTTTTCAGCAGTCTCGGGAGCTGCTGGCCGGCATCGAGCAGCAAGACGAGGTTCCGGATCTCGCGGAGCGGGCGTATGCCCTGCGTGTCCGCGTTGACGAAGAGGAGCAGCGCTTCCTCCGCCGGCACGAGGAAATCCGGCAGGCCCGGGCGCGGGCCGACGAGCTGCTCGGCGCCGCGGAAAGCGCACTGGCGACGGGCGAGAGTGTGCCCGACCTTCAACGGGGGGAGGACTCCGCGCTGGCGGTGCTGGAAATCGCCGATCGGACCGAGGCGCAGACCTCCCGGGCCAGCAAGCTCTGCGAGGAACTCCGCAAGCGCATCGACGTCCTCATCGAGGAAGCGATCACCATCACGGACACGTTCAAAGACGCGGAGGACGACTATCAGCGGGCCGTGGAATGCTTCGACCGCGGTGATTTCCCGGAAGCGCGGCGCCTGGCGGAGGCGCTGCGCAACTGCGCGCATCCGACGATCCGCAGGGACGCCGAGCGCCTGCTGGGCGAAATTGAATCCGTCGGCGAGCAGCGCCGGGAGGCACTCGCCCATCGGCTGGCCGAGGCGCAAGCGAAGCTCGATGCCGGTGACGAAGAGGCCGCCGCGGAACTGGCCATCCCCGTCGAGTGGGACCCCTATGCGGACGACGGGCTGCGCGAGCGGGCCTCGAAGCTGCTGGCCGAGGTTGCCGACGCGCGAAAGCTGGTGGACGACGCGCGGCAGCGTGCCGCGGCCGAGTATGAACGTGCGGTGACCGCCCTGAAAGAGGGGCAGGCGCATCGGGCCCGCGAGTGGGCGGAAACCGTGGCCGCCAACCGGTATGCCGGCGAGCAGGTGCGCTCGGGCCTTCAGCGCATGCTCGAGGATCTGCCCGCACTGGAGCAGGCCGAAACGTTGATCGCCGAGCAGTCCTATCGGCAGGCATTGCGCATCCTCGACGAGGTGCTGCGCACGGCCGGCGATGGTGAGCGGGCGCCCGCCCGCGAAGCGGCCCGGGTGATGCGGGAACGGGCCCGCCAGCGACTCGTGGAGGTTCTGGACAAGGGCATTCGGACTTTCCTCGAGCGGCGTGCTCGGATCAGCGAGTCGGGCGAAGCCGGTGCGTCGCTGGAGGAGAGTCTGAGCGGTACCGTTCCGGACTGGGTGAAGCAGTCACTGACGCCCTTCGAAGCGTTTCTGCGCGACTGCACGCTGACCGGCCAGCCCGTGACGCAGCACAAGGTGCTCGAGCCCGGCCATCACCTGGCCGGCAAATACGAGATCATCGAGTTCCTCGGCCGAGGCGGCATGGGCGAGGTGTACAAGGCGCGGGACCTTAAACTCAAGCGCGAGGTCGCCTTGAAGCTGGCCCGGCCGGCCGATGACAGCAGCGCCCTGGCCGAGGCGCTGCAGAACGAGGCCCAGGCCATCGCCCGGCTCAAACACGCCCACATATTCCGAATCAACAGCTACGACGTCATCGACGGATGGCACTGTTTCGACACGGACTACATCCGCGGCCGGGACCTGGCCCAGTATGTGGCCGGGCGCGAACTGACGCCGAGGCAGATCGCGGAACTGCTCATGCCCATCGCCGAAGCTCTGGGTTTCGCCCACCGTCAGGGCGTGCTGCACCGGGACGTCAAGCCGCAGAACATCTACGTGGGAGAGCAGCCGGGCGAAGGGCCGTGGCTGATCGACTTCGGCCTGGCGAAGATGCGCTCCCTGTGCGACCACCGGCAGAACGTGGGCTTGTGCGGCACACCCGGATACATCGCGCCGGAAGTGATCACCTCGATCGGTGAGGAGGTCGATCACCGCGCGGATATCTTCGGATTGGGATGTGTGCTGTATGGGTTGCTGGCGGGGCAGCCACCGTTCAGCGAAGGAGTCTTCACCGGCGGGGGAAATGGCGCCGCTGGTGCGGCGTCGTCACGTGCCTCGCGGACGGGCGCGGCGCCGACGCGGGCGGGGCGTAGCCGGGGGGCTCAGGCCGCCGCGCCCGCGGGCGAAGGCTCGTCGATGCTGGCCCACCGGTTCACGTCCGGCTCGGCCATCTCGCGGATGCTGCTGCACACATTGCGTGCGGAGTACGTGCCGCTGGCCCGGACCGGACGGCCGGTTCCCGATACGCTGCGGCAGATCTGCGAAAAGGCCATGTCGTCGGATCCCAGGAACCGACAGCAGGACGCGAGCGAGATCGCCGAGGCCCTGCGGAAGTTCTTGAAGGACCTGGATGAGCAGGAGGCACGGTCAGAGCTGGCCAAGGCCCGCGAGCGGTTCGACAAGCGGCGCGAGGGTGAGCCGGCCGAGCTGGAGGACTTGGACGCCGCCAAAAGCCTGGCGGAAGCGGCGACCCGGCACGGTTCCGACTCGGTCAAGGCGGACGTGGACAAGCTGCTGGTGGACATCGCCAGGATCCGCCAGAGCATCGAGCAAGCCCGCGACGACGGGCGCGACCAGTTGAACGCGGCGCGGGAGTGCGTGGCTCGCTCACGGTGGGGCGCGGCGTCCATCGCGGCCCAGAAGGTGCTGGCCAATACCTACGTGCCCGAGCTGCACGCGGAAGCCCGGCAGATCGAGAATAGCTCGGCCGGACAGCTCAAGCCGTTTCCATGGAAGCTGGTGGCAGTGATTGCACTGCTGATGCTGGGGCTGGGTGGAGGCGGGTACTGGTGGTTCGGCATTCCGCCGGCTACGGTCGAGATCAGTCCGGGCAGTGGATCACTCCGTGCGACGGACAAGGTCACGATGGCTGGCGGCGGACCGCTGGCGACCCTTCACTACACGCTCGACGGATCGGAGCCGACGCAGGCCTCCCCGCGTTACGAGGAGCCTTTCGCTTTGCACAAGGCGGGCAAGCACTCGGTCAAGGTGCGGGCGTTCAAGGGCTCCCGGAGCGGCGAGATTGTGACCGCGGACCTGGTGGTGCCTTTGCCCAAGCCGTTCCTGCAGACACCCGGATCGGTCAAGCCGGGGGAGGCGGTGACGCTGAAGGTTGACTTGCCGGAGGGCGCCCGGTGCCGCTGGGAGCGGTTCTCTGAGGAGGATCAGAGCTGGCGAGAACTGTCCGGCCAGACACGGCCGGAGCTTCGGTTTCCAAGGACCTCGCTGGAGGATGCTGGGCAGTACCGCGTGGTGCTCCTGGCGGAGGGTCTTGTGCCGGAGGAGAGCAACCCGGCCGATCTGATGGTGATCGCCGAGGTCCCCCCGACCGTCGCCCTGGTGCCCAAGCCAACGCTGACCCTGGCCAGTGCCCCTGGGCCTGATGGGCTCAGAATATCGGCACGGCTGAGTGAGCCGGCCGCCGACAACCTCACGGTGCAGCTCAAGCTGAGCACCGATGGGCAACCTGAGAGCGCCGAGTCGGTGTACATCCCGATTGGCAAGGGCGAGCAGGACAGTTCGCGAGAGCTGAAAGGATACCAGACCGGCGGCGAGGGGCGGCGGGTCACGATTGTGGCCGTCGAAGGTGCGGGGTACGAACTGGGCGTTCCGGCACCGGCGATCTCGGCGGTGTACGTGGAGCAGCCCAGGCCGGTGGTCGACACTGATCCGCCCACCGTGCTACAGGTCACCGCGAAACAGGGTGTCTTTCGCGCCGGTGATCAGGTCGAGGTACAGATCAAGTTCAGCGAACAGGTGAGCGTTCAGGGCCGGCCTGAACTGGAACTGGCTACGAAACCCGTCCGGAAAGCGAGCTACGTTTCAGGCAACGGCACGGACACGCTGGCGTTCCACTATCAGGTCCAGGACGGCGATTGGGCGGATCCGCTCAACTACCCGGCCGACACGGCCTTGGCCGGCGGCACGATTGAGGACCACGCCGCCAAACCCAATCCGGCCAGGCTCATCCTGCCCTCGCCGAGCGCACGCGAATCACTGGCCGGCTCGAGCGTGGTGGTGGATGCCGTCCGGCCACAGGCCGTGGCCGTGCGAGCGCCAGGTGGAGGCGGACCCTTAAAGGCAGGTGATGTCGTCAAACTTCAGGTTGAGTTCGACGAGGCTGTCGAGGTGAAAGGTGAAGGCAAGCCCCGGTTGCCGCTGAGGCTCACTGATCGCGACGCGACGGCCGAGTACACCGGGGGCAGCGGATCGAAAGTGCTCGAGTTTGCCTACACAGTAGGCGAAGGGGATGCGGCCAGCGGGCTGGAACCGGCTCGGCTGGACTTCCCGTCCGGTGTGTCGGTCATCGATCGGGCCGGCAATAGTGCAAATGCGATGTTGTCGGAGAGCAGTCGCGCCGCTCTGGCCGGTCGACGGGTGGTTGTCGATGCTGTGAACCCGACGGCGAGCTTCGTCGAGCCGGATCCCGGCGCCGCTGTGGTGGGCGCACTTTCAAGAGTAAGAGTGCAGTTTTCCGAGCCCGTGAAGGTGACGGCGGGCCTGTTATCTGTCGGCGGGCAAGCGGCAGCATCCGCCCATCCCGATTCGGACGGGCAGACCTTCACGTTTACGGGCCCTTGGGCAGATCTGAAAGGCCAGGTCACCCTGCGGCTGACCGAAGGCGTCGAGGATCTGGCCGGAAATCGCATGGCCGATCCCTTGCAGCTGACCATCACCGTCAAGCCGCCGGAGCCGGGTGTGCAACCGGTGGTGGTCAAACAGCCGGAAGTGAAGCCGAGCGGCTGGCCGGAGGCAATCAAAGCACAGCGCGCGGAGTTGGAGAAGCTGCTGGAGCCTTGGGCTGGCTCAGCGGCGCGCGAGCTGACCAGCGAGGACATGAAGCTGCTCGATGCCGAGATCCGCCCGCGCCTGGGGAAGATCAAGTGGGCGGCGCCGGAGAGTGCGGCGACGGTTTCTGTGCCGGAGTTGCGACAGCGCGTAGGGCAGTTGCAGAAGCGGCTCAGTGAGCGGGTGCATGGCACGGTGGTGCCGACGCGGTTCATCGAGTACTTCTGGGGGCCGCGCCACCTGCATGCCTTCTGCTGGTACGGCGATGCGCAGCCACGCGTGTTCTATTACCGCCTCGGTTCGACGGAGGAGGCTCCCGGGAGCGTTCTGGAAAAGGTCCGCAAGGTACTGGAAACAGTATCTCCGGCCGAGCTGGAATCAGCCGGGCAGACGGTCGTGGAGCCGATTGTCGGCCAAACCAACTTCCTGGGTGGCGACAGCAGTACCGGCTCTTTCGGCGTGGTAGTGGCTCCTGATGGGCCTGTCGGTTTGCTTCCGCTGCTGGACTTGCGTTTCAAGCCTTTGCCCAAGGAGGCTTTGAGCGTCAAGCGCTTCGACAACAGTCCTCCAGCGCGATTCGAGGATATTCGCCAGCTCCGCGAGCTGTGTGGCAGCGCAGGGGAAACAAAGGGCAGCCTGCACTACGCGCGAACGGGTGTCTGGACGATGAACAGCCTCGAAGCCAGCTTGCCCGGCGGGCCCGGGACCGCGGCGGTGTGGAGCATGGGAGCGAGTGTGCTGGAGCCGGCGATGGAACTTGAATCGACGCTGGTCAGCGAGATGGCGAGCATCCAGTCGGGGCGAGTCAAAGTGGGCAGCAAACCGGCACGCGAGCTGCTGGCGGGAACGGAGGACATTGCCCTGTTCAAGAAAGGCACTCTGCCGGCGGCCGATTTCTACATCAGCGCCACGCTCCGGGAGTTGGCCACGCGGGGTGGCCCCGGCACGCAGCCGGGCTTTGACAGCGGGATCTGGTATCCGCGTGGCGGTTTTCCGTCGCAGCTTTGGCCGCTGGTGATCGTATCCGAGCCCGTCGATGCCAGATAGCAGCGCGGCGCGCATTTCACGTGACCCGGGTAATAATTCTGCTGCCCTTGACTCTTGTGGGGCGGAAGGTTATAAGAGCCGCGCCTTACCTTGTTTTCGGGCAGGTTTGAGACAGTGGATGGCGCGATTGGGTCGGGAGAGAAGTGCAGCAGGCGCGGATCCTTCGTGGCCTCGGCCGGCTTCCTGGCGCGAGTGGAGCGGGCGTGGCCCCATGGCATCTCGGGAGTCGCATTGATGAATGGAAGGGTGTTACGGGCGGTGGCCAAGTGGACCGCCTTGGCGGGGGTGGCCGGCCCGGCGTTTCTCATGCAGCAGGCCTGTGCCATCGATCCTGACATCTTCCTGCGGGCCTTTCTGCAGGTTGCCTCTGAGACCGCTATATTCGCGTTGGACAACCTGGTGGTGGGGCTGCGCTGAGCGGTTCAAGTCGCCGGGGGATACTGAGGGTATAGATATGCGACGGTTTGTGGCCATTGCGGTTCGCCTGTTGCCGGTAACAGGTTGGCTGTTCATCGGCGCCTGCGGGGTGACCAGCCGGCAGTTCACGGATTTTGCCTCCTCCACGGCCATTCGCGTCTTTGTGCAATCGCTGACCAGCGTGGCCGAGGCTGCGATTCTCCAGAACTTCGGCGGTACGTGATACCCTTCCGCGGGAATCCACTTTGTCGCGCTACAGGCACGGACATGGCCGGAGGCGCGAAAGGGACGCAACGCGAGATGGATCTCTCAGAGATGAGATGCAATGCCGGGTTGACGCACCAGTGGGTCGCCGTGGTTTGCGCGGGGCTGCTGTCCGTTTCGGCGGTGGCCCAGACCCAGCCGGCGGAGTCGGCCGACTCGATGCAGCCGTTGGCGATGTTCAACCGGGCCGTCTGGGAGTTGAACAGGGGCCGCCAGGCGGAAGCTCTGGAGACACTCAATTCACTTCTCGCCGCTCAGCCCGACTACGCCGACGCCCTGTTTCTTCGAGCGGTGGTTCACGGGGACATCGCCTTCAACAATGAGGGCAACCCCCAGTTGGCCCGGAGCGAGTATCGCCAGATGAGCGCCGACCTCGATCGCGTCATCGGGCTCATGAAGGAGCCGGCCAACATTCTGCATCTGGTGGACGGTGTTCTGCAAACCAAGTTAAGCAGCTACCACCCGGAGGAGTCTTACCCGGACCGGCTGGCTAAAGCGCGTCGCGCCCTGGAGACGTACCTCAACCCGCCTGCGGAAAGCGGGTTGGCCGCGCCCACCGGTCTGCGCCGGGTGCTGGGGCGGTATTTCCTGGGCGTCGTGGTTTACAAGCTGGCCCTCCATCCGCCTGAGGCAAAGGATGCACCACAGGATCTGGCCTCGCCGGTCCGCCTCCAGGAGGCGATCGGTTTGTTGGAGCCGCTGGTCACGGAATCCTCGGAGCTGTACATCGGCAAGCTGATTCCACCCGAGGAAGAGGAGCGGGAGCAGAAGCTGCGGCGATGGCTGGCGTTCGCCAACATGTACATGGGGCTCGCAAAGGCACGCCAGGGCAACAACGAAGTCGAGAATGATCGTTCTCGCCGCGGGTTGGCCCTGTACGATCAGGCCAGCGAATATCTTCGTGCCGCCTGGCGCGAGGACATTGGCGCGGAGCTGCCCGAGGATCTGGGCTCCCTTCCGGCCGACCCCGGAGAACGCCGCGCT
Organism: Phycisphaerae bacterium; assembly: GCA_045863575.1. Taxonomy (GTDB): domain Bacteria; phylum Planctomycetota; class Phycisphaerae; order UBA1845; family PWPN01; genus JAAXZI01. The sequence goes on from BTUC01000007.1 coordinate 13,301, forward strand.
CTGTATGAACAATCCAACAGCAGCACGCAGTTGCCGGAGATCGTGATCAGCCAGCTTCTGGCCCTCCAGGTGGCCAGGGCCTCTGCACCGCAGCCGATCGAGGACTTCTCTCTGCGGCTGCACTCCGGATTTGCGTACGACACCAACGTGATCCTGCTGGGAGACGACACGGCCACGCCACGAGACATCGGCCGCAAAGCGGATGTCCGCTTCAGCTCCGGCCTCTCTCTGGGGTACACGCTGGATCTGGCCAAGGTGCGGCAGGAGCTGGAGGGCTGGACGGTCGGCGTGCAGGGGCGGGCTGCGGCCGTCTGGAACGGCGACATCCACACCTATAACGAGCAGGATTACGGCTCGAGTGTGGCCTTGCGCTACAGGTTTCCCCAGGTCTCGCTGTTCGGGCGTGAAGAGGGACCGCTGTACCTGGGCATCCAGCATGACTACGACTATTTCCTGCTGGGCAACAATGGGTTCTTGCGCGTGAATCGCGTGAGCCCCACGGCCATGTTGTACACGTTCGATCAGCGGGCGCTGACGTCGGTGGCTTTCAGCTTCGAGGATCGCAATTACCTCGAGGAGTTGTACAGCAACCGATTTGATCGCGACGGTAATTACTTTGTCCTGTCGCTGGCCCAGGCGTTTGATGCGGTAGAGATGAGCGACTTCTACGCCAGCCGGGGGCTCGAGCCGTGGGGGCTGGACGGTGATCCGCGGGGGGCGAGGATCGGTCCCGATGGAATCGAGGCACAGCCCGCGGACGGCGATTACGCTCGTTGGCTGCGGCCGGTGGTGGGGGTGCACTACGGATGGGACTCCACGCATGGCCAGGAGTTCGATGCCAAGCGGATCGCGTTAACGGCCGGTATCGAGGTGCCGCTCCCGTACGGGGTGCTGTTTGATTGCGGCGCCGACTGGGAATGGCAGAATTACCAGGGCCTCAGGGGCGGCAGCCTGATCGATTATCATCGGCGCGGGCGGGATGATTTCATCCAACGGTACCGCTTCGGCGTTGAGCGGCAATTCGTGCTGGTGCCGGGTCATCCGTCCAACCGCCGTACGGTCAAGATGGATCGGGTGGTCATGACGCTTCGCGGGAGCATTTACTTCACGAACGACGACAGCAACGTGGAGGACCGGCTGGGGCAGGAGATCTTCTCCTACGATCGAGCGGTTTACGGTCTCAGCGTGGCGTTTGATTTCAATTGAGTGAAGGGAGATCTGCCCGTGCGATCACTGGGCTGGCTGATGCTGGGGCTGGCTTTGGAGGCTGGCGAATTATCCGCGCAGAGCCTGACCGGGCAGGTGACCATGCTGGAGGCCGCCCCGGGTAGTCGGCCATCATTGTTCGTGCCGGCATCGGTACGGCCGGGCGCGGTACTGGAGACGATTGCCGACAACCGGGCAGCCGTCTACCTGCGGATCGAAGGTGAGCCGGCCGCTGATGTCAGCCTGTACCTCGAGGCGGAGAGCCGGGTACGCGTCGTGGAGCCGACGGATGCGGTCCCACTGCACGTGGTTGTCGAGAAAGGCAGCGTTTTGGTGCAACTCGCGGGTGGTGTGGCCAAGGCTCCGCTCGCGGTGAGCACGCCGGACCCGGCGGCATGGGTAAGGGTTCAACCTGGTTCGCTGATCTGGATCGATGCGGCGGCAGATCAGGGTTTCGGCTTGATCGAAGGGGCGGCGACGCGCTTTGCCGCTGCGGCCCCCACGGCGGACCCGGCTGGCGTGCAAGGTGGTGATGCCTTGGCGCCACGTCCGGAGTTGCATGAGCGGGCGGCGGAATTGACCGGGCGCCTGGCGCGTTCCCGAACGACGACGGCCGGGTGGGGCTGGATCGAGCGGGCGTCGCAGGGCGAACTGGTTCCCGCGCCGCGCGGGGCGCAGACGCGCCTGGCATCGCGGGAGACGGTGCGGGTTGCTCCGGTAAATCCGCAAGCGGTTGCGATTGCGGCGCCCGCGACTGTTTCGACGGCGGTGAGCGTCACGCCCGCAGTTTCACAGGCCCGGGCCCTGCTGGCCAGCCAGAACCCGGCATCGGTTCTGGTCGGTGCGCGTCTGGAGCGTACGCGGATCGTCGGGAACCCCGGCGCCGCCGGCGGCGGTACCGGCTTGCAGTTCAATCGGCAGGTTCGCGGACCGCTCAACCTGAGTCCAGGTCCCTGAGTGTCTGGGAGGAATCGTGTTCCGATAACCCTGAAAAGAGTTGTACCAGGCTGTGCCGGTTCTTGCCAAGCGTCAGTTGAGCGAGTAAACTCATCGTCGACTCGCGACTGCAGGGGGGAGCCGGATAACATCTTGGATGCATCTCTGCGGGCGGGACGCTGGATAGGCTTTCAGTCGGGCAAACAGACAAATAGTGGCACGGATTGCAGTGGCCTCCCAAGGAGGGTATGGGGAGCATTCTCATGCGCACGGTTGGCGTTCGAGGAGCGAGGACGGGTCGTCGAGTTCGCGAGGCCGTCCGCGGACTTGTTCTGATGACTGCCGCGGCCTTCGCGGGCTGCACGGGTTCGCCGGTGGCGGACTTTGAGATCCCGGAAGGTGAACCAGCGGCCAGCGCTGCCCCGCCGCCGCCGGCGTTGCCGATCAATCCGGACAGTGGTTTGCCGGTGTTCCGTGATCCGCTCCCGACAGACAGCGTGGCCGTCTCCGCCAGCCGCTCCATCGCGTCGACGGGGGTTTTCGATCCCTGTGCCAATGCGGTGACGCTCACCCTGATCACGCCTGTCGACGTCAATCCCCAGAAGATCGACTATGTGATTGCCGAAGTGAGTGCGGTCCGCAACGGCGTTCGGCAGGTGCTCTGGGCGCTGAGCCAGGGTGGTGAAGCGCCCGTCCGATTCGGAACACTGACGGCCGCGTGCAGTAACGGACAGACACGTGCCAAGGGTCTGGTGGCCGTGCCCGGGCGCGACGGCGAATACACCGTTGAATACTTCCCGCCGGATCTGGTGTTGGAGCGGATGGAGATTACCATCCGCGTTTTCAGCACACTCACCGGCCCCGCGACGTCTTTGGGCGCCGTGGTTCTGGCCGTCCAGCCGCCGCAGAGTCCATTGACGGCGGTGGCAGTGGCTCAGCCCAACAGCATTACCCTGCAAGGAAGTTCCGAAGCGACGCGCACTGCGACGCTCAGCGCTGAGATCACGGGTGGCGTTCCCAGCCCGACGGGTGACGTCTACGACGTGCAGTGGGTGCTCGATGCGACGCCGCTTGATCCCGCGACGCAGACCTTGGAGATTGAGGATCGCGATAACGATGGTGTCGGCGACACCGTCGTCAGCAGGCGTACAGTACGTGCGACGGAGGACCTGCGTGGAACCCAGATTTATCGCGTGACCGTGCGTGATTCATCCGGTAATGAGACCAGCGATTCGGCTGTTGTCACGGTGAACGATCCTCTGGCCGTGCTGGTTTCCCTCAGTCCGCCCGCATTTACCGGAACGGAGACAGGTCTTCGGGCAACGCTCTCGGCTACGCCCAGCGGGGGAACCGGCAACTACAAGTTCCAGTGGCGATCCATTCCCACTATCGCTGATCTGTTCGAAGGAGGAGCCGAAGCAGCCACGCGACAGCAGGTCTCCTTCCTGACCAGCAAGGTGGGCGACAAGGCCGCGACGTTTGAGGTGACCGTTACCGATTCGGCCGGTAACGTGAAGACCGGCTCGGTCGAACGTGGTTTTGGCGGCGGCGGCGCTGGTGGTGGGGGCGCCGGCGCGCTCACCGTAACGATCGGCAATCCGCCCGCTTGCGCGGTGGTGGGTGAGACGTTCACGCTGACCGGCAGCGTGAGTGGCGGTATTGCCCCCATCCTCCTGCAATGGAGTTCGACCTGTCCGGGCGCCGTTTTCGGCACGCCCAACGCTCAAAATTCGACGTGGACCGCGCCGGCCGCCCCCGGCGCGTGTACCGTTACGTTGCAGGCGACCGACAACGTCGGGACGGTCAAGACCTTCACCACGGCCCCGTTCAACGTCATACAGCCGCTGGTAGCCTTTGCCAATGCCGCCAGTGCGTCGGCGGATGAAGCCGCCGCCGCGCATTCGGTGAATCTCGTGCTATCGCTGCCCGGCTGCGCCACCTCTACGCTGCCCCAGGCGGTGTCGGTGACGGTCACGGATCTGGCTACGGGAACGGCAACCAGTGGCGTCGACTACACCGCACTGGCTGTACCGACAATCGTCACTTTCCCGGCCGGCTCGACCAACGGTGCGGTGCAACCGCTCGATATCCCTGTCCTGGCCGACACGTCGGTGGAGGGCAACGAAACCATCGCCTTGAGCTTGAGCAATCCGACGGGCGGAGCGGCCCTAGGGGCGCAGACGACGCACACGGCAACCCTTACGGATGATGACGCAGCCACCCTGGCCTTCAGCAACGCGAACAGTGCCACCGCGGCCGAGTTGGGCAACCATTCCGTCAGCGTGACCCTGTCGGTGCCTGGCGGCGGAACGACGGCGGTGCCGGTGACGGTGGCCGTCGTCGATGCGACCGGTGGTAGCGCCGCCAGTGGCGCCGACTATGCCCCGGTAGTGGGGGCGGTCCTGGCTTTCCCCGCCGGCTCCGGCAACGGGGATACGCAGAGCTTTGACCTGGGCGTACTGGCGGACGCGTTGGTGGAAGGCAACGAAACGGTCAATCTGGCCCTGGGTGCTATCACTGGGCCTGCGACGGCGGGTGCGCAGACCACACATCAGGTGACGATCACCGACGATGATGCGGCCAGTATTGCTTTCACCAATGCCGCCAGCGCCACGGTTTCTGAACTGGCGGGAACACATCCCGTCGCAGCCACCCTGACCGTGCCGGGCGGGGGAGTAACGGCCGTTCCGATTACGGTGAATCTGGTGGATGCCGGCGGCGGTTCGGCCACCAGCGGCGCAGACTACGCGGGCGTGGGCGTGGTTCCGCTGACCTTCCCCATCGGGTCAGGCAACGGGGCCACGGTCAACTTCAATCTACAGGTGCTCGGAGACCTGCTGACGGAAGGCGATGAGACCGTGAACCTCCAATTGGCCGCCATTACCGGCCCGGCAACGCTCGGAGCGCTGACCGTGCACACGGCCACCATCACGGATGATGACGCGGCTAGCGTGTCGTTTGTCGCGTCGGCCAGCGCGACCGCTGACGAATCGGCCGCCAATCATCCCGTCGGCGTACAGTTGAATCTCCAGCCCGGCGGCAGCCTGGCGATACCCATCGGACTCAATGTGATTGATGCCGGCGGCGGCACTTCGACCAGCGGTGCGGATTACGCTCCCGTCAACGTGCCGGTGAATTTCGCTGCTGGTTCGGTCAACGGAGCAACCGCGAACATCAACGTGAGCATCCTGGCGGATGCGGTTGCCGAGGGGAACGAAACCATCAACCTGGCGTTGAGCGGGGTGACGCCGCCTGCGACGTCTGCTGCTCCAGCGGCCCACACGGTCACGATCACCGATGATGATGGCGCGACCGTCGCGTTCAGTGCCCCATCCAGCGCGACCGCGGCCGAGTCGGGCAACCAGGCTGTGGCGGTCCGCCTGACACTGGGGGGCGGTGGGACTACGGCCGTGCCCATCAACGTTGCTATCCTCGATGCCGGCGGCGGTTCAGCCACCAGCGGAGTCGATTACACGGCGCTGGCCGGCGTGGTGCTGACCTTCCCCGCCGGTTCCGCAAACGGCGATGAGCGGATTCTGAACCTGGCCGTTCTCGGTGATCTCCTCGTGGAAGGCAGCGAGACGGTGAACCTGGCTCTGGGTGCCATCGATCCGCCGGCAGTTGCGGGCACGCAGACGACGCACCAGGTGACCATCACGGATGATGACGGCGCGAGCGTGGCGTTTACGGCTCCGGCCAGCGCCACCGCCACTGAGGCGGCCGGCAATCATCCTGTATCCGTCACGCTCAGCGTGCCGGGTGGCGGCACAACGGCGGTTCCGATCACCGTCAACCTCGTGGATGCCGGTGGCGGCACCGCGACGAGCGGTACCGACTATACGGCCGTCGGCACGGTTCCGCTCACCTTCCCGATCGGATCGGCCAACGGTGCAACACTCGCCTTCAACTTACAGGTGCTCGGCGATCTGCTGACGGAGAACAATGAGACGGTGAACCTGCAACTGGCCACCATCACCGGGCCGGCCGTTCTGGGCGGAACGGTGACGCATGCGGTCACGCTCACGGACGACGACGCGGCCACGGTATCCTTCGTTGCAGGCGCCAGCGCCACGGCCGACGAATCCGCCGCCAATCACCCGGTCGGCGTGCGGCTCAACCTGGCTCCGGGCGGCAGTCTGGCCGTGGCCGTTGCGGTCAACGTCGTTGATGCCGGAGGTGGCAGCGCCACCAGCGGCGTCGACTACGGTCCGGTCAACCTGCCCGTGAATTTCCCGATCGGGTCAGCGAACGGCTCGGTGGTGAACGTGAATGTGGCGATCCTGGCCGATGCGGCCAGCGAGGGCAACGAAACCATTAATCTGTCGTTGAGCGGTCTGAGCGGTCCGGCTTCGCTGGCAGCTCCGGCGGCGCATGTGGTCACTATCACCGATGATGATGGCGCCACTTTGGCGTTCACCGCGGCCAGCAGCTTGACGGCCGGTGAATCGGGCAATCATGGCGTGAACGTCAGATTGTCGCTGGCCGGCGGCGGTTCCACGGCGGTGCCCATCACGGTGGCCGTCGTCGATGCGGGTGGAGGCAACGCTACGAGTGCCGCGGACTACACCGCGGTGGCCGGAGCGATACTGACGTTCCCCGCGGGCTCCAATGACGGTGACCTTCAGGCGTTCAATCTCAACGTGCTGGCTGATGCCCTCGTGGAGGGGTCGGAGACCGTGAACCTGGCCCTCGGCGCGGTCACCGGCCCGGCGGCGGCGGCCGGCCAAACCACCCACCAGGTGACGATCACGGATGAGGATTCGGCTACTGTGGCGTTCACCACTGGGGCCAGCGCTACGCCGAACGAGGCCAACGTCAACCACGTCGTGACGGTGAGGCTGACCATACCGGGCGGCGCGACGCTGGCCCAGCCGGTCACCGTCAATGTGACCGCGTCGGATCTGACCGCCACCGCGGGCATCGATTACACCGATCCGGGCGTGGTGCCGCTCACCTTCCCGATCGGCTCGGCCAACAATGCGAGCCTGGCGTATCCTCTGGAAATCCTGGGCGATGCCCTGCATGAAGGTAACGAGGCGGTTTCGCTGTCGTTGACTCTGGCCAGTGGTCCGGCTTCGCTTGGTGCGACCGTGGCTCACACGGTCACCATCACCGACGATGATCCCGCGCCAAGCGTGACGCTGGGCGCCTCTGGGGCGTCGATCCTGGAGACCGGCGAGACCAGCGTGACGGTGACGGCCACCCTCAACGTGGTCTCAGGCCTGGCCACCACAGTCAATCTGGCGTTCAGTGGAACGGCAGTCAATGTAGACGACTACACGCGGACCGACACTCAGATCGTCATTCCCGCGGGAGTGCTGGACGGCAGCATCACGTTACAGGCCGTGGACGACGCGCTGGATGAGGACGATAACGAGACGGTGATTGTTGATATCAGCAGCGTCATCAATGGTACCGAATCAGGTGTCCAGCAGGTGACCGTGAATGTGGAAGACGACGATCCGCTTCCCACGGTTGAACTCGATGCCTCCGGGTTGCTGATCCTGGAGAACGGCGAGACGGCCGTTCAGGTGCGGGCTCGGCTGGTGGGGGGCGCGATCTCGGGTCGGGCGGTCACCGTTGATCTGAGCTTCGGCGGTAGTGCGACCAACGTGACCGATTACACCCGTTCGAGCGACCAGATCGTGATCGCGGCCGGCGTTAATGAAGCCAGTGTGACCATCACGGCGGTTGATGACGGAGATGTCGAGGCCGTTAACCAGACGGTGGAGGTAGGCATAGCCGCCATCACCAATGGCCTTGAAGAAGGTGGCGCCGGGACACAGCAGGTCACCATCGAGATTGAGAGCGACGAGTGAAGTCAGGGCGAGAGTGGACTGAATTGCCCGGGAGTTGACTGTATGCGCGGCACAGATTCTTTCCGGACGGCGGCTGTTTTCCTGTTTGCTGGTGTGATTATCGGTCTCGTGTGGGGGCCCGAGACGGGGCGCGCACAGAACGTGCTCTTTCCGGCCAACACGCGTCCGGTGGCCATCCTCTCCCAGTTGGACATCGACGGCAACGGCGTGCCGGACAGTGTTCTGGATTCCGACGGAGACGGCCTGCCCGACAACTGGGAGGTCGGGGGCTTCCAGAGTGCCGGCGTGGCCGAGTTCCCCGACCGCCTGGTCAACTTCCCGGCGCCGACGGCCATCGGCCCGGGCACGCCCCCGACGTTCGCGTTCTCCCGTCTGGCCGTCGCCACCCGCGCGGATCTCGCGGACACCGATGGGGATGGTCTCTCTGATTTCATCGAAGTCTTCGGCCTCAAGTACATCGACGACAACCGCAACGGCATCCTCGATGCGGATGAGTGGGCTGACCTGAACGGGGACGGACTGCCTTCCATCGGGGAGTATCCGCTGGCCAATATCGACCCGCAATTGAATCGCGATCATGATTTCGACGGGTTCATGTTCACTGATCCCACGCTGGCGGATACAGACGGTGACGGTATTCTCGATGGCGATGACCGTGATCCGCTGATCAATCCCCAGACGTTCGGCGTGGCCATTGCCAAGGGATTCACCCGCCCGGGCGCTGAAGCTCAGGATGCCGACCTGGACAACGACGGCCTGGGGAACGGTTCGGACTTTGGAAACGACATCATTCAGAAGGTGGACTTCCCGACCGACATCAACGACCTGATCTCCATCTTCCGACCGGATCTGGAGAACCTGCGTCTGCTTCCCGAATCGTTGCTCGAGGATCTGATCGGGGCCGACTGGAACGGGGACGGGTTGTTTCGGATCACCGATCAGCGCGACTTTCAGTTGGATGTGAGGGTGTTCGAGGCCCGACTGGGCAGCGCAACCTTCAACGACCTGTTCTTAGTGACCGGGCGCAAACTTTACGCAGATAATCCGGCCCTGGACTACAGCCAGTCGCCCGCGCGCGTGGTGAGGTTACCTGCCAACCAGCCGTATGCCGCCCGCGGTGTGGGCATGGGCGCCCAGTTGCTGCTGGCGCCGTCCGGGCGCACCAGCTTTCTTCCGGATCCGCGGATCTGGACAATCCTCTACGCCTGGCGGATGCCTGGCTTCGACATCGACGGCGATGGTTACCTGGGCCGACCGGAGAACGCCAGTTTTGAGTTGGATGATCCCCAACCGCTGGCCAACACTGGTAACACGGCCGGAATCCCGCAACTGGATGGCCAGATTACTCCGCCCAACTGTGGTCTCTTTGGTGGGGTGGCCGCGGCGCTGACTCTCAGCGGCCTGCTGATAATGCATCTGCTGGCCCCCTGGCGGCGTCCGGGCCGGTGCTGATCACGCCTGCAACGCTGGAGTCTGAGATGGCCGGCGGGTATAAGAAGCGGTCGGGCCAGAACCTGATTAGCGTGCTGATGGCCAGCCTGATGGTTGGCATCGGCGGCTGCGCTGCCGAGACTCAGCCGACGGGACCACGCGCGGTGCAGACAGATGACCAAACGGCCTCCGCGGCGGGAGAACCCGGCCAGCCCGACCATGTGTCGCGCCAGGCCGGACGCATGGCCGAGCAGGACGCTCGGGCACTCAGGGTCAAGCCGGTGCCGGCTCAGCGCGAGCCTGAGCCCAACCCCGTGCGACAGGGATCTCGCCGGAGCCCCGTGGATCAGCCACGCCTGCGGTAGCAACGGGGGGGACGGCGGGCACAGGAGCGACCATCATGAGCGCTCACCCCCAGGTGACTCCCGGATTGCTGGCATCGTCCCGATCGCTGCCGGCCGAGTCTTTGTCTGCTTTGACCGAAGCGGCTGCGGCCATCAATTCCACGCTCGAGCTGAATGCCGTGCTCCAGACTATCGCGCGCCTGGCCGCTCACGTCACGCATGCTGAGGGAAGCAGCGTACTGCTGCTCGACGCGCGTAACGAGAGGTTTGTCGTGGCTGCTGCGGCGGGCGGCCGGCGTGACGCCCTCATGGGGCAGGAGTTCGACTGCCGCCTGGGGATTCCTGGCCACGTGCTCCGGACCGGCAACCCGGTCAGCATCGCCGATGCCGCCAACCACGCCCGGTTTCACCGGCCCATCGACGACGTGGGCAACTACCGGCCGCGATCGATCATCGCCGCACCCATGGTGCACCGGGCGGAGGTCATCGGAGCGATCGAGGTGGTCAACCGTCTGGATGGCTCCGACTTCGCCGATGCCGATCTCAAGCTGTTGCAGGTGTTCGCCACGCTGGCCGCCGCCGCCACCCAGAATGCCCGTGCTTACGAGGAACTGCGGCATCGCTTTGAGGGCTTGCGCGAAGCGGTGCTGCGGGAGACGCACATCATCGGCGAGTCGCCCCTGGTGCGGGAGATGCTCGGCTTGTGTGACCGGGTTGCTCCCAGTAATGCCACCGTGCTGATCCTGGGTGAGACTGGAACGGGCAAAGAACTCTGTGCCCGCTACATCCACAGCCGATCCAAGCGCAGCCAGGGGACGTTCGCGGCTATCAACTGCGCAGCGCTCACCGAGACGCTGCTGGAAAGTGAGCTGTTCGGCCACGAGAAGGGCTCGTTCACCGGCGCTCACGCCCAGCGCCGCGGCTGGTTTGAGCTGGCTTCGGGCGGCACGCTGTTTCTCGACGAGATCGGCGAGATTAGCCGCTCGTTGCAGGCCAAGCTGCTGCGGGTGCTTCAGGAGAAGGAGTTCGTGCGCGTCGGTGGCACGCGAGCAATCGCCTGCGACGTGCGGATCATCGCGGCCACCAACCGCAACCTCAAGAATATGATGGTGGACGGTCTTTTTCGTGAGGATCTCTTCTATCGCCTCAGCGTTTTTCCCATCCACATGCCCCCGCTGCGCGACCGGCAGGAGGACATTCCGCTGCTCGTCGAGCATTTCGTCCGCCGCGCCGTGCAGGACCTGCGCATCCCGCTGCAAATCCAGGTGTCTCGAGAGACGCTGGCGGCGCTGCGGCAGTACGCCTGGCCGGGCAACGTCCGCGAACTGCAGAACGTGATCGAGCGGTCGGTGCTGATGGCCGACGGCAATACGCTGCTCCCCTGTCACCTGCCGCCGGACGTAGCCGAAATCCTTTCCGAGGAAGACATGGATTCCGCCGCCACGCAGCCCAGCGGCACGCTGTATGCGCAGGAACGGGCTTTGATTCTCAAGGCCCTCAACGAGCAGGGCTGGAACCAGTCCCGGGCCGCCCGTGTGCTGGGCGTCACGCGAGACCACCTCCGGCATCGCATCAAGAAATACGGCCTGCAGCGCCCCTCCATCCTGCTTGCGTCCGCAGGTCACCACGATTCTGCCGATTGATCGCGGCGCCCGGCCGTGCGGTATTTCCATCGCGGCCTGATGCATAAGGGCAACTCAGTAATCTTCTGAGGAGTTTTCCCTACGCCGGTCCTCGCCTGCTCAACGTACGAGCTGCATTGCTCGATAAGTCAGCAGTTGTTGGTCGACGTTATTCGAGGAATGAGGTTTGGATCTGATGCGAAGTGCGAAACGATGCTGTGGCCTGGTTGGGTTAGGGATGGGCGTCATCGGCCTGCCGGGCTGCGGGGCTCTGCTCTGGCCATCTTCCGATAAACTCGAGGAGATCGCCGGCGCGATCGAAGAGCGCCTGGCCGCTATGGATGCCGACCTGGCTCTGGCGGCGACTGCCATCGCGGGGTCCGGCCTGGACAGCGCCGCCACCCGCGCGACGCTGTCTGCGCTCTGCGACCGATATCCAGCAGTCGTGGACTGTTCAACCGTTGATCCCCAGGGAGTCCTCGTTGCCGTCGAGCCGGAAGCCTTTCACGATGCACAGGGCGCCGACATCAGCGATCAGCCCCAGGTTATCGAAGTGCTGCAGGAGAAGCATCCGGTCATGAGCGACCTGTTCATGGCCGTCGAGGGTTTCCCGGCCCTGGATTTCGAATATCCATTGCTCGCGAATGGTATGTCACTCGGAGCGGTCAGTATGCTGTTCAAACCGGCCGACTACTTTGCCGGAATCATTGAACCGCTCCTGGAAGATACTGATTACCTGTGCATGGTGGTGCAGACGGACGGTGTTATCCTCTATGACGTGGATTCGAATCAGGTCGGTCGGGACACCTTCAACGATCCGATGTATGCAGACTTTTCGAGCCTTCTGGAGTTTGCCCGCCTGTACCTCTCCACGCCCAGCGGCACGGATACCTACGAGTTTACCGACAGCGGCTCCGGCCGCCTGGTGACGAAGTACGCGCGCTGGACCACGATACGATTCCACGGTGCCCAGTGGCGCGTCCTGCTCATCCGCGAAGGCCCCGTCGCCAACTGAACGCTGAGCATCAGAGCGCTGAGGGCACGCGAAAGGCCGGATCTGTTCGTTTCCTGTGCCACGCGCCGACTCTTCCTCGTCGGCATGCGCGGTCCTCCTCCTGCCTTTGGGCGATCATCTGTATCTGGCTACCTTTCTCCCCGCGGTCGGCGCCGGTATTCGACGGTGGTCGTGGACGGCGTTAAGATGCCATTGCGGAAGACGGCCGCAGGAGGTGCTGACTTGGCTGAATGGCGTCAACTCGCGGGCGTGCTGGTCATTCTACTCGCAATCCGGGTGGGGATTGCTCCGGCGGAATCCGCCCAGCATCCGAAGCTCAATGTCTTGTTCCTTGCCGTGGATGATCTGCGGCCGCAGACCGGCTGCTACGAGGATTCGATGGCCAAAACGCCCGGCATCGATCGCCTCGCTGAGCGGGGGCTGATTTTCAACCGGGCTTACTGTCAGCAGGCGGTGTGCAGTCCGTCGCGGACGTCGCTGCTCACGGGATTGCGGCCGGACACGACGGGCGTATACGACCTGGCCACCCACTTCCGCAAGACGCGGCCTGGGGCGGTGACGCTGCCTGAACTGTTCAAGAAGCACGGCTACCACACGCAGGGACTCAGCAAGATCTATCACGGCGGCCTGGATGATCCGCAATCCTGGACCGTGCCGCACTGGACTCCGACCGCATCCACGTATCGCCGGCCGGAGTCCATCGCCATCGTAGAGGAGAGCAGGCGTCAGATGGAGGCAAGCGGGACGCTCAAGCGGCGCACGGTGCTGGAGCGCGATCCGAAGACCGGCGTTCCGCTGAAGCTCTCCGGCTACAAGACACCGCGGGGGCCGGCCTGGGAAGACCCTGATGTGCCGGACAACTCACTGGCAGACGGCCAGACGGCTGATCGAGCGATCGAGGTCATGCGCCAGCTCAAGGACCGGCCGTTTTTCCTGGCGGTCGGGTTTCTCAAGCCGCATCTGCCTTTTGTTGCTCCTAAGAAGTACTTCGACCTGTACCCGCCCGAGAAGATTCGCCTGCCCGACAATCCGCAGCCGCCGACCGACGTGCCACCGTTCGCCCTGACGACCTGGGGCGAACTGCGGGCGTACCACGGGATTCCCAGGTCCGGCCCGCTGTCGGGTCAGGCCGCCCGCGAGCTGATCCGCGCGTACTACGCGGCCACGAGCTACACAGATGCCCAGATTGGCCGTGTGCTGGACGAACTCGATCGGCTCGGACTGCGCGACAGGACGGTGGTCGTGCTGTGGGGCGACCACGGCTGGCATCTTGGCGAGCACGGCCTGTGGTGCAAGCACACCAACTTTGAGCTCGCCACGCGGGCTCCTCTGATCATCAGCGCGCCCGGCCGTCGTGCCTCAGGCGTGAAGACCAACGCTCTTGTTGAATTCGTGGACATCTATCCGACGCTCGCCGAACTGTGCGGGTTGCCGGTTCCCCAGGAGCTGGAGGGCACGAGCCTGGTTCCCCTGCTGGATTCACCCGATCGGCCCTGGAAAACGGCCGCCTTCAGCCAGTTCCCGCGCGGGGAGGTGATGGGCTACTCCATGCGAACGGATCGATACCGCTACACCGAGTGGCGCCGCCGAAGTGACGGCCAGACACAGGCCGCCGAGCTGTACGACCACCGCGAGGACTCCGCGGAGAATGTGAACCTCGCCGGGAAGTCGGAACACGATGACGTCCTCCGCGACCTGAGCCGCAAACTCCGTGCCGGCTGGCGCGAAGCGAGAGTGCTCCCGAATGTCACGAAGGACTGATTGCCGAGCTTCGAACCCGTAAATCACGCCAACTCACGAATTTTTTCCAATCTCTCCCTCTGCGGACGCGTTCCCAAGCCGACTTTCTGCGCGTCGAGAAAGGTCGCTCCTCTTCCGACCCAATATCCCTTCAGCGTGAGATCAAGCCTGCTTTGTCCGTTTTCATGAGTGATGGGATGCCGGGCCGCATCCCGCGGGGATCTGAAGAGGAGCTTGGCGATGAGTGCCCGATTGGCAAGAGCGATCCGCAGAAGATCTCAGCGTCGCAGCCAGAACCGCAACGGGCTGGGCATCAGCGAATTGTTCCTGGCGCCGCCAGATGAAGCTTCTCTCATCATGGCGGTGCATGATACGCGGCTGAAGCTGTATCTGCTGGGCTATGAGGCGCTCTGACCGTTTCTCCTGCCTCAGAGTGCGACCGCGCATGTGTCGCCGGCGCTCAGGGCTCCTTTTGCCTCCTCCGGTACTCCGAGGGAGGGCTTGGGTGGGGGCTTGGCAGGCGTCGCCCTTCTCCGGAGACTATCACGTTTCGTTGCCCCTCCGCGAAGGTCCCCTCGCTGACACGGCGACGCTCTGTTCCCCCCTCGCTGGCGCTCGGGGCTCTGAAGGTTGCTCGGGGCGCAGCTACGAGAGTCGGTATCCCAAAACCACCGGGATCCCCCCGGGCAGAACCTTGTCCGGCGCGGCGACCGTCACGGCGAGCTGCATCGCGGACGGGTCGTCCTCGGCCGGGCGCACCTGGGCCAACACCTGCTCGGGCGCGGGCTGGCCGGTGATGCCCACCCAGTCGCACACGTGGGCGGTTACAAACGGCACAATCTGCTCGGGGCTCAAACCGGCCAGGTGCGGCTTGAGCGCGAAGAGCAGCGCCGAAATCCGGGCCGCAAAGAGCTGGTAGGGCAAGCTGATCTCCAGCAGGCCGATGTGATCGGCCTTCATGGGCCGGGCGGCGGTGAGACCATTCCAGAGGACGGCGTCGTCGATGTCGCGCAGGCCGCCGGCGGCGTTCAATCCCACGACGGCCAGTTCATCGAGCTTGGGCTGCGGCAACTGGTTATCGGTGGGGCCGAATTTCTTGTCGCCCTTTTTGCCGCCCATGGCCGTCACGAAACCGTCCACCCGGCCATGCAGGTGACCGGCCATGGCCGTCGGCCAGCCGGTATCGGCCACGCTGCGGGCGACCGAGACGGCCGCGGCGACCGGGCCGCTGGCCCAGATCAGGTCGGCGTCCGCGATCACCTCTTCTCGGAAGGCAAACTCCAGATCCGGCGCGTCGTCGCGGCGGTGGGGCGGCCGCAGCAGGCAGCGTCCGAAGATCAGTCCCAGAGAGCGGGCATAGGGCTGGCCGCGAAGCGTCTTGAACTTGGCAAACTGGTACTGGTCAAACATGGAGATGAAGGCCGGCAGCGTGGGCACCTGCCAGGCCTGCTTGACGCCGAAGAAGCTCGCGGAGACACCGGCCAGCACGACGGCCGGCAGGCTGGCCCCGTGCTGGGCGAGCTCGTCGAGCACTTCCATGTCCGGGGCGGTGTTGCCGAACGGGTGATCGACCGCGATGAGATCCGGCGCATCCATGCCTTCGTCGAAAACGGGATCGATCACCCCTGAGGTGAACCGAACGATCAGTTCGTCGCGCTTGGCGTGCAGGACCGAGAGCTTGAGGCCCTTGCGAAACTCGATGTGGGAGACCATGAAGGCGAGCGATCGCCAGGCGGATTCGACCGCCTGAATCGCCGGTGCGTGCAGGACGGCCGTCAGCCACGCGCCGACGCGACGGTCGATCTCACCGAGTGTTCGGCGGATGGCCGACGCTTCCTCCGCGGGGATGGAGGCGCCGGCGGCAGCGGCCGAGACGATCGCTCCGATGGGCGACTTGGGCGGCGGGGAGACAGCCGCGTCCTGCCCATCCCCCAGATCGAGTTGTCCCAGCAGACTATCGACCACGTCCGGCGACGCAGCCTTGGCGGGCGTCCAGGCCAATGAGTCAGTCAGCCAGGCCAGGCCGGCATCCGCGCCGATCGCCTTCGAGACTGCCTGCGAAAGTTGCTGCGCGGAGAGCTTGCCGCGCATTCGAGCGACGAGCTGCTCACGGATGTTCATGAGCGTATCAGTTGCCGGTATCTGCCGCGCGAGGTTGGCAGGCTCAAAGGCCTTGAGGGAGTCGAACCGCAGTGTTTCCTCCACCATGACGTTGCCGGCCACCAGCGGATTCGTTGCTTTCCAGGTCACCGTCGGTGCGGCGGCGGCCATCAACGCATCGAAAGACTCGGCGTTCACGTCCACCGGACCCTCGGCGGGCGGGCCGGAGATCGCGCCGCTTGGCCCGGCCAGATCGGCGATCCACAGGATGCGGTAGGGCATAGCGGTCGTGACCTTGAGGCCCGAGGACGCGGGTCGGCCCGAAGCTCCCGCCGTTGGCTGGTCGTCGATCCGGCTGCCCATTTTGAAATCAACGTCCAGGTCTGGAATCTCGGGTCTTTCGGACATGGCAACTCTCCCCGGCGGCGGACGGCCACCGAACGCGTCAAGGGTACTGGAATGATGTCGGTTCAGGCCGGCCCATCAGCCCATCCGGCCGGCTCCCATCTGGCCGCCAGCAGTATCGCCCGAAACGGCTGTGCTGTCCACCGGTGCATCTCGCAGAGGGCTGGCGGTCCCGTCCAGGCGCTGGCCGTCTCCAGCGAACCACTAAGCAGCCGCCGTCGGCGAACGAGAGTGCAGACTCCCTGTGACGAGCCTGGAAGGGCGTGCCGAAAGAATGATCAGATGCTTTCACCCATGCTCCTGATCGTGGATGCAGTTCGCGCATCCACAAGGCCGTTGTGCGGGCCCTGGTTCAGCCGAGTGCCGCTGAAAAAGTGATCCTGGAACATTCGCACCGCCTGACTGGTGGCCCGGTCATATGCGCCATTGACGGAGAGGTGATAGCCAACGTGGGCCAGGTCCTCCTGTAATTCCTGAATGGGCCGGCCCGGTACTCCATTTCGCACGCGCCCCGAATAGCGCGAGGAACTATCCCGATCGCCCTCCCGGAGCACGATCGGAATACTGCGGGCCCGCTCGGCGTCGGTCAGAAAATCCTGGTTCTGGAACAGTCCTCCGTAATAGACATTCGGGAGGATGGCCGGCAGCACCAGTCCCCAGTTACGGTTCTCCAGGCGGAGCCACTCGAACGTCACTCCTGGATCGCCGCTTTTCTCCCCCAGCAATCCCTGTCTGTTGAGGCAGATGTCGCTATGCCCCACGATGCCGCGCTGCGGGATGCCATAGGCGTCCAGCAGCCTGGCCAGCAGCCCTTCGAGTGCGACGTACTGGGCTTCCGGGTAGAGGCCGCTTTGGTGCACGATCTCGATACCGATCGAGAACTCGTTGACCCGCCTCCGACCTGCCCAACTGCTCCCCCCGGCGTGCCAGCCATTCACTTTATCCTGGTTGATTTTGACGACGTGGCCATCGAGGTCAATGATGTAGTGCGCGCTGGCGTTCTGGTTAGGGTCGGGATCCTTGGGTGCCAGCAGCCGGTTGAGCGCGCCGGTGATTTGAGGTCCGCCGGTATGATGAACCACGATCAATGTCGGGGTGATGGCGCCCCCGTGCCGCTTCGACTGCATCCACACGGGCTTGAGATCCACTGGGAGCAGGCCGGGGGAGGAATCAGCGGCCCAGTTGCGCAGCACCGTGTGCCCGATTTTTCCATGCGTCGTGCTTCGGGTCCCATCGCTGAGCGTGGCCGGCTGCGCCTGCGCCGCCGTCAACTGCCCGCACTGGACGGCGATGGAAACGCGCAACTCCCGGTAGATTCTGCTGGGCGCCGGATCCGTTTCGCCCATCGCCGGCCCGGCAGGGTCGAGCGTGACGTGCTCCGGCGTGATCACCAGTTCGTAGCTGCCGTCCGCCAGCGCGGAAGTGTCCAGTTCGGCAAGGCCTCGCCGGCTGGTGGTGGCCTCAATGTCCGTCCCGGTGATTTTGACCGTTGCCCTGCCGACGGCCCTTCCGTCCCATGCGCGGTGATAGTCGGCGCCGCTGGCATGCCAGTACGTCTCGTTGATGAGGTTGGTGAAGTCCGTCCGCACCGACACCTTCAGCGTGGTCGGCTTGTCCTTCAATGTGCTGGAACAGACGCGCGATGCTCGGGCTTCCGTCGCCGTGGCCGCACCGCCAGTCTGTTCTTCGTCGCCCGCCATCAGCTTACACTCCCGCTCTCGCGCAACATGCATCCCGGTGGTCGGCCGGCCGGCTTCACCGTGATGCTATGAGCCGTGCATCTCGAACATCTTCCTGAGCGTTTGATCGTCCGCCTCTCCTGTCTCCGGAAGGTGCTGCTGCTTCTGGAATGCGCGCAGCGCCTTGCGGGTCCGCGGCCCGAAGACTCCATCCACGGGGCAGACAAAGCCAAGATTGTTCAACCGGTGTTGAACGCCACTGACCGTGTCGATGGGATCGACGGACCCCAGGGTGATGTCGTATCTCCGGATACTCGGCCCCTCGCCTACCACAAGTTGCGCGCGGCGGGCGTTGCCCGCTATAAGAACCTCGATGCGTCCTTGTGTGTCGGTGGTGCCTTGATGGACATCGTTATCCACCTGGAGCGTAAATGGCTTATGGGCCACCGGCGCATCGGCGCGGTCCTGAATCCGCAACCGTAAGATCGAAGGCTCTCCCTTGCGTCGGAATTTGTGGCGGGCATCGGCATTTCCTGATTCGGCCTTCGATCGCTTGTCGGGTACGAACACCCGGTCCCCCGGCAGCAGGATGTTGGGGTTCTTGCGGCGCGCTCTGAGCTCCTGGTTGGCCGGATCATCCCAGAGGGTCTGCCAGAAATGGCCGTGGTCTCTGGCGATGCTGGCGATGCATTCGCCCTGGATGACCCGGTGATACAGGCCGCCCGATCCGCTCCTCGACGTGTCGGGAACGGTGGCATCGGAGGGCTCGGACTCGTCAGACGAGACGCTGCCCGCAGGCGGCGCGACCTGCGGCGCGGGCGAACCCGCCCGGGCTCCGGCCGCGGCACCCGAGCCCGGCTGCCAGCGTTCCCAGGCGGCCGAGTCCAGCTCGGGGAAGGCGATCCGGCAGGGGCCGGGATCCTGGATGCCGGTGATACGAACTTGGCCTTGACCATCCAGACTGCCGCTCACCTCTTTCCCCTCGGGGAGCACGACGTGGTAAGGTTGGCCGGCGACTGGGAGCTCGGCCTGATTCACCATTTCGAGCTCGAGCCAGTGTGTGCCCGTGCCCACGGATTGCATTGGCTGGCCGGGTTGGCACACGGACAGTTCCGTGTCGTCGTAGTAGTCATCCGCGGGCGGTCCGCCGCCTCCCGCAGAGGAGGGCGATTCCGCCGATTCGGCCCCGGCACCACCGCCGCCGCCACCGCCGCCCCCGCCTCCGCCACCCGCGCCCGAATCACCGATCATGACCGTAGGGCATCCCACGGTGATAACCCCTCCGTGAGCAGTCGTGTCCCCCAGGCGCGCGGCGGGCATGTTGCCGATCAGCACGGTTGCCGAGCCCTTGACGATGCTGTCGGGCGGGCCTGCGCAGGTGGCCATGTCCCCCACGCGCGCGGCCGGCATACTGCCGATCAGTACGGTCGGGCAGCCCGCGGGCAGGACGGGACCGCCGACGTGCGGAACAGTGCCCGTGACCATCGGGCAGGTATGCATGTCACCAATTCGTGCGGCCGGAGGCATCTGGGCTACTCTTGGGGAAACATCCGGTACGTCGGGTCCACGTCTTTGGGTTCCAGCTTGACGAATTTGAAGCCCGTGCCGCCTTTGTTCACATAGCGCAAATACACCCAAGGCGGGTCGTCGTCGGCCGATCCGGCGGCGAGGCTCGGGAACTCGTTCAGGGTGATCCGCTCGCCGGTGAGTTGTTCCAGCGGCTGAATCGCGGCTTGCAGCGTCGAGGCGAAGAACAGGTCCCCGCTCTGGTCTTTCAGCAGGTAAACCGGTTCGGTCCGGGCGGTCATCACGGAATCGATCACCTCAACGCTCCCCGCGGCGCGATCTTGGAGGCTGATGCTGCCTGATTGAGTATCCTTTGCGCCAGGCAGTTCTCTGCGGGTCAGGACCAGGGACTTCTGAATCGGGTCTGCGGAGAGCGTGAACACAAGCAGCGTGGTGATTGAGGGGGGCACCGGCTGAGTGGCCGGCGCTTGCGGCAGAGGCTCGCCATCGGGGCCCTCCAGGCCGGGGGGTTGCAAGGGGATCGTGCGCTGGCGTGTCATGTCGATCCGTAGCGGTCGGGCCGCTTCCGACCCCACCGGGCGGGGGGCAAAGGTGCCGGCCGGATCATTGAGCGCCGCCGTGGTGTGATAAAGCTCGCGTTTTCCCACCGGACACCAGGCGAACTCCAGGCGGTCCTCCAGTGTCCAGTATACACAGTACGGCCCGATCGGACCGGTCCAGCCCAGATCGAGCTTGGTCAGCGTGCTCTGGCCCCCTTTGAGCTGCAACAGATGAAGCTCGGCCAGTTTGGCGTCTGAGATCAGAGCCAGCAGGTTGCCCTCGTTCGTGGTCCGCGCCGATTCGAGAATCACCGGCTCCTGGAGGGGCAGATCGATTTTCATCGGCTGGGCGCTTGTGGGCTTGTCGCCGGCCGTGGGGAGGACGAACACCGCCTTTCTGTCAGGCCACAGGACGTGCCCGACGGCCGGCCGCGGGGCGGCAACCGTAGCCACTTGCGGGCGGGCCTGCGGGCCCGGACAGGGAATCTCGAAAGAATGGTAGGGATTGGGCGGCTGGATCCGGCTCTGCTGCTGAAAGAAGCACTTGCCGTCGTCCGGCCCACCGTGCCGCCAGAAAGCGGTCAGCGGCCCGGGCTCCGTCATCTCCGGGAGACGCGGCACCGATACCAGCGCCGGCCGCGCCGGCGTGACCCGCAGGAGCTGCTCGCGGGACCGGATTCGGCTCCCGGCGGCGCGCGGCTGCGGATTGTACTCGGCAAACAGGCGGTAATCCCCTGCGGGCAACTCGCCGATCCACCACAACAGATCGCCTGAGATCTCGAGCTTCTCGCCGGGCTTCAGCGCGGTGGTCTTGATGTGCCAGTGCACCAGGTTCGGCGATCGCCCGTCGCGCAGGTCGCCGCCAAGCTGCGAACCTTCGTATTGCCGCCGGCGCGCGTCCCGGGCGTAAAGCTTGATGGCTCTGTTGAACGGGTGAGCGTCGGCGCCTCCGAAAGGTTCAGGCCCGATGTTGGCCAGAACCATGACGAAGAGCACAGACTGCCCCTGCAGGCAATGCGGTTGGCTGAGTGTCAGTTCCAGGCTGATCGCCATGGGTGGTTCCTCCGGCCGGCTACGGCACGTGAACGGTCATCTGGGCCCTCGAGCCCCTGTACGTGAACGTGACCGTGTAGTCACCGCTGGTTGCGGCGGCAGTCGCGGCTACCTGCCCGTACCTGTCCTGGGCATGCTTGACTACGGTCACACCTTGACCCGGGGGGGTGACCGCATAAGTCGACGATGCGAGCGTATCCAAGACCTTGGCCGAGCGGAAGCCGGTATCATTCAAGACGCCTTCC
Organism: Phycisphaerae bacterium; assembly: GCA_045863575.1. Classification (GTDB taxonomy): domain Bacteria; phylum Planctomycetota; class Phycisphaerae; order UBA1845; family PWPN01; genus JAAXZI01. The sequence continues at coordinate 34,962 of BTUC01000007.1, forward strand.
ATTCGGGCAATGGTGGCGATATTCATGGTGCTCCCCTTGGCCAGGTTGTTGGGCGTCTCATGGAAACCGAATCCGCCGCCGGCCGGGCGGATCTGAGTAACGTGCATTGCTCGCCAGCCCCGTGTGATCTGGGACTGGTTTTGCTGTATGAGTTTCACCCGATCGTAGTACCGCAGGACCTGAAGGCACATGGCGCAGAAATCAGTGGGGATGTTGTCGTTGCCATAGGACATGATGCACTCAACCGTATCGTTGGTGTCATGGTCCTCCGGATACGTGTTTTCCTCCAGGGAGTAGGGGGCAACACGAAACGCACCACCGGCGGCAGGGACGTAACTCCAATCACTATTCCAGAACGGCCTCGCTGGCGGATTGTCATCGAGCAGCCATGGACTGGTTTGGCCGTGCCGCAGGTAAACGCCGTGCCCCAACTCGTGAGTGAAGGTGACAGTGGCGAACCTGTTGTCCATATAGAACTGCTGCTCCCCCACGTAGGCGCCAAGCAGGCTGGACCCCGGCAGGAACCGCTGCGTCAGCACGACGAAAAAGCCCTCACCTGTGCCGGTGGACGCGTCCGGTGTTCCGTCGGCCCGGTTTGTGTTGCGCTGACGCGTGCTTCGACTCGGGGCACGGACGCCCAGCCGCCGGCAGGTGTCCTGGACGATCTGTCGACTGGCCCCCTCGACGTGGTCGTACTCGAGAAAACTGCGCCAAGTGGCCAACCGCTCCGCGGCGGTGGGCCCCCAATACGTGCCGACGGGTACCACGCCCGGCGGCGTGTGCATAAAGGGGGCGAAGAAGTGTTGATTGTATGGCACGCCCGCCGCATTCCAGTTCGCAGCGTTTCCTGCACCGGGAGGGAGCCAGGCAGGTGGAGAGGCTGAGCCGGCCAGGGTCGTGAAGTACCGGCTCATGCTGTCCGCCCACTGGGCCTTGGTCGTCGCCGTGACCCGTTGCGGAGCGCCTATCTCAACGAAAGCATGCCCGTAGTGGCGCTGGACGCGGGCCCAGGAGATTGCGTTGGCCGCCGTCTCGTTTACGCGGATCAGCAGGCGAACATTGACTCGCCGCCACATCACGAACCTGCCGGTCGTATAGCAGTGGGGGTGCGGGATTGGGCGTTGGGAGTCATCCTGCAATACGATATTCCGGCCATTCTCCTGCTGGGTGCGGAGATCCACGCCGCCCGCGTTGGTCAGCGTCAGCAGGAAGCGGTAATTGTCGCCACCTATCGGATAGGGCATGAAGGCGACATCGGCTACGCCAATGGTGAGCGTGTGGGTCCCGACCTGCTCATGAACGCCCGTGAGAGTACTGAGGGCACGCGTCGTTTCGTGGGCTGTGAGCGCGGCGTTGAGCTGTTCATGGCCCAGCACGTTCTCAAGGGGGTTGGCCACCGGTGCGGCTGGTGCCGGCGGCGCGGGTGGTCCGGCCGGCGCTGCGGGCGCGGGGGGCGGAGCCACGCGGTCCGCGGGGGGCTGATTTACGTATGGGGCGACAAACAGGACAGTGCTGGCGTTCGTGCCAGGCGGCTGCGGACTGCTGGCGGTAGACGGCGTCCGAAGGCGCGTCAGCGGATCCTGCCCAAACGTATCCGAGGCGTTGTCATCGCCCTCACGCGTGCGCTCGCGACAGAATTCGTCGTAGAAGCGGGTCAGGAACTGGCGTGCTCTGCCGGCCGGCACTTGCTCGTGCTCTTCCTCTGGATCTTTCATTTCCCACAGGATGCGCAGATCGTCTGGCGTCAGGTTGACCTGTGCGGTCCCGATGTACCTGCGGACGACTACTCGAAAGAGGACATCCGGGAAGATGTCCTCGTTGAAGTGGCGTTGATTGTAACTTCGAGGCTTCGACCTGGTGTTTCCTCCGCTGCCCAACAGGCCGGTGTTCGACGTGCCGTCTGCACCGTTGACGTCGTCGATGCGCATGCCATGGTTGTCCAGCACCACGATGCGATAGACGGTGTCCGGGTCGGGATTGCTGTTGTCGCCCCGCTGGCTGAGCGGCAGCGCGGCCGGGTTCTGGCCCGGGGCGCCCGCGCCGCCGGGCCCGCCAGCCGCCGCACCTCCACCGCCGCCACCCGCGGCTTCCGGGGCGGGCGGTGCGGCCCCACCTGCGGCGGGAGCTCCAGCCGGGGCGGCCGGGGCGGGAGACGCGGCCGGCACGTGAACGATGTTCTGGATCGGCTGGAGGGGCGGCAAACCCGCCTGTGCCGGGTTGCTCGCCGCGCCCTCCTTGATGTCGAACACGCAATGATACGTCCCGCCATCGCGTACCCGTTTGCTGCCCATGTACAGCAGCGAGATGCGATAGGTCACCGGCTCAAGCTGCAGGACGGTCCGATGGGCGGTGGCCCCCGCCTGTTGCTTCTCGCCTGTTCCCGCGGCAGGTGTCGCTGATGGAGTTGCCATGGGTTCGATTCGCTCCTGGTCCAATGCTCAAGGCTGCGCGCCGCCGCCCCCCATCTGGCCCGGGCCGAGCGTTCGCACGTAGTGCCACTCGTTGTCCCCGCGCTGGGGGAACGAAATGCGGGCCGTGCCCGGCTCGATCTCGTAGAAGCGGCACAGGCCCTCCCCGTCGGTCTGCCCGGTCTGCAGCGTGTCATCCGGCAGAATCACCCGGTACGGCTCACCCGAGACCGGATTACCCGCCGCGTCCAGCAACTGGAACTCGACCCAGCTCCGCTCGGGTTCTTCCTGCTGGTTCTCAAACTCGCTCTTGATATCGGGGGGCGCCTCTCCTTTGGCCGGCTCCTGCCCGCCGCTGTAGCTCGTGTCCTTGCCGGGTTTGCCCTTGTCTGCGGTCTTGGGGGCTGCCGGGTCGGTGGCCGAGTCGGAAACCGAACTGGGGATCGCACTGCCGCCGCTGTTGATCAGCACAAGGTTGCCCGAGATGGTCACACCGGCCGGATCGATCTGCACAAAACCGCCCGCACCCTTGAAGGTGATGGACATGTCGGCCTCAACGACCACTTTCTGGGCCTTGAGATAGCGCTCCATCTGCACCTTCTCGCTGTGGGCACCTTTGAATTCCTCGATGACATTGCCTTGTACCACCACCGAGCGCTTACCCCCGACCTTTTGTTTGTCATCACACTCGATTGTGAGCGAGCGATCGTGCTGGATGGTTTCCATCGAATCATGTTTGACGGTCAGATGCCGATCGTTGTCCACATTCTCGACCCGGTCGTTCTTGACCCGGACGTGGTAGTCCTTGTGGGCATAGATGAGGATCTGCTCAGAACCCTTGAGATCCTCGAAGCGGATCTCGTTGGTGCCGCCGCCGCCTTTCGAGCTGTGGGTCTTGATATAGCTTCTTGTCTTCTCGTCAGGCAGCCGGTAGGCGGGCATGTGGTCGGCGTTGTAGAGCCGGCCGGTGATGACGGGCTTGTCCGGGTCGCCTTCGAGGAAATCGACGATGACCTCCTGGCCCACCCGCGGCAGGAACAGCATGCCGTACGCTCCTCCCGCAAAACCCTGGGAGACGCGAATCCAGCAGGAGCTCTTGTCGTCGAACTTGCCCGCGCGGTCCCAGTTGAACTGCACTTTCACCCGGCCATACTTGTCGGTGTAAATCTCTTCGCCGGAGGGTCCGACCACCCGAGCGGTCTGCGAGCCGCGCATCACCGGCCAGGGGGTGATGCGGGGTGGTCGGAAGGGCACGGCCGCGGGGATGCACTCGAAGCGGCATTCGTACGTATCCACCGTCTCGTCAAGACCGGGCAGACTGTCGCTGTCCAGGAGCCGCGGCAGCGCCAGGGCCTCCAGGGAGCCGCGGCCCAAGGCGGCGGCGATGCCGGCCAGATCGCTCGATACTTGCCCGCCGTGATAAAGCCACTGGGCCAGTGCCTTATGCGCCGTCGGGTCGCCGCGCTCCAGCCGGGCGGCAATCTGCCCGAGAGCGACGGCCAGGTCGCGCACGGTCGTATCGGCGCTCTGGCGGGCGGCGGCCAGTGTCTGGTTCATGCGCGGGTTGAGGCCGTTGCCGTGGCCGTTGCTGCCGCCCGTCGTGCGGGTCACCGACTGCCGGCCCTGGTGCGCGATCGACGTGAGCAGGTAGGCCCCGTTGAGCGTGGAGGACGGATGTTCGGTGAGGTTGAACGTCCGCCCGACGGTCAGCCGCGGGCAGTTGCTCTGACCGTGGCCGCGGACGCGCGCGGACTCGAACTCCTCGATGCGCAGCTTGGCCAGGTCTTTGCCGACGGCCTGCTGGTTGTATTCGCCAGGGTAGTCGCTGAACTCCAGGCCCGTGTCACGGCCGGAGTCGGCCTTGGCCTTCAGGTCCAGCTTCGGGTCCTCGAAGTTGAAGTCATTCAGCGCCACCACGCCCGGGCGAACTTCCTGACCCAGGCGGAAGCGGTACACGTGCTCACCGGCCACGTTCAGCCCGGACGGCGGCACGTAGGGCAGCGCCGGACTCTCGCCTTCAATGGGCTGGCAGCCGGCAGGGTCATCCGCCAGAACCAGCGTGTGTCCGTCCGGCGTATGCTGGAAGTACCACCAGATGCCTTCCTCCTCCATGAGGCGGGCGATGAAGTTGTAGTCCGTCTCGCGGTACTGGACGCAGTACTCGCGCGTGGGATGATTGCCCTTGAAGGGCCCGGGTTTGACGCGGTCGCTGGCGATGCCACCTGTGGTGAGGACTTCCGAGATGATCTCCGGGACGGTCTGGTTCTGGAAGATGCGGCAGTTGTAGCGGTGCGTCAGCAGCCAGACGGCCGGGACCATCTCGGCGGCAAAGTACATCTGGCCGTTAGCTTCCCCGGTCAGTTCGAAGCGACTCACGACGCCGTGGAACCAGCGCGTGCCGTCACTGGCATTCACGCTCAACACCGCGGCCTTACCCACCACGTCGTCGAAGGCGATCTGCTCGCTGGTGGAGACTAAATCAATCTCCAACCGGAAGAGCTGGCACAATCCTTCCGTGCCGCGGAAGCGGACCACCAGGAACTGGTCGGGCTCACCGCCGGTAACCTGAAAAACAATCTGAGCGGTACTGAGATCGCGCAAAATGGCCATGATGCGCACTCCCGAGGTTTTCCAACGAGCGGCGAAGGATCACAACATGGGCTCAGTATGCATCTTTTTGTCAGGCTTGAATTCGTATTCTATCTGCGTGTTGCTCCTGCGCCAATCGAAAAAGCGGGCGTCAGTGCATTGCGTTCATCCGATCTCCACAGTGGGCTCGCCCTTGGCGATGGGATCTGACCCGCCGCAGGCTTCAAATACCTTGTCATCCTGGCGAGCGGCGGGGAGGTTGTCGATGAAAACCGTGCTCGATCCTTTGGTGACTACGCCGGGACCGTGCGGCATGGGCGGCACGGGAATGCTGCAGTTGTGCATGTCCACCATAACCGCAATGGCCGAGACGGCGGCGCTGGCCGCGCTCGCGGCAGCGGCCTTGATGCCCTGCGTGTAGGCGGTGGTAGCGGCCGGTTGACCCCCTGGAGCCGCGGATGCCGTCGCGTAAGTGGCGGTGAGCGTCGCGTTGGTCGCGATCAGCGCGCTGAATGCACCGGTGACCGCGCCGGCGGCGGCAGGATTGCCGTTTGCAGCCGCAGCGGCGGCCGACTGGGTCAGTCCCGCCTGCACCTGGGCCAACTTGGCGGTGGCATCCGGCGGCGTGAGCTGCGGGGAATCCATCAGTTGCTTCATCGTGTTCGAGGCCTGTTCCAGCCCGTCGCCGACACCGGCCGGCAATGCCCGCCATGCTGCCAGGTTCCCGATCGAAACCGTGAGACTGCCCGGGCCGGGACTTAGCGGCGGCCCATGCGATGTGTTGTCAGTCTTGCGTGCAGCGGCGGGCATAGGATTCTCCTGGATTCAGGCTCCCTCACCGTGCCTTGGAGAGCTGAAAACCTCGCCCCGGGTCGCTGTAGAGCAGGACGGGGTCGGTTCCGCCTCTGAACAGGATGTCGGCGGGGGGTTTGAGCTGCTCGGCCGTCGGAGGCAGCACGGACACGTTGCCTTTTGGATCACAGAAATACCAGGCCCCAGCGGCGCCTTGCAGCAGTGCGTACGGCGCACCATCCGCATCCACGCGAACAATGGCGGACGAGATCGCCTTTTTTTCCAGCCAGCGGACCGCGACCGCGTTTCCGGACTGGAAGTCGGCGGGCGGCTTGAGCCGCCATGGCTGAAGGGCGTAGGTGGGCGCGCCCGGCTCGCCGGCCTCCAGCAGGGCCGCACCCAAGGCCACGTCGTCAGCACCCAATGCGGCATCGGCCGCCAGGCATCCGGCCTTCCATGCAGCCAGTTCAGCAATTGCGGCCGGCGGTTTCAGAGCAGACCAGGTGGCCGCCTTCAGAGAAACCCCGCCGGCCGGCCGAATCTCTGTAATTAGAAATGTATGGCGCATCCGATTGGACAGGTAGACGTTAGCTCCCCAGATCGGTGCAGAGCCCGGCAGCTCCAGGCTGTCATCCGCCGATCGCTTGGCCGGATTGAGATGCTTGATGCGCAGACGCCCGGCCCTCTGAGCGGTGCCCGATTGGTACAGGACGACGTCGGCGCTCTCCACTTTCGAGTCGCGGCCAATGTTCAGCAGCACGGGCGGCACCACGCGGCATTCGCCGTCCAACGGCTCGGTCTTGGGGGCGGTGGTCGTCTTTTCGCGGCAGACCAGGTAATAGAGGCTCGACTTGGCAATCCAGGCCACCCATTGATCGTTGACGTCTTCATTGGGCGGGACGCCTAGCCAGGGCTCCACCACCTCGGACAGGTCCTGAACCAGAGGATAA
>BTUC01000008.1:0-41117 GCA_045863575.1 Phycisphaerae bacterium
ATTGGGTTCAAGCTTGAAGTGCAACACTCTCGCCATTTGCTCCGCCGTTCGCCCGCGGGCCCCGGCATAGGTCATGGCCAGCGCGGTGGAGATACTGTACGGCGAGAAGAACTGGTTGCCCTTACCGCTTCCGACTCTGGCGTACAGATCGAGGGCAAACGCATTGTTGCCGGCGACCAATGCCTTGCGGGGTCCCTCCTGCCGAACCTCCGGCCAGCCCTGGGCAGGGCCGCCAGCCACTCCAGTCAGGTGCAATGCCGCCGTGAGCATCCAGGTCAGCGCGTGCATCTCGGGTTCTCCATGAGCACAGTGGCTTACTGAGCGCTACTTGGGTTCGGCGAACACTTCCGCCGGATCCAGCTTCTTGAACAGAATGGCCGCTTCGCCCACCTGCTGGCCCTCCGGGATCTCGAGGGTCGCCTCGGCCCAAGGCAGGTTCGGGTCCACTCCCAGCACCTGCGCGTACCGGGCGGCCGAGAATGGCAGGAACGGGGCCATGAGCGTGGCCAGCGTCCGGGAGGTCTGGATGGAGACGTTGATGCTTGTGCCGCAGCCGGGCAGGTCGTCTTTGCGCTGAACCCAGGGCTTCTTGGCGTCGAAGTAGCCGTTGGATGCCCGGGCCAGGCTCATCACCTCGCCCATGGCCGCCTTGAACCGGCAAGCCTCCAGGTGCTCGGTCACTTTGTCGGTCTGCGTCTTCAGCAAGGCGAGCTGCTCGTGGTCCACGGCCGTGCGCTGCCCGACCGGCGGCACCTTGCCGTCGAAGTACTTGTGAGCGAACGAGACCCAGCGGTTCAAAAAGTTGCCCAGCGCGTTGACCAGCTCGCCGTTGTTGCGGCCGATGAAGTCGTCGATGTCGAAGGCCGTGCGGGCCGACTCGGGGGCGATGGCCGTCAGGTAGTACCGCAGCGGGTCGGGATCGAACGTCTTGAGGTAGTCCTCGATCCAGACGGCCGTGCCCCGGCTCTTCGAGATCTTCTCCTCCTCCTTGCCGGGGAACTTGATGTTCAGGAAAGAGTTGGCCACCACCTGGTACGGCAACTGATAGCTGCCCTCCGCCATGAGCATCGCCGGCCAGGTCAGGGCATGAAAGACCGTGTTGTCCTCGCCGATGAAGTGGACGATCTTGCACTCCGGATCCTTCCACCAGCGGGCGAACTGCTGCCAGTCGCCGTCTCGATCGGCGCAGTCCCTGGCCGTAAACGAGACGTAGCCGATGGGGGCATCGAACCACACGTACAGCACCTTGCCGGCCGCGTCGGGATCGTCCAGCGGTACGGGCACCCCCCAGGCCAGATCGCGGGTCATGGCCCGTTCGGGCAGGCCGCCCTTGATCTGACCGAGCGAGAAGTTGAGCACCGTCTCGCGCCACGCCGGCGACCCGTCGGCCGGCTGGCGCTTGGCTTCCAGCCACTGACGCAGGGGCTCCTCGAACCGCCCGAGTTGCAGGTACCAATGGGTCGTTTCGCGGATCTCGGGACGCGTCCCGGTGATGGTGCTGACCGGGTTGATCAGTTTCTCGGCCTCCATGGAGTTGCCGCACTGTTCGCACTGATCGCCGTAGGCTTCCGGGTAGTGGCAGAGGTAGCATTCGCCCTTGACGTAGCGGTCAGGCAGGAACTGCTGCGCCTGGACATCGAAGAGCTGATCCGTCTTGCGCTTGACGAAGTAACCCTTCTCGTGGATGGCCTTGAAGAAGTCCTGGCTGATGCGGTTGTGCAGATCGACGAAGCCGGGCTGGTGCGTGCCGCCGTACACGTCGAACTCGATGCCCAGGCCCTTGAAGTCGGCCGCCTGGCGCGCGTTGTAGTAAGCGGTGAGTTCCTCGACGGTCTTGCCCTCCTTGCGCGCGGCGATGAGGGCGGCCACGCCGTTGTCGTCGCTGCCGCAGATGAAGCGCACCTCTTCGCCCCGGGCCCGCAGATACCGAACGTAAGTGTCCGCCGGCAGGTACGCGCCGGCCACATGCCCGACATGCAGCCGGCCGTTGGAGTAAGGCAATGCCGAGGTCACCAGAAAGCGTCGCTTAGCCATGAATCCTGCCCAAACCGTTGAAACCTGAACGCGGAATTCTTGCCGTGAATTAAGAAGAACCGGCAAAAGTAAGCACGGGATTATATTCCACCATGCCCTGAGCCACAATCACCCGCAAAGGCCAAATGACCGTTCCCAAGCAGATCCGGGACGCCCTGAATCTTCAAGCGGGCGATCATGTGGAGCGGGTCGTGCAGCCGTCGGGCGAAGTGATCATGCGCGGCGAAGCTGGACCTGGAAGACCAGTGGCCGGATCGGACTGATCGGTCGCATCGGTCTGATCGGTCGTATCGGTCGGAGCAACTCAAGCAGCAGCCTGACCTGTATCGCCCGCTCCTGGAGGCAGGAACCGGGATGGAACTAATTCTTCCTGGACCGCGGAGGGGAATCAGTATCAAGTCAAACAGTGCCGGGAACAGGTTGAGGAGTTGCAGGTGACCTAAATGCGCGGACCGGCGTCGTGTCGCTGACCACGAGGCGCATCGTTCAGGTTCCCGCTTGCCTCAATGTCCGGAGATCGTGCTGCAGATCCTCCTCGCTATACCGATAGATCGGGATCTTTCTGTCCAACAGAACCTCCTCGAACTGCGCTTGAGACAAGCCCGCCAGTCGGGCGGCGAAGAACAGGCTCAGTCGCCCGGTTTCGAAGAACAGGCACGCCAGTTCCACCGCCGCGTCGCGCTCGGTGATGCCAGCCTGCTTCAGAACATCATCAGGAATGCTTAAAGTCGCCATGGCTACTCCTGCTGCTACTTATTCTAATCATTCGCCTATCACGGAACAACGCCCTATTTCGTGCCGCTGCCGCGAAACGCAGCAGCCGGCGCCGACTCCAAGGGCTCCTTCGATTACCTTGTAGGTATGGCGACAGTTGGCCGTCCACGACCTAATCAACCCGGAGCGTTGCCCAAAGATGAAGGTCTGCGCTGTCCCTTCTGCAGGTACAACCTCACGGGCCTGCTCGATGAACGCTGCCCCGAGTGCGGACAGGGGTTTGACCTGCAGCAGCTTCGGGAGGACCTGCCGCTAAGGCCCGATCCCATACCCGGCTGGGACGACGGCGAGAGGAATGTCATCTCCGCGTTCATTCACATGTGCCTGATGACCTGGTTTCATCCAAGGGCATTCCATCGCAGTTTTCCCTCCTGCTACTCCCGGCGATCGGCCTGGCTCTTTCGGCTGAGCGCACTGTTGGTTGCGCTGGTCGTCTATGGATTGGCAGTCGTTCTGCTGAATCGCACGGGCGAGATGGTGTTCTTCAGCATCACGCTGCCGGGCGTGATCTGCGGACCGCCGATTTGCGAGTTCATTGTATCTCTTCTTTTCACCATCATCATACCGCCTCCTGCCGACGGAGAGCCCGGTCCTCAAGCATCCGGTTCGTGGATCGGCTTCGTCGGCTTCTTCAGGAGCCACTTCATTCTCAGCGCAGTGCTCGTCGGGCCCGTGACAGTGCTGTCGTTCAGCAATCCAGCCAGCCGGAGCTGGACCGTTTTCTGGTGTATGGCCGTCGTGTCGTGCCTGCTCTGGTGGATCAGCCTCGGGACCGCCATCAGTGCCACGAGCTATCCCCGCGTTTCCCGGGCCGCCGCTATCCTGAGCATCCCTGTTGCTGCCGTAGTCTCCGTCATTCTGGCGGTGATACTCAATTTCGGGCTGGTGATCATGTTCGCGGAGGGATAGCCATCTCCTGCAAACCGTCATCATGATCGTCGCGATTGTCAGCACGAAGGTGCCCATCCTGCTCGGCCACGGATTCTGGGGGTTTCGCTTGCGCCAGTTGTCCAGCTACCGGTTCTGGAGCATGGCGCACGAGGTCAGGACGGATTTCAGTATGCTGCTCGGCTCGCTCTTCCTGATCATTGTTGGTGCCGGTGCCTGGTCGCTGGATGGCGTCATGCCGAGAGCCAACAGGCGTGAGGCGGCAGCAGAGCCACCCGCCCGATGCGCTCGCCCGGCGTACGGCCAAGCCCGCGCAGCATCGTTGACTTGTCGTCCACGTCAGAGCATGTCCGCATTCAGCAGTCCCAGGGCGGCAGTGAGTCTGAGCTGTGCCTGGTTGTAGCGGACGACCGCCTCGGCATGACGTAGGCGGGCCTGGTTGACGGCGTCCTGAGCCTGCAGCACATCGAGCGTGGTCATGCTACCCGCCTGGAGATTGGCTTGCGTCAGCCGCAGAGCCTCCTGGGCGTAGTCCACCTGCTGCTGGGCGAGGCCGGCCAGTTCGGCGTTGGTCCGGCTGGACTCGCGGGCGAGCACAACTTGGGCGCGGATCTGATCCACCTGCCGCTCGGCTTCGATGAGGGCCTGCTCCTCGGCCGCCCGGGCGGCGCGCAGATCACCGAAAGCCGCCAACGTGAAGCGCCACCCCGCGCCGGCATTGAAGCGCTGTTGGCTGTGGAAGGCGCCGGTCTGATCCCGCCGGCCGGCCAGCCCCGCGGAACCGCGCGCGATCCCTTCGCGAATGAGGCCGTTGGCCAGTGGATTCGCGCTGAACGCGCCGTTCTGAGATGCCGGATTGATGATGAGATTCCCGGGAATGCCTTGGCCGGGAATGACGTTGTTGGCATGACCGGTGATACCGCCGTACTGATAGGCGAGACTGAACTGCGGCCCGAAGGACCCCCACCAGGTCCCACCTCGTGCGGCCGCGGCGGCTTCCACCAGCTTGCGGACCGCGTGCAGGTCCGGCCGGTACACGATGGCCAGTTCCAGCAACTCATCCAGCGGCAGGTCCGGCCGTACCAGTGTCACCTGCGGCAGTTCCTCGATGCTCGGGGCCAGTGTGACCGACGAATCGAGGTGCAGCGTCACCGCCAGCGCCACCGACGCCGTGTAGAAGTCGTTGATCGCCGACACGAGATCCTGCTGCCGCTCGGCCAGCCGGGCCTGGGCGCGGAGTTCGTCGGCTGGTACCCCGGTACCGGTCCGGCTGCGCAGGCGGCTGATGCGAAGCAGTTCCTCCGCCTCGGCGGCGGCCTGGCGGGCGGTGGCCACGCGCGTCTGGGCCAGCACCAGGTCGTAGAACTGTTCGGCCGACAGGCGGAGCGACTCAATGACGACCGCCTGCTCCTGATGCTCGGAGGCGTACAGCCGTTTGCGGGCGGCGATGAGATCGTAGATGACCTGTCCGGGATTCACGATCCACTGGGCAGCGATGACCGGCTGGAAGGTGTTGAACGTCGCGCCCACGAGGTCGCCCTGCACCGCCCGGACCATGCCCTCCACCTGCTCGTAACCCGCGTTGGGGGTGATGATCGGAAACACGGCGCCGGCGGTGCGCTGCCATTGGCCGCGCGAGACCTCTACCTGCTGGCGAGCCCGGCGGATGTCGAGGTTCTCCGCACACGCGATGCGCAGGGCGGTGGGCAAATCGATGGCCATGAGCTCCCGGTGCAGCGGCTGGACCTGTCCGGCCTCCAGTGAAACCGGCACCGCAAAAGCGGGCTGGGTGGCCGGCGCCAGATCGGGGCGTTCAGCCATTGGCGTGGTGCGGTGCGGCCCGGCACATCCGATGGCCAGACCGGCCCACATCACGCACGCCGGGCAGAGCAACCGGCCTTTCAGAATCCTCAGGCTGTTCTGCATATCAGATCCCCGGTTCGCTCTTCGCCGGAAGCTGGATGAGGGCGCGGGCGTACATGCCCGGCATCAGTGCACCGTCGTCGTTGTCGAGATCAACCTCGGCGCGCATGGTTCGCGTGTCCGCTCGCAGGGCGGAGGCGATGCGAGCGACCTCGCCGGTGAGCAATTGCTGGCCACTGGCGCGGACCTGAATGCGCACCTCGGTCCCCGGGCGGACCACGGGCGCGTGCACCTCGGGCACGTCGAGGACCAGCCGGAGCCGGTCGACGCGAGCCAGGGCCAAAAGCGGTAAACCGGCCCCCTGGGCGGCTGAACGCACAAAAGCGCCGCGATCCACGTCCCGCCGAGTGATCACTCCATCAAAGGGCGCTTTGACGGTGGTATATCCCAGAAGTGTTTTGAGCCGTGCGGCTTCGGAACGGGCCACCACCAGGTCCGCCTCGGCTGCTTTCACATCCGCCTGGGCCGCGAGTTCCTCGCCGCGGGCACTCTCGATCCTGGCCTTGGCGATAGCCAGATCCGCCTCGTTGATGGCCAGTTGGTTCTCGGCCACGTCGAGTTCCTGCTGCGGGATGGCCTTCTCGCGGTACAGCTCGGACTTGCGGGTGTGCGTGATGCGAGATAAGCCCAGCTCTGCCTCGACGCGCTTGTGCTGCGCCAGCGCCAACTCGACGGCCAGCCGGGCCTGGGCGGCCTTGGCCTTCATGGCCTCGATCCGGGCGCTGCGGACGGCGATCACGGCCTCGTTCTGGCGGATATCATCGTGCATTTCCGGAGTGTCGATCTGGATCAGCACATCGCCGTTGCGGACGCGGCTGCCGATGTCTACGGCAATCTCCGAAACGTAGCCGCTGGCCTTGGCGTAGAGGTCCACCGATTCCTCCGCATCCAGCGTCGCGGGCAGCGTGATGGCTGACGACTGGGCGCCGGCGGCCGGCTGCGTCGCTGCCGGCGCGGCGCGCTGGGGCGGTCGGTGCTGTGGTTTTTCGGCTGAAGGGCTTTGTGCCCGGGCGTGGCGCACAGCGGCCTCCGGGCCCTTGAGCAGCCACACGCCCAGACCGGCGAGCACCGCGAGCGGTATGGCCGCGAACATGGATCGGCGGTTCACTTCACGACCTCCTCCACGACAAGTGGATCATGGAACGTACTCTGGGGATCATCGGGGTCGTACGAGGCCGAGCGCACGGGCTTGCGACCCTGCACGATGGCGAAGACGGACGGCAGGATGAACAGCGTGGCCAGGGTGGCCGCGGCCAGGCCTCCGATGACCGCCCGCCCGAGCGGAGCCACCTGCTGGCCGCTTTCGCCCACCCCTAAGGCCATGGGGATCATGCCGGCGATCATGGCTGAACTGGTCATCAGGATGGGCCGCAAACGCCCCTGAGCTCCCTGGACGGCCGCAACCTGCGAGGATGCGCCCTCGGCCTGGCTGCGCTGGGCGAAAGTGACCAGCAGGATAGCGTTGGCGACGGCCACTCCTACTGACATGATCGTGCCCATGAACGATTCGACGTTGACTGTTGTGCCGGTGATGAACAGGGCCAGGACAGCCCCCGCAAGCACGGCCGGTACGGTCGAGATCACTGCCAGCGCGAGCCGGAGGGACTGAAAGTAGCCCGCCAGCAGCAGGAGGATGACCACCACGGCCAGGCCCAGCCCAACGGTGAGCCCGCCGAGCATCTGCTGGAGCGGTGGAAGCTGGCCGCGCACGTTGACCGTCACGCCCGCCGGCGGGTCCCCCGCCGCGCGTATGGCTTCGGAGATTCGGCGGTTGACGCGCCCGAGATCCTCACCGGAGATATTGGCGGTCAGCGTGATCATGCGCTGCATGTTGTAGCGGTCGAACTCGCCGAGCATGGTTCCCCAGTCGACGGTGGCCACATCGCGCAGCAGTACCTGGCCGTCGTGGTCGCCTTTCACCGGGATGGTGCGAACCGACTCGATGGACTCCATGCGTGCCTGGGGGATCTCGATCTGTACCTGGTAGCCGATGCCGCTCTTGGGATCGGCCCAGAAGTTGGGCACCACGAAGCGGCTGGAGGACGTCGCGGCCACCATGGAGCGGGCCACCTCGGCGGTGCTCACCCGGCTCAGGCCGGCCAAGGCGCGATCCACCTTCACATCGATGGTCGGGTAGCGCAGCGGCTGGGCAAACTGAATGTCGCGCAGGCTGTCGATCCTGGCGAGCTGATCGCGGAGCTTCTCGGCATAGGCATGGTTGGCCATCAGGTCGGGACCGGTTACCGCGATTTCGATGGGCGTGGGCGAGCCAAAACTCATCACCTCGTTGATGATGTCGCCCGCTTCGAACGAAAAAGAGACTTCGGGCATGATCTCGGGCAGCCTGCGGCGCAGCTTTTCCTTGAGTTCCTCGACGCGCACGCCGCTGCCCTCTTCGAGTCCCACGCGCAACACCGCCTCGTGGGGCCCCCCCATCCAGAGAAAGACCGTGTTCACCGGGAAAGCAGGCGGGATCAGCCCGACGTAGCCGACCGACCGGGCCACGTGCCCGCCGGCGATCTCGTCGATGACCTCAAGCGTCCGGGTGGCATAAACCTCTGTCTGCTCGAACCGGGTGCCGTCCGGAGCCCGCACGCGGACCTGGAACTGGCCGGAGTCGACCGACGGGAAAATCTCCACGCCCAACTGGCGACCGACCAGCCAGACAGTCAGACCGGCGATGATGAGGTAAGCCACGAAGGCCGTTCCGCGGAAGCGCACCACGCCGCTGACCAGCCGCCCATAGCGTTCGCGCGCGGCGACAAACTCGCCTCCGGAACCGTGCCCGGCCGTCTGCCGGTTGCGGAACATCCGCACGGTCATCACCGGCACGAACGTGCTGGAGAGCAGGTACGACCCCATCATGGAGAAACCCACCGCCAGCGAAAGCGGAACGAAGAGGGCCCGGGCCGTGCCCACCATGAAGAATGACGGGATGAACACCACCAGGACGCAGAGCATGGCCAGCAGTCGAGGGACGGCCGTCTCGTTGCTGCCGTCCAGGACCGCGCGGGCCAGGGGCTTGTGCCTGGCCGTGTGCGTGTGGATGTTTTCGATGGCAACAGTGGCCTCATCGACCAGGATGCCGACGGCCAGGGCCAGGCCGCCCAGGGTCATGATGTTGATCGTCTGCCCGGTGAGCCACAGCGCGAACACGGCCGCGAAGAGGGCCAGCGGGATGTTCAGAATGACGATCAAGGCTGAGCGCCAGTCGCGCAGGAACAGCAGCACCATCAAACCGGTGAGGACGGCCCCCAGCAGTCCTTCGGTGGCCAGGCCGGCAATCGCCCGCGTGACGTGCGGCGACTGGTCGAACTCAAAGCTGACGTGGATGTCCTCGGGCAAGGCCGCCTGCATCCGCTGAAGCGCTTCCCGGACGTTCTTGACTACTGAGAGAGTGGAAGCGTCGGACCGCTTGGTCACGGCGATGTAGACGGTCTTGCGGCCATCCACCAGCGCCGAGCCCATCTGAATGTCGGCCCCGTCCTCGATGGTAGCCACGTCGCCCAGGTAGACCCCCGGTTGGCCGTCGCGAATCGGAATCCTGGTCAGGTCGGCGATATCCGTGACCACCGAGTTGACGCGGACGACGGGCATGAGCGTACCGATCCGCACGTTGCCGGACGGGCTGATCAGGTTGCCTCTGCTCAGGGCCGCGACGACCTCGTCAGGCGTCATCCGCAAGGACATGAGCCTGTCCGGATCCACGCGGATGAGCACGCTGCGGGCGCTGCCTCCGAAAGGCGGCGGCGCGGATACGCCCGGCAGACTGGCGAACATGGGCCGCACGCGGAACAGCGCCCGGTCCTGGATTTCCTTGATGCTGCGCGTATCGCTGGAAAGCACCAGGAATCCGACCGGCACGCTGCCGGCATCAAAGCGCATCACGAAGGGTGGCACGGTGCCCACGGGCATGAAGGCCCGCGACCGGTTCACGTGGGCGATCACCTCGGCCATCGCCTGGGACATGTTCGTACCGGGATGGAAATAGAGTTTCATCAGGGCCGCGCCCTGGATGTTCTTGGACTCGACGTGCTCGATGCCGGAGACGTACAGGAAATGGTACTCGTAGTAGTTGGTGAGGTAGCCTTCCATCTGGGCGGGATCCATCCCGCCGTAGGGCTGAGCGACGTAGATGATGGGCACGCCCATGTCCGGGAAAATGTCGATGGCCATGCGCCGCAGAGACAGACCCGCGGCCAGGATGACGCCCGCCATGACCACCAGCACGGTCACCGGCCGGCGCAGCGCGGTACGCGAAAGATTCATTCGATATGGCCCTGAGAGGATCGAGAATCCGGCCCACAACCCCGGCGAGCAGCCGAACGCAGCTTGACGCCGCCGGAGCACCCGCGTATTGTCGAGATTCGTTAACGAAAGTCAATAGGTGCCCTGGGTGTTCAACATGCACGATCGGGATCTCTACTCCGGCTTGATTCGGCTGCACATCCTGCACCACGCGTGCCAGGAGCCGGTATTCGGCCTGGGGATGATCGAGGAACTGGCCCGCCACGGTTACCGGCTCAGCCCCGGCACCGCCTACCCCCTGCTGCATGGGCTGGAGCGCAAGGGATATCTGCGCTCATCGGTGATACGCAACGGCAGGCGGACACGACGAGTGTACCGGGCTACGCGGGCGGGCCGGCAGGCCCTGGAGGCCGCCAGGGACAAGGTGCGGGAGCTTTTTGGAGAGCTGTTCGAGAGCTGACGTCATTCGGGGGGCCTGCGCTTCGTTGGATCCTTTTAATTCCACCGAATGCTTACGTAACACATGTGAGAACCTCCCACCTTTAATCTGAATTACTGAAAAACCTTCTCTTTCTGGTGGACATCGCTTCGCCGGCGCGTTATAAACCATGGGTATTGTATCGGCCGCTTCCGACGCTGCTCGGGGGCGGCCCGCGGTCGGTATGCCCAATTCGTGTCGTGCGCGGCTGATCGAGAGCCCTGAGCCCCGCACCACGGGCCACGCGGGAATCTGTGCCGGTACGGGCCGTTGTTCTCCTGTCGCTGCCATGAAATACTCGAGGAACCGCGTTATGACGTGTTGGCCTCAGCGGGGTCGCACGCGTTAGACCGCTCAGGGCCATGCTGGAAGGAGTCGAACGCCGGTGTGCGGAATATGCGGCGAAATCCACTTCGATAGCCGGGCGCCCTCACCGGGCGCAGTAGAAAGGATGGCCTCGAAGATGGCCCCGCGCGGCCCGGACGGGGCGGGAGCGTATGCCCAGGGCCGCCTGGCCGTCGGTCACCGGCGGCTGAAGATCATCGATCTCTCTGAGCGGGCCCACCAGCCCATGATCGATAGTGAGCTGGGCCTGGGCATCGTGTTTAACGGCTGCATCTACAACTACCCTGACCTCAGGCGGGAGCTACAGGACAAGGGCTACCGCTTTTTCTCGGACGGCGATACGGAGGTCATCCTCAAGGCCTACCATGCCTGGGGCGAGCAGTGCGTCGAGCGGTTCAACGGGATGTTCGCCTTCGCCCTCTGGGAGCGGGACAGCGGGCGCGTCGTCTGGGCTCGCGATCGGCTGGGCATCAAGCCTTTCTATTACGCACAGTCTGACGGGGCCCTGCGTTTCGCCTCATCCCTGCCCGCACTGCTGGCGGCCGGCGACGTGGACACGGACATCGATCCTGCCGGGTTGCACTTCTACATGAGTTTTCATGCCGTGGTCCCCGCGCCGCTGACCATCCTGAAGGGTGTGCGTAAGCTGCCGCCCGCCACGGTAATGACCATCGAGCCGGACGGCCGTCGACGCGAACGCGTCTATTGGGAGCCGATCTTCGAGCCGGACAACCAGCCGGACTTCCAGGAGCAGCAGGAGCGCGTGCTCGACGCGCTGGATCGGGCCGTCCAGCGGCGCATGATCGCAGACGTGCCTGTGGGCGTGCTGCTGTCCGGCGGCCTGGATTCGAGCCTGGTGGTGGGCCTGCTCGCCCGTCGCGGCCAGCAGGACCTCAAGACCTTTTCCATCGGCTTTGAGACGGTCGGCGACGAGAAAGGCGACGAGTTCGAGTATTCCGATATCGTGGCCAAGCGGTTCGGAACCGAACATCATCGCATCTTCGTGGATTCCAACCGCGCTCTGCCGGCCCTGCACCGCTGCGTGGCCGCCATGTCCGAGCCCATGGTCAGCCACGACGCCATCGGCTTCTACCTGCTCTCGGAAGAGGTAGCCAGGCACGTCAAGGTGGTCCAGAGCGGCCAGGGCGCGGACGAAGTTTTCGCCGGCTATCACTGGTACCCGCCCATGCTGAAGAGCCGGGATCCGGTGGCCGACTATGCCGGCGTCTTCTTCGACGCCACGCATGAGGAGCTCAAAGGCGCCCTGCACTCGCGGTTCATGGGTCAGGACCACGCTCATGCCTTCGTGGCCGAGCATTTCGCCCGGCCGGGCGCGGCTACCGCCGCGGACAAGGCCCTGCGCCTGGACACGACCATCATGCTGGTGGATGACCCCGTGAAGCGCGTGGACAACATGACCATGGCCTGGGGCCTGGAGGCACGGGTGCCGTTTCTGGATCACGAGCTCGTCGAGTGCGCGGCCCGCGTACCGGCGGAGATGAAGATCCGCGGCGGGGGCAAACACGTGCTCAAGGAGGCAGCTCGGCAGGTCATCCCCCATGAAGTGATTGACCGGCCGAAAGGCTACTTCCCCGTTCCGGCGCTCAAGTACATCCGGGGCGAATACCTGGAGCTGGTCAGAAATGCGCTGGAGTCGCCGGCCGCCCGGAGCCGAGAACTGTTCCGGCGCGAGTACGTGGATCGGTTACTTCGCGAACCGGAAAAGCACATCACCCGGCTGCGCGGCTCCAAGCTCTGGCAGGCCGCCCTGCTTGAACTCTGGTTGCAGGAGCAGGGCCTGTAAGTGCGTGGGTGACACACTGCAGCGGCGTGGCCACACACGTTCGAAGGCCGTCGGGGCAGATGGACGCACGAGTGAAACGGGAACTCAGGGAGGACACCGCCATGAGGAATCTGATCAAACGCTCCCGGCCGGAATGGCCTACGGGGCCATCGCTGCGAAACTGGGAAAAGCCGCCTCCTCACCGCGTCCGGGACATGAAGCGAAACGTGGCCGTCCAGATGGGTTGGGGCCGGCTGATCTTTGGCCATACCTTCGAGGATGCGGGGGCGCTGGCCGAGGCCCTGTGCAAGGAACTGCCCGGCCAGCGCGACATTGCCTTCTACCTTCCCGATCCCCACGTGGCACTGGCCAAAGCCTCCCATGAGCTGTTTCTGGACCCGTCGCACACCTACCGGTTATGGCTGCACCAGTACCGGACCGGAGACCCCCCGCCACAGAACTTTGTCATGCGGCCGGTGCGAACGCGTGAAGACGTGGAAGGCATTAACAAGATCTACGCGGCCAATCGGATGGTGGGAACCGATCCCGATTTCGTCCTGAAGAGCATCAATTCGCGTATTCTCAAGTACGTGGTGGCCGAGGACCCGGCCAGTGGCGAAATCCTCGGAACCGTCATGGGCGTGGATCATCTGACCGCGTTCCGCGATCCGGAGAACGGCGCCAGCCTGTGGTGCCTGGCCGTGCATCCGCAGGCGCATTTCCCGGGTGTGGGCGAAGCGCTGGTGCGGCGGATTATCGAGCGCTACCAGGCCCGCGGCCGTGCCTACCTGGATCTGTCGGTCATGCACGACAACGAGCGAGCCATCGCCTTGTACGAGAAGCTCGGCTTTCAGCGCGTGCCTGTGTTCTGCCTCAAGCACCGCAACGCGATCAACCAGCCGCTCTTCTTGCCCCCGCCGCCGGAGGAAAAGCTGAACCCCTACGCCACGATCATCGTGGACGAAGCCCGCCAGCGGGGGATCGCTGTCGAAGTGCTCGACGCTGGAGCCGGGTTCTTCCGGCTCACACTTGGCGGACGCTCGATCGTATGCCGGGAATCGCTGAGTGAGCTCACCTCCGCAGTGGCCATGAGCCGTTGTGACGACAAGCGTGTGACCCTGCGGGTGCTCAAGTCGGCGAAGCTTCGCGTGCCGGAGCAGCGCGGCGCCGGCAATCGCGAGGAGAACAACGCGTTCTTGCAGGAGCACGGCCGGCTGGTGGTCAAGCCCGCGCGCGGTGAACAGGGAGCAGGGATCTCGGTGGATGTGCGCTCGCCCGAGGATCTCGAGCGAGCAATACAGGCCGCGCGGCGAGTTTGCGACACCGTCGTGATGGAGGAGTTCGTCGAAGGCCAGGATTTGCGCATCATCGTGATCAATTACGAGCTGGTGGCGGCGGCTGTCCGGCGGCCCGCCCACGTGGTGGGCACGGGCCAGCACACGGTGGCCGAGCTGATCGAGAAGCAGAGCCGGCGGCGCACGGCGGCCACGGGTGGCGAGAGCCACATTCCCATGGATGACGAAACACGCCGGTGCGTGCAGTCGGCCGGATACGAACTCGACAGCGTTTTGCCCTCCGGCGAGGTTCTCCAGGTCCGCAAGACGGCCAACCTGCACACCGGCGGAACCATCCACGACGTGACCGCGGATCTGCACCCCGCGCTGGCCGATGCCGCCGTCGAAGGAGCCCGCGCGTTGTCCATTCCGGTTGTCGGCTTTGACCTGCTGGTACCGGACGTCAGCGGGCCGGATTACACCATGATTGAAGCGAATGAACGCCCCGGCCTGGCGAATCATGAGCCGCAGCCGACGGCCGAGCGGTTCATCGACCTTCTGTTTCCGGAAACACGACGCGCGGCCGGCATGCGCACCGCGGCCGACCGCAATGGGATCAGTGCATGAAGCGCTTGCGTATCGACGAGGCATACCTCACGGACATGTTGCTGCGCCTGCTGGAGATCCCCAGCCCAACGGGTTACACCGACCAGATCGTACACTTCGTCGGCGAGGAATTGTCCCGGCTGGGCATCTCGTTCGAGCTCACGCGCCGGGGCGCCATGCGAGCCACGCTGGAAGGGCAACAACAGCTTCCCGCGCGGGCGCTGATTGCCCACCTGGATACGCTGGGGGCCATGGTACGAGCGCTCAAGCCCAACGGGCGGCTGGAGCTCGCGCCCATCGGCACCTGGTCCAGCCGATTCGCGGAGGGGGCCCGGGCCCTGCTCATGGGCCGCCATCTCAGCGTGCGCGGGACCATCCTGCCGCTGAAGGCCTCCGGCCACATCTTCAATCTCGAGGTGGATACACAGCCCGGTGGCTGGGACCACATCGAACTGCGGCTGGACGCACGATGCGAATCCGGCGAGGACCTGGCGCGATTGGGGTTGCAGATCGGCGATTACGTCGCGATCGAACCACGACCCGTCATCGAGGAGGGTTTCATCAATTCCCGGCATCTGGATGACAAGGCCGGCGTGGCCTGCATCCTGGCCGCGGCCCGAGCCGTGCGCGACGCCGGCGCCCGGCTGCCGGTGACCTGCTACCTGCTGTTCACCCTCTCGGAGGAGGTTGGCTCCGGCGCCTCGGCCGTACTCCACGGTGACGTGGCCGAGATGGTCGCGGTGGACAATGCCACGCCCGGCCCGGGGCAGGCCTCGCGCGAGTTCGGCGCAACCCTGGCCATGATGGACATGAGCGGGCCGTTCGACTACCACCTGACCCAGAAGCTGATCGGCCTTTGCGAGGAGTATGGCATTGAGTTCCAGCGCGACGTATTGCGGCACTATCGGTGCGACGCCGCGTCCGCCATCGAAGCCGGCAGCGACATACGTACGGCGCTGATCGGATTTGGCGTGGACGCGTCGCACGGCCATGAGCGCACGCACGTGGATGCGTTGCGCAGTGTGGCGGAACTGGCCGCGCTGTATATGCAGAGTCCGCAGACCATCCGCCGGGATCGGCAGGATCTCGGACCGATCAAGGACTTTCCGACACAGCCGATGTGACCATGCCCGCAACCAGGCGAAAACCGGCCTTTGTCTCGCATGCCCTCCGCCGGAGCAATGGCTTCGTGCGGGCCTTGGTGCTGGCGGGATTGTTCCTGCTGCCAGTGGCCTGCCGCCGTGAGCACCACCCCCGACGGCCAGCGGGCCACCTGGTGATCGCCGTCCAGGATGATGGCCGGACGCTGGATCCACATGAAGCCGTCACGGCCGCGTCCATGCGGCTCATCGAAAACATGTACAGCACGCTGCTGCGCTACGGCCGGCGCTATGGCGAGGTCGAGCCGGACCTCGCGGAGCACTACGACGTCACGCCCGACGGATTGAGCTACAGCTTTCAGCTCCGCCCAGCCCGCTTTCACAGCGGCCGCGCCATCGCCGCCGACGACGTGGTCTACTCGCTCCGGCGGATCGGCGAGCGGCTCAGCCGGGCGGACCACGTGGAGGCCATCGACCGCGTGGACACGCCGGACCCGCTGAAAGTCGTTATCCATCTGCGCAGGCCGTTTGCGCCGTTCCTGGTGCACCTGGCCCACCCGATGAACGCCATTGTCGATCGCGGGGTGGTCGAGGCCTCCGGCGGGAGCTTGCGGAACACTGATGCCGGCAGCGGCCCATTCAAACTGGTGGAATGGCGGCGCGGGCGGCGGCTGGTACTCGAGCGCTTCGATGATTACCACCGTGCCGGTCAACCGCTCCTGCGGCGCGTTACGTTCCGGCCGATCTCCGACGAAACCGCCCGGTCCATCGCGCTGCGGCGCGGCGAGGTGGATCTGATCCTCGACGTGGCCGAGAAGGACCTGCACCTGCTGGAGCAGTCTCCGCACGTCCACGTCGGCGCCGCGCGGCCGGGGACCTTCTGGGAATATCTGGGTTTCAACACCCGGCGCACGCCCTTCGCCGACACGCGGGTCCGTCAGGCAATCGCCTGGGCGCTCGATCGCGGCCTGCTCAACCGCATCGTCAAGTTGGGCCGGGCGACCATCCTGGACGGGGGACACATCCGCCCGGACTACTGGGCTCATGCCGATTTGAGCATCTATCCGGCGCCCGATCACGATCGGGCCCGGCGCCTGCTCAGGGCAGCAGGCTATCCACAGGGGTTCTCCGCGACGTTGAAGGTCGGATCGGCATTCCGCTACCAGGTGGATGCGGCCCAGGCGGTCAAGCAGCAGCTCCACGCGATCGGCATTGACGTTCACCTGCAAGCCATGGAGTCGAGCTTGTTCTTCGATGCGCTGGCGCGGGGCGACTTTGACATGACTCTGGTCGGCTGGGTGGGCTTCGTGGACCCTGACGAATGGACGTATGACATTTTCCACAGCACCGGCCGCTTCAACCAGCAGGGGTATGCGAATCCGATCGTGGATGATCTGCTCGTCCGCGGGCGGCGCACGATGGGTCAGGACGATCGCCGGAAGATCTACCGAGAGGTTCAACGGCTCATCGCCGAGGATGCGCCCATGGCATTTCTTTATCTCAACGATCAGACGTCGGCCTGGCTGAACGGCGTGAAGGGCTACATGGTGCATCCGACGGCCACGACGCTGTCGCTGCGCCAGACCTGGGTGGAACGGTAGGAACGCATGGCCGGTTATCTTTTCAGGCGTGTGCTCGCGGCGATCCCGGTGCTGCTGGGTGTGTCGGTGCTGGCTTTTGCCCTGATTCGCCTGGTGCCAGGCGACGTGGTGACGGCCACGCTGGGGCTGCACTACACGGAGGCCCAGGGGGCGGCCCTGCGAGAGGCCCATGGCCTGGATCGTCCCGCAGTCGTCCAATACCTGCTCTGGCTCCGCAATGTCGCCACCGGAGAGCTCGGTCATTCACTGATGGCCGACCGGCCGGTGACGGCGCTGATCCTCGAGCGGCTGCCGGTGACGCTTGAACTGGCTGGCGGCAGCCTCATCTACGCGCTCCTGACGGGCATTCCGCTGGGGGTGCTCGCAGCATTGCGTCGTTCCGGACCCGTGGACCACGCATGCAGCATCGCCGGCCTTGCAGGAATCTCCATACCCGGTTTCTGGCTGGGGACGCTGCTGATCCTGCTGTTTTCACTGAAGCTCGGCTGGCTGCCATCCGGCGATTTCGTGAGTCTGCTCGACGATCCCCGGTCCAACCTCGAGCATATGCTGCTGCCCGTGCTGGGGCTGGGAACGGCCGTCGCGGCGGTGATCATGCGGATGACCCGCTCGGCGGTCCTGGACGTGCTTCGCCAGGACTACGTACGCACCGCCCGGGCCAAGGGCGTGGCCCGCACAGGGGTGATCTTGCGCCACACGCTGCGCAATGCGCTCGTGCCGGTAGTCACCATTGCCGGGCTGCAAGGCGGCTATCTTCTGGGCGGTTCGGTGGTGATCGAGGAGGTTTTCTCGCTGCCAGGTCTGGGCCGGCTGGCGCTCGAGGCGATCGGCAATCGGGATTATCCCCTGCTACAGGGAGTTTTGCTGTTCGTGGCCGGCGGATTCGTGGTCATCAATCTGCTGGTCGATCTGCTGTACAGCGTGCTCGATCCGCGGATCCGCTACCGGGGGGCCGCGGCATGAACGACACCTGGCGGCGATTCCGGCGCAACCGCCTGGCGCTGGCGGGCCTGGTCGTGATCGGGCTATTGCTCGCGTCCGCTTTGTCCGCCCCGCTGCTGGCGCCATACGACCCGGTCTTCGGCACCGACGAACAGGCGCTACTGGCTGCGCCCGCCTGGGATCACCCCTTGGGCACGGACCGCTTCGGCCGCGACGTGCTCAGCCGCCTGATCTACGGTACGCGCATTTCGCTCGAGGTGGGGCTGATCGCGGTTTCGATATCGCTGGTGGCGGGCACAACTATCGGCATCTGCGCCGGATACTTTGGCGGCTGGACGGACTCCGTGCTGTCGCGGCTGAACGACGTGCTGCTCTCGTTTCCGGACATCCTGCTGGCGCTCGCGGTCATGGCCGTCCTGGGCGCAAGCATGGAGAACCTCATGCTGGCCATTGGCATCGTATATACACCGATCTTCGCCCGCCTGGCCCGCGGGGCGGCGCTGCAGGTCAAGGAAAACGAGTATGTACAGGCCGCGCGGGCCCTGGGCGCCGACCGGCGGCGAATCCTGGTCCGGCATGTGCTGCCCAATATCGCCGCTCCCCTGATCGTGCAGACCACGCTCTCGCTGGCCTTCGCCATTCTGGCGGAAGCAGCGTTAAGTTTCCTGGGCCTGGGTGTGGAGCCGGACGCTCCCTCGTGGGGAATCATGCTTCGCGACGGCAAGGACCGCATGGAACTGGCCTGGTGGGTAGCGGTGTTTCCCGGACTGGCCATCAGCGTGGTCGTTCTCGCCTTCAACGTGGTCGGCGATGCCTTGAGGGATGCGCTGGACCCGAAGCTGAAGAACTAAATAGGGCCACCGAAAACCGAAAACAACGAGCCGCGCGTTTCAGCCCGCGCGGCCGCTCGAACTGGGAGATCGGTACTTTACCTGACCCAGGATCAGGGTCTTATAGTCTCTATCCATCTCTATCACCACCCGGACCGCCTCCCCTTCTTCCTCTCACCTTCATGCCTTCACACTTCCGCACTTTCTCACCTTCTCACTTCCGTACTTCCTCACGTGCGTCGATCCCTCACGTTCACGGGTGCATGACTTCCAGAGCGCGCGTCGTCCAGCGGGCTTCCCCAAAGCCCGGCCTTTAGTCGACATTTCTGTAGTCTTGGCATTTTCCAGGGCCAATTCGGCTGGGCCCGGCCGAATATCCGGCAGGCGCGAGTGCTGAGTTCGTTGTCGTGCATGCCGGCCGCAACCGTCACTCGCCTGTGGATGAATAGCTCGAACCGATTTCAGCAAACTGGGAGGAATTCGCCATGCGCAAGACCGTTGCAGGCCTCGTCGCCGTCACGACCATCCTGGCTCTCGCCGGCTATGCCTGGTCCAACAATCGGACCACCGACCCCATCGGTGTCGCGGTTTCCCCGCAGACGCTCGTCCTGAGCAAGGATCAGGGTGGCGCTGTCACCGTCCACACCGCCATTCCCCTGTCCCAGGTCGACCCCGTCGGACTGGCCCTCAGCGGCGTGCCGGCGGACGCGGTGTGGGCCGATGACCGTGGGAATCTCGTGTGCAGGTTCAGTGAGACAGCCATTGAGGCGATCGTGTCGCCTCCCCGTGCCGTCCTCACGCTGGTGGGAAACAGGATCGACGGCTCGGTTTTCAGCGGGTCTGACAGCGTCCGCGTCATTCGCTGACCGATTTCCGCTGCGACCGTCCTCGAATAATGGATCCTTGAGACGCGGGCTCAGCGTGCCCCAGAGAACACGCGAGGCCCGCGTTCGCCTTTGTATCGGGGCCCAGGAAAGCGGCCGCCCACGGAAGGGAAAGGCAAAAAATGCAGTGCTCCCCCCGCCGACATGCGTGCACCTGCCGCATTTCCCGCGCTCACGTCCGCAGGCCTTGCAATCGCCGGCTGTTCGATATAACATCTCCTAATATTCAATCGCGGACAGGATTTGTTTTACTTATGAATTGAGTCCGGCATGGATACGTCCGTTGGTGTTCTTCGGGAAATCAGCCAGATCATGGGCAGCTCTCTGGAGCTCAAGTGGGTCTTCGACCGCGTCATGCGTGTCCTGGCCACACAGATGGGCATCCAGTTGGGCCGCCTGGTGATTCATGATGACGTGACCGGGCAGTTGCGCATTGAGGCCGCGCACAACCTCTCTCCGGAGGAGCAGCGCCGCGGCATTTATGCCATCGGCGAGGGTATCACCGGTCGTGTGTTCGCCACCGGCCAGCCACGCGTGGTGGCGGACGTCCGGAACGATCCCGATTACCTGGACCGTACCGCCTCGCGCAAGGGGTCGGACAAGCCCTACAGCTTCATCTGCCTGCCGATCCTCAGTGAGAGCCGCCCCATCGGCGTGTTGAGCGTCGACAAGCTGTTCATCGATCAGCCGACGCTGGAGAGGGATTTTGAGGTCCTCACCGTGACCGCCGCAATGATCTCGCAGGCCGTGCGGATCAACCGCATGGTCCACCGGGAAAAAGAGGAGCTCATCGATGAGCTGGCGGAGCTGCGCAAGACGCTGAAGGACCGCTACCACTTCTCGAACATCGTCGGCTCCAGTCCGCCCATGATGGAGGTCTTCCGCACCATCGACCAGGTGGCCCGGACCCGCGCCACCGTGCTGCTCATGGGCGAGACCGGCTCGGGTAAGGAGATGATCGCCAAGGCGATCCACTACAACAGCGAGCGCAAGGAGAAGCCGTTCATCCGGGTCAACTGCGGCGCGCTATCCGGCCATCTGCTGGAGAGCGAATTGTTCGGGCACGTCAAGGGCGCCTTCACCGGCGCGATCCGGGACAAGATCGGCCGGTTCGAGGCCGCTCATGGCGGCACGCTCTTTCTGGATGAAGTGGCCACGCTGGACACCGCCTTGCAGGTCAAGCTGCTTCGCGTACTCCAGGAGCGGGAGTTCGAACGGGTCGGCGATCACCGGACGATGACGGCCGACGTGCGCATCATCGCCGCGGCCAACGTGGACCTGGACGAAGAGGTAAAAACCCGTCGATTTCGGGAGGACCTGTTCTACCGCCTGAACGTCGTGGCCATCCGCCTCCCGCCGCTGCGCGAACGGCGTGACGATATCCCGCAGCTCATCGATCATTTCCTGGACAAGTACAACGCCGAGAACGGACGGAACCTGCGCAAGATCTCGCGCGATCTGCTCAACCTGCTGACGCGGTACCCCTGGCCGGGAAACGTCCGGGAGCTGGAGAACGCCATCGAACGGGCGGTCGTACTCTCGCGTGACGAGAGCTTCACCGAGGATCTGCTGCCGCTGGCCGTCCGTGCTTTCGCCGAGCAGAGCCGCCCCACCCTCCACCACGATTCAGTCGATGAGCTCGTCCGCCGACTGGTGCGCCAGGCCATGGATGACGTTGGTGGCGAGCCCGGCGCGGTATGGGACCGGGTCACTTCGCGGATGGAGCGGGCATTGATCGACGAGGCCCTGCAGCGGTGCGACGGCGTGAAGCTCAAGGCCGCCGATTACCTGGGCATCAACCGCAATACGCTCAACAAGAAGTATCACGAACTGGGGCTGGACGTCCCCGCGCCGGCCGAACCCGGCGAGCAACCAGCGCCCTCCTACTATATCCCGGAAGGGGCCAAGTTCCGCCCGAATACCTGAGCCGCAGCTTCTCCAGAGTGGAGTAGGAACGCCGAAAGGATCATCGTGTGGCATCACCATCTGCCGGTTGACGGTGGTCAGGAAAAGAGGGATAAGC
Source organism: Phycisphaerae bacterium (assembly GCA_045863575.1). Taxonomy (GTDB): domain Bacteria; phylum Planctomycetota; class Phycisphaerae; order UBA1845; family PWPN01; genus JAAXZI01. The sequence continues at coordinate 21,734 of BTUC01000008.1, forward strand.
CTCAAACCACATGCCCCGGACCGCCGTCACTGTCACGCGCCGGGCCTGTAGCCTCATTTCAGCATCCATTGCAGGCTGCGTGGCCGACGACCCTAGCGGAAGGTCGGCAGGAGTCACCAACCGGTCCCCTTCCGCCAAACCGCCGATTCCCAGATCAGCCGCATAGATGGGCTGCGAAACGGCAGAGAAAACGTTGCCCCCGACGACACGCAGCGTGTCAGCGTGACTGGCTTGCGGCTCGGGCGGTGGGTTGGCCGGAAGCAGGGCTGCCGCCCCCACGTCGATCACCGGCGACTGGCGATAACGCACGACCGTGTTCTGCATCAAGGTCGCGGCCAGCGCCTCCGCTCGTTGAGCAGCTCCCGGCACCGGGGCAGCCAGGTGCACCGCCCGGCCCGCGATGCCCCACCCATCAAAGAGATTGTGGTCGATCCGGGCGCCCGCCGCGTTTTCCGGCACCACCAGAGCGCTGTACGCCGACCCCAGGAAAAGGTTCCCGGTGATAACGGCGGCCGCCGGGACGGAACCTACCAGAAAATGCGTGGTCGTGGTCAGCGGAGTCTGCCGGCCAGGCGACAGCCCGGTCGCCTTGAAATCTGCGGTCAGGCCGGATGCGCCTACCAACACATTGCCGATCAGCACCCGCGGCGCGCTTTCGATCACATAGGTCCCGCCGATGAGCACATTGCCAGTGACCGCAGCGTCGGGAGCATCACACTTCAGCGCGTAGCCCCCGTCGTCCCTGCTGGTCGCGCAGTGCACGTAATTGCCGTCGATACGGACAGCATCGCCGGCCGAACGGCGAACGGTGATTGCTGCCGCCGGTCCTGACAACACGTTCTCTCGGAGCAGAACCTGGGGGCACTCGATGCGGATAGCCGAATCGGCATGGATGTCGGAAAGCACCTTTGCCCCGCGGCCCAGGCCGGTCAGTTCAATGGCCGTCGGTCCCGCAGAGGCCGTGAAGGTGCAGTTTTCAATGCGGGCACTGGCCTGGTCGCCGAAGAACTCGCCACGAACCGGCCCACAGTCTTCAAACCGGCATGCAGACAGGAACAGGTCACTGCGGGGCCCGCTGAGCCGCAGCACCACTGACTGTCCGCCCCCCTCCCGCGCCGCTCCATGGGCCAGCCGCCGAAAGACGACGTGACGGCCCGCCAGCGCCGCACAGGATGCAGGAGATGAGACGATCGCGCCGGGCGGCGAGCCTTCGGCACTCTCCACGGTGATGGGCTGGGAAGAGGTGCCCGCCAGGATCATCCGAGGGCACCCTCCTCCAGGATCTTCCGGAAGCAGCGTGAAGCGGATCACCGGCCCGTGACGTCCCGGCGAGCCCGCAAAGGTGATCGTCGAACCGGGCTCAACACGGACGGTCCCGGACACAATCGCGACGTCACGCGTGATGAGCACCCGGCCCGACCAGACCTCATCTTTCTCGATGAGCTCCGACGGCACGGTGTCGGCGAACACGATCTGGGCACTCAAAACCCAGCCGGCCAGCAGCACCAGACCCGGCGTCAGCAAGCCGCTCCGAACGCCGGCCATGAGGCCCATACAAACGTCTCCTTGTGAAGTAGACTCCCAGCGCACGTCATGTGGCACAGGTTTTCAACCTGTGTACATCGGTTGGAAACCGGTCGCACGCCCTCCCGGAACATGCTCTTACGACCGGAGCGTCATGCCGTTCGCCGAGGCGAAGGCGATGAAACTCGATCGGAATTCCTGCACGTCGTTCTCGGTCAGCGTCCGCGCCGGATCGGCAATAGTGGCCCGGAAGGTCAGGCTGCGCTGGCCGGCAGGCACGGATCCACCTTCGAACGCGTCCACGAACGCCAGGCGGCGCAGGAGAGGATGATCGTATCCCGCGAGCACGCCCTCGAGCTCGGCGTATCGGCGCGCCGAGGGTACCAGCAGCGAGAAGTCCACGTCGATGCGCGGATACACGGGCACGGGAACGAGCTTCCGCTCTTCGCGCGGCAAGTCCACCACCTCCGAAAGCCGCAGCTCGGCCAATCCGACGGACCAGGCCGTCAGATGCTCATCGATGCGCCGCTTGCCGGCGGCGGAAACCACGGTCAGCCGGCCGATGGAGCGATCGGCAAGCCGGATATTGGCCGTCTTGAGCTCGTGCTCCCACGGCGCGGAAGAGCCGGCCGCCTCAAACCGTAGTGTCCGGTTGAGCACCTGCGTGGCCCAGGTCTCCAGATCCGTCTTCATGCGCCGCAGGACTTCGTCCTCAACTGCCGGCTTGCGGCCGGGGACCACCACGGCCAGCCCCAGGTGCCGGTACTCGCCGATAAGCGAACGAGGGTTGGGGGTTGTCGGCTGCGCCGACTTGGCCGCGTCCGGCGGGAAAACACCGCCGACCTCCACCAGCTCGAATCGATCGAGGTGGTGACGGTTCAGATCGACCGCCGACAGCAGTCCAGGCACCAGCGTGGTGCGCAGCCGCGCCATACTGACAGCAGCCGGGTTGCGCAAGGTGATGGTGGGCCCGGGATCATAACCCAGTGTGCGCAGCCAATCGTCGTCGAACCAGATGTAGCGGTGAATTTCGGCGTAACTCGATCCGCCGCAGAACAAGCCCAGCGTCTGCCGCTCCAGGCGACCCATCGCGTCAGGTTCTGCATACCGCACGGTCACGGTGGGCAAAACCGGGGCAATGGAAGCGTAGCCGATCGAGCGCGAGATTTCCTCGATGACGTCCGCCTCGATCGTGATATCCTTGGTGGCGCGAAAACTCGGCACCGTCACCTCGAGGATGCCATCCAGTTCGCGGACGCCGAAATCCAGAGCGGTGAGAATCCGCCTGATCTCGGGCAGGTCGATGTGACGCCCGAGATAGAGATTCACCTTCGCGGGATCCAGCCGGATGACCACCGGCTCAGGCGGCTGTGGGAAGCAATCGGAAAGCCGGCTGGTGAACCGCATGTCGGGCAGCTCGGGGCGGGCGAGATGGACGAAACGCTGAATGGCCAGCACGGTGTGCTGGGGATCGAGAGACTTTTCGAAGCGGGCGCTGGCATCCGTGCGGTGCCCCATGGCCGTCGCCGCGCGGCGGATGGTGGCCGGCTCAAAGTTGGCGCTCTCCAGCAGCAGGTCCGTCGTCTGACTGCTGACCTCCGTATCGGCCCCGCCCATGATTCCGGCGATGGCCACCGATCGGCGGTTAGACTGAATCATCAACGTGCCTTCCGGCATGGTGCGCTGAACCCCATCCAGGGTGGTGAACTTCTCGCCGGGAGCCGCCGTGGCCACTTCAATGCGCGCCAGGCCGCTGGCATCGAAAGCGTGCATCGGCTGACCCAGTTCGGCCATGATGTAGTTGGTCAGGTCAACCAGCACGTCGATCGGCCGCAGCCCCACGTGCGCCAGTCGGATCTGCATCCACAAGGGCGCCGGCTGGGGCCGGACGCCGGTGAAGCGGAGGGCACTATATCGAGGACACTTCACGGGATCGTCAATGACGATGGGCACCTCCGGCAGGTCGAGCTCGGTCAGCTCTTTCAAGGGGGCCACTAAACACGGCCGAAGGGTCAAACCCAGCATGGCCGCGAACTCGCGCGCGATCCCATAGTGGCCCCACAGGTCCGGACGGTTGGTGATCGACTTGTTGTCGACTTCTATGATCCAGTCGCTCAGCAGGGCCGGATCGACTGGCGTCCCGGGCCGCGTCGCCGGCGGAGCCCACAATGCCCGTTGCCCGACCGTGGTCAGCCCGAGTGCGTCGCCCGCGACGATCAGGCCGCGGCTGGCGACGCTCTGCGCGCCAGCCTGGATAACCCGCTCACCGATCAGGCCGATGCCAGGAATGCTGGCGCCCGGTGGCGCGTAGACGACAACGTCTCCAGGCTCCAGACTCTCGGCGGCAGTCACCACCCGTGCGGTGCTCCGGCCGTCGTGCAAATCAGCGACAGACAGAGGCGGCGAGTCCGAGATACGTTCCACGCCGGTGAGCACGGCACAGATCAGCCCCTTCGCAGGACAGTTGATGTGCTCGACACCCTCCACCTCAGCGGTGGTCACGGTAAACCGCTCGGCCAAATCGCGCGGATCCAGCCCGGTGGGTATGTCAACGAAATCACGAAGCCAGTTCAACGAGATGTACATAGATGTCGTCTGCTGATTGTTGGTTAAGTCTCTTGGCCTGTTTTAAACCACGAGGGGAATACCGATCCTCACGGCAGCCTCCGCACTCGCAAAAAACCGATCGGCTTCATCGCGATAGAACCAGCGCATGGCCACCGAACAATCAAGCACGTACTGGCTCAATTGCGATGTCCCTCATGGATCATCTGGCGAATTGTCAGGTCAGATCCGAGCGTGATGTTCTTGCGAAACTCACGAAGCTCCTCCAAGGTCATCGGCAGCTTCGGATGTGATGCTGGCTGAACAGGCATAAGCCTGGCCACGGGCGTGCCCCCATCTATGATTGTGAACTCCTCGCCCTGAGCCGTTCGTCTCAATAGGGTTTCAAATTCACTTTTTGCCTGGTCCGCAGCAATAGTAGTCATGTCAGCACCTGCATCCAGTGTAGAGATGCCCCCATGCCCGGGTCAATCCTTCGCGATGATCGCCGGGCCGTTCCGGCGTTCCGGCCTGATGATGGCCCGTAGATCGCCCGCATTGAGCGCCCGGATGTCGCCGACGCCGTACTTCATCATGGCCAGCCGCGTCAGACCCATGCCGAAGGCGAAGCCGGTGTATTCGGCCGGATCGATTCCGCCAAAGCGCAACACGTTGGGATGCACCATGCCGCAGGGCAGGATCTCCACCCAGCCGCTGCGCTTGCATGTCGGGCAGCCCGCTCCTGCGCAGATCGCGCAGCTCATATCCAGCTCGAACCCCGGCTCGACAAACGGAAAGAAGCCCGGCCGCAGCCGCACCTTGACGTCGCGATGAAACACCTGGTCGAGAATCAGCTTCATCACCGCGATTAGGTTGGCGATGGAGATCCCCCGGTCGATCATGAGGCCTTCGAGCTGGTGAAACGTGTTCGCGTGGGAGGCGTCCTCGGTTTCGTAGCGGAAGCACCGTCCCGGCGCGATGACGCGAAGCGGCGGGCCCAGCTTCTCCATGGCTCTCACCTGGCAGGGAGAGGTGTGGGTCCGCAGCAACCACCCGTTGGTGAGCCAGAAGGTGTCCTGCATGTCACGAGCCGGGTGCATCGCTGGGATGTTCAGGGCTTCGAAGTTGTAGTAGTCGGTCTCCATCTCCGGGCCGCCGACCACCACGAAGCCCAGTCGCGAGAGGATCTCCTCGACTTCCCACTGCACGGCCGTGACCGGATGCACGCTGCCCCGTGGAACCACCGGACCGGGCAACGTCGGATCGAAGGTCTGCGCAGCCACGGTAGCCGCCTGATCCGCGGACTGCTGGAGCTTCGATCGAGCGGCGGCGAAGCGCTCCACGATCTGAGCCTTGGCCTGGTTGATCTCTTTGCCGATGGCACCGCGCTGCTCAGGGGGATACTGGCCGATGGAACCGAGGAGCTTGCCCAGTGAACCCTGCTTGCCCGTGAGCCGGCTCTCCGCCAGACGCAGTTCGTCGGCCGTCGACGCTGAATGGACCAGTCGTTCCGCCTCGTCCGCGATCTGTTTGAGTTGTGCTCTGAGTTGCTCAAGCATAGACCGGGTACCATAGGGCTGCCGACAGGTGAATTCAACCCGTCCTGAAGCCGGAGGGAGCTCCCCAACCCCGCGGACCCCACGCCCGAAAAAACACCCCCCGCCACGAGGACGAGGGGTGTCGTGTTACACTGATTCGTCTGCCGGGAAAAACGGCGAATGGCTCAGGCCATTCGGCGCCGCACCCACGACAGCATGCTCAGACCAGCGAGGCCCAGCAGGGCCGCGCCCGGTGCCGGAATCGGCTGAATGGTGAGCTGGACCTGTGCGGAATCCGCCGAGAAACCACCATTGGCATCCGCATCCGCAAACAGCGCATCAGCGTTGGCCGAGGTGATCGTGGTGGTGTTCGCGAACGAGGTCAGGCTCAACTGAATGACGGCGAACACGCCCTGGTCATAGGAGCCGCGGTCGGCCGCCGGGACCGAGAACGAGCCGAACTGCCCGGTATACACGAAATTACCCAGCAATGGGTTAACCAGGATCGAATCGTTCAGGCCGGAAACACTCAGCACACCGGAAATGGTGAGCTGCTTCTTGGCCAGATCCCAGACCACGCCATCGGCGTCACCACCGGTGGCCTTGCTGACCAGGTCCGCCACCAGCGACGGATTGGCCAAGGTCGTAACCGTGTCCGTGCCACGGTAAAGACCGGTCACGGAGATGTTGTTATTGCCGGCCGGATTGACAACCGCAGCGTTGATGTTCATGTCGAAACCACCCACGCCACCACCGGCAACAGCCAACGAGCCTGGCACGACGGTATTGGTGGTCGTATCGACCAAAAACGCATTGGCCACGGAGTTGCCGTTGTCACTCAGGGTTAATGAGCCGGCATTGTAGCTCACGGTCAGCAGATCGTAATTCACTTTGACGTCAATGGCCGCGTTCGCCGCCGGGGCAAAGGCTACCAGCGCCGCGAAGGCAACCATCATCAGAACATACTTCATAAAACCGCTTCCTTCCATGGTGAGGGGCTATCTGGCCGCTCACCGAAACACAACGGAATACCCGAGAACACTAAACAAAGTAACCAGACGTACGGCGTGCGTGTGCTCAGACGGGAGGTCCGCGCGGGAATGATTGCTTCAGGAAGCATTGCGGCCGGAAACACCACGTCGAGTCCCACACTCCGGCGAACTCGGACCGGCCGGACTGGACCGGAAGCTCGAACCGGGGGCCCTCGAACGGTGCGTATTGAAGATCGAAGAGGACACGATGGCCGATGCGCGTCGGCGCATCCGCGTCGTACCAGCACGGGAGAGGCAAGCCCTGCACCTGCCGCCTGGCCTTGGCCAGGTGCCAGAACCCCAGCCCGAGCAGAGCCGGGAGGCAGGCGCCGGCGGCAATGCCTGACCGCCGATGCGCTTGATCAGCATCGCGCTCAGTGGCCTTGGCAGCAGGCCGCAGATCATTCGCGAAACAGTCGATGCCGATGCAATCAGCCAGCCAGTGGTCGGAGAAGACGCGCTCAGCCGCACCACCGGAGCGATAGCCCGTCAACGCGCTCAGGGCTTGCAGCGGGGCAGTGCCCGGAGCGAGAACGGTCAGCGCAGACGAAGCGCGCAGATCAGCGTGGGCCGACTGGCCCCACGCCAGGAAGAGCGCGCATACTATGCCGACCGACTTACGTGCCAAGAAAAACCCTCTTCCCTGATCGACCCGGCGAACAAGTGCAGCGCAGAGCTACGAAAGCTCTCGCTGCTATCGGGAATATACCCGAACGAGCCATGGCGGGTCAATAATCATCTGCAAAAGCGGACCGCCTTATAACATAAGAATTGGCCAGGCAATGACTTAGGTTTTATTGCCCATGATGCAAAAAGACGTTCGCGCTGTGCGGCACACAGGCATCTCCCGCCTTGGCCAAGCGTCTTCCGCGCGTTCCCGCACCTGAGCGGCCGGCCGTGGCCTGCTTTCCAGGGAGTCGGTGGCACGCAATCGCTACCGGGTCAGGACAGGTGCGGCCACGCCGCTCTTCCAGGACACGAAGTCGATGTCGATGGCACCCGCCTGCGTCGTCGACAGTGTTCCCATGGCCAGGTAGCTGATATCAGCGTAATCCCATGCCGTACCTGCCGTGACGTGGAACACGACCGGAACCAGCGAGCCGTCGGCATAGACGCTTACCCGGTGGGAACCGCCGCCGCTGGTGTCCCCGACGATGGTGATCCAGAACTCATGCCAGACGGTGGGATCGGAGAGTGGGAAAAGGTTCTTCTCGCCCGACTCGCCCGGATCGACCACGCCGGTCAGCGCAGCTCCATTGCGATTGTTCATGAACAGGCCGGCGCCCACCCCATTGTCTGAAGCCCGGCCTAGCGAAAAGGAAATGGTCCCGCCGTTCTTCTGATGAATGCCGATGTTGCCCCGCCCGTCGCTGGCATTGGCGTAGCCTTTGCCGTCAGGCGGCCAGGCGACCACTCCGAAACCACCATCGGGATGCTCAGCATCAACTGGCTCACCCGTCGCGATCCGGGCCCGGAAACAGACGGTGATACCGGCGGTGAGCGCATTGTCGGGAGCTCCCCGGGCGGTCAGATCGTGGGCGAAGTAGATCTTGCGGTTGGAGGGCAGCGAGTACCCGTAATCTGCCGGATCCCCCGTATCCTGAATGCGCAAATAACGGCCGGCGCCCTCCACCAGCGAGGAGACGCCGCCCGGCTTATTCCCTGCTCCCAGTGCTCCGCCAATTGCCGATCCGTCCCAGTCATCGGAATTCGAGCCATGGTCCCAGGTACCATCCAGCGAGTCGAAAAGGCCGGCAGATCCGGCGACCGCCTCATCTCCGCTCAAGCAGTAGGTCCAGCCGCCAGCAGGAGGTGCATACAGCACGCCGCCGCAGGAGGTCGCCGCGGCAGCGGTCGTGAACCGCCACAGGCTGCCGCTGGTTACGCCGACGGCGTTCCGTTCGTCAATGCGCCAGTAGTAGGTGGTTGCCGGCTGCAAAATCCCAGGGTCAAACGAAATCGCCGACTGGCTGGCCCGAAATACCGGCGGGTTGGTATCGCCAAAGTAGACGTCGTGCTGAGTTGCCCCGCTGCCGGCAGTCCAGCTGAGCACGATGCCCACAGGCACATCGGTGGCCTGGCTTGGAGGCGCGGGATCCTCGGCGGCGCCCGGGGGCAGCGGCGGCGGCGCGGGATCGCAGCCGGGGTCCGCGGGAATCCCCGGAGCGGTGCGGCAGACCTGGAACCGGGCCATGTCGTCGAAGTCGACGTCGGAATCCCCGTCAAAGTCGGCCGCCGCGCACCCGGTGGCCGGCGGTCCGACGCCCGGCCCGGTCATGCAGGTCTGCAACAGGCCAAAGTCGCCTTGATCGACATCGAGGTCGCCATCCAGGTCATAACGCGAGCCGACCGGCAGAATCGAGGTGAAGTTCGCGCCGGCGAAGAAGCGCTCGATGGAGGCCCAGTTGAATCCGATATAGGGGTCCGGCGCCCCTGGCGCGACCGGACGGGTATAGTGCTCAGCCAGGAGCTGATAGAACGTCATTTCAGTGGTATTCAGAAGTCGACCAGCACTCTCCACGACGAAAACCAGCCGGAAGTCCTTCCGCGCCGCGTCTGGCCCTGGAGAACGGATGCCATGCGCACCCTGGATCTGGTCGATACTGACCGTCTGTACGATATCGTCAATCACCTGATTGCAGCGGTCCAGCGGCAGAGGACTCGCCTCACTGTACACATGGATGTCCGGCACCTGGGAAGCCGGCGCCAGCCCCATCATGTAAAGCGTCAGCGGCGCGGCGTGATGGGCGCCGCTGGGCCCCTCCTCACAATTCATCGTGTAGCTGCCGTCGGGGTGGGCCGTCCACGCCTGTCCCCCGATAAGGCTGCCAACGCTGGCCCTCGGTTTGTAATGGCCGGTGCCGTCCGCCAGTCCCAGCGCACTGTGGGTGTACGCCGCCCATTGATGCAGGATTTCGTGGGTCAGGTTTCCGCTGTTCACACCCCGCGATCCGACATCCAGAGCGATCAGCCCCAAGAGTCGGCCGGCGCTCCCGAAGAGAGCCGAATCGTCGAACGGTGCCTGTCCTGTGCCGGTCCAGTTCACGTGTACACCCAGGTGCTTGCCCGCCTGAAAGTTCTGGGGCGCCGGGGCCGTGCTCACTTCTATCTTGCGCGAGGATATGAACACGAAAAAATCCACGAGGTCCGGCAGCACCTCGTACAACGCGGTGGTGACATCGTGCAGATCGCTGCCGAGATTCCGGAGAAAGCGCTGCGTCTGGGCACTGTCGTTGCGAATGTTGACCAGGTGCGAGGTGGCCAGGATGGTGGAGGACAATACAACCGGATCCGCCGCGGGAATAGCTGAGCTCAGCACGCCGACGGACGGCCCCAGGAGAAATTGAGTATTTGCCCCGGAAGACTCCGTCAGGGTGACCGATCCCACGTCAACAAAGGTCAGGCCGGCCGGACTGGCGGAGTCGTTCCAGTAGTGGCCGGTGACAGGCAAGGCGGGATTGTAGCGCACGGGTGGACTGGTCCACACCGAATCACCGGCCGTCCGATCGCCCTCCAGCCCGTCGTCACGGAAGGCGAGCGGCAATACGCCCGAAGCCAGGAGCTTCGGCGATAGAGTGTCCAGCCGGATGGCGGTGATAGAAGTTTCGGCCGTGACCTCGATGTGGAAGGTGTCCTCACCATTGTCGCGGATCACACCGGGGACGCACTCCCAGGATCGAGTGCCTGTCGGTGAGGACGACAGCGTCGCCACACCTGACATTGATGCGGTGGTCCGCTCCTTCTCGGTGGCGGGAGCGTGCCGGCAGATGACTGGTATGCCGGCCGGATCGACGGCAATGACCTCATCCGGCGGCAAGACACTGTCGGCCACCGCTGGTGGCTGAGGCCAGCCGCCCTGAACCGCCGAATGTCCGGTGAAAAAAACGATCGCACAGAGGCCGGCGAGAGCAAGGCGCGGTCTGCGGGTCAACATGTATGCCCCCCGTGGGGTAGTGGTCGCGCGGGCCAAACTCCGCCGTTAGCGGCAGACCGCCTGCACCTGTCCATGGCGAGGCGGGGAGGCAGCCCTCAGGCGCGACTGGGTTTTATAGCGACTCGTCCCGCGGCGGGTTCAATGCTCAGTTGCGACTCTGGACGCATTATAAGACGCCCATGCGTCACCGCCAGATGCCAGGCTGTCGGTGTTCACCCGAAACAACATTGCAGGCGTGCGCAAGGAAGCGGGCAGAGCAAGCGTCGGAGCGCTCGCTCTGCCCGCACGAATCCGGGGTGAGGTTTTTTCGACATTCAGATGCGGCGGCGCCATGCGATCAGGCCGCAAAGTCCCGCCAGGCTGGCCAGAGCGGCGCCACCCATCCCGCCACCGCAGGCGGGTGCCCCGCCGGAAAGCAAGTCGGATGGAACCGTGTCCGCTGCCGTCGTGGTCGGAGCCACGACGTTGATCAGTACGCTGTCCATCGCCTCGCCCCCCGCGTCGTCCGTGACAGTCAAGGTCACGCCGTAGACGCCGGGATCCAGGTAGGTGTGCTCGACCGCCTGGCCGGTGCCCTGCTTGCCATTGCCGAAATCCCAGTCATAGCGGACCACCGAGCCGTCGGCATCCGTGGCCGACGCCTGGAAGAGGACCACCAACGGGGCTTCGCCGGCCACCGGCGTGGCCGTGATCCGAGCCGTGGGCAACTCGTTCGAGCCGCTCAGGACAGTAATGACCGCGGTCGTGGTGGCAGTCTGCCCCCCGCGGTTAGTCACCGTCAGGGTGGCGGTGTAGCGGCCGGCTCTCGTATAGGTATGATCGATGAACGCGCCCGTACCCGTACTCCCGTCCCCAAAGTCCCACCTGAAGCCCACGATGCCCCCGGCATCGATGCCGCCGCCGGCAAAATGCACGGTCAGCGGAGCGGGACCCCGCGTGACGCTCGCCTGGATAGACGCCAGCGGGACATCCACCGAGCCGCTGGAGTGAAAAGTCGTGCGGCGGCCCCACGAGTAGAAGTTCATGCCGTTGCGGACAAAGATGGCATACTCGAATTCACCCGCGGGCAGGCCGGTCTGATCAAGCGAGCTGATCAGGCCGTTGGCGACCACGGATACACCCGGCGCAACCTGCTGGCCCACGGTGTACTCGAAGCCGTCCAAGGGAGCCCAGTTGAGGCTGCCGGCCGGACCCCGCACGACCAGAATACCGGCAACGTCGGTGTCCGTCACCCCATCGTTATTCCAGTCCGGGTTCGTCCACAATAATTGGACGAAAGCCTGCGAACCCACGCTCTGGATATGTTTGACCGGACTCGGCCAGACATCACCGCGCTGGGCGGCGAGCACCGCCCGATGCGCGTTGACCCGTCCGTGGCCATAGCGGACATTGTGCCCGGTCACCGGATCAAACCGCTCGTTCGGGGTGGTCACCTTGTCCGCCGTGTGCTCGATCAGGTTGCGAACCTCGACGGCCGACAGGTTGGGATTGACAGCAAACACGAGGGCCGCCACGCCTGAGGCCACCGGGCAGGACGCGGAAGTACCGGCGAAACGTTGCGTGTAATTCTGCTGCGGGAAATCGGTCACGGCCAGATCGGGAACGAGAGGAACGTAGCACTCTGTCAGAGGGAGCGTGGGGTCTGGACAAAAGATGACGTTAAGGAATTTCATGGCCGGGTTAATGCCGCGGCAGGGCCAGCGACCGGCGTCCGGCACGCCGTCTCCGTCGAGGTCAGGACCCAGGCTGGGCACCTCGGCGACGTCGGTAGTCGCAATATCATAATCATAACAGGTGGTACCTTGCGGAAGCCATCCGAAGCGCTGGTCACGGGTCAGGCCCACGCCCCCGCCCGGAGCCACAACTGATTGCTCCTCTCCGAAATTGCTGTAACAGGCCAGCTTATCGTCCCGAAGCGTAGCTCCGACGGCCATCACGTTCGGCAGCGCGGCGTACATATTCCCATAGCTGAGCAACAGATCCTCGTTGCCGGATGAGAACAGCACCAGCACACCGCGACCCCCACGGCCGTTGGTGGCCACCTCAGTAATGGCCTCGCTGATCGGGTTCGGCAGCAGAAGAGACCCGCTGGGGATGACCGGCAACACGGCACCCCCAGGCCAGCCCCAACTGTTGTTGATGACCATGGCCCCATTCTGTTCCGCGAACAGGAACGCATCGGCCACGTCCTGATCGAGGGCCAACTGGAAGCCGCTGCCAATCCTGCACCCGATCAGCTTGGCGCGCGGGGCCACCCCCCGCACACCCACGTTATTGGCTGCGGCGGCGATGAGACCAGCGACCAATGTTCCGTGTGCATCACCGCTCGCATCAAATCCCGTCGGGCCCGTGCTTGGGCTCGGATCCCCATCTTGATCGAAGAAGTCAAAGCCGGTGAGGTAGTTTTCGGCCAGATCCTCGTGATCCCGCTGCACGCTGTCGTCCAGAACCGCCACCACCGCACCCGCCCCCTCGGTGATGGTCCACGCCTCGGGTGCGTCGATGTCGGCGTCCACCACGCCGCCCGGCAGTTGAGCCGTATTGTGCAGATGCCACTGGAAGGGGTAGAGCGGGTCCTGCACGGTGCTGGCCACCTGATGCTTGTTCAGCTTGAGCAGCACGCTGACCTGAGCCCACTTCACTGACGGTTCCGCGCTGATGGCCTGAGCCAGAACGTGGGCCTCCGTCGTTCGTTCGTCGATATTGAGCACGTACGCCTGAGGCAGAGCCATGGCCCGAGCCACGGTAGCGCCGTGGCGCGCCACCACCGCTGTGACCTGGGAAAAGGTCGTCGCCTGTTCGAAGCGGACAATGACCTGTCCATTGGGCAGGAAAGGATGATCGAGGCCGGCGCGCTGAAAGACGGGCCGTACAGCCTGAACACCCGGTACCTCCAGCAGGGCCGCCTTGGACTGGGTGAGTCCGCCGTTGACGTTCACCAGTCGAAAGTTCGAGAACCGGTTGGGCAAGCCTTCGACTTGGTTGACCGAGAACCCGGCCTGTGACAACTGCTCTTCAGCCTGAGACGCGGGAACATTCGGGTCCAGCGCGATCAGCACCTGGCTTGCAGATACGTCTGTTCCCATCGGTCCGGTGGAGGCCCAAGCCGTCACACTCGTCGCGACCGCTAATGCCGAGGCCAGCCCCCACTGCCCCAGCCTGGCCAGACGCTGACGCCCCGTTGATCTGAGCTGCATGAAAAACCATCCTCATCGAAGTTGAGCGGTCAGGGCGGCTGCGACGGCAGTCGGCCGTCATTCACCGCCCGGATCGCGTTGTGTCATTCAATCAGCCGCCGGCGCCGCGCCCCGGTCAGGGCGTGAAGCCGTAAATGAGGTACACCTCGCCCGCATCTTCCAGGTCGTCCGGATCCGCCTGGATGGAGCTGATCAGCAGGTCGGCACGGTTGTCGCCGTCAAGGTCGCCGGCCGGGCTCACGCCACGCGACAGCAACCCGCCACGGGTCAAGCCACCGCCCATGCGGTCGCCGCCCTTACGGCCGACGATCACCATGCCCGGCAGATCGGCCGTCCCGATCTGGCTGAGGCTGATCGTCCCGGTCAGATGCGTGCCGCCGTACACGATGTAGACCAGCCCGGCGTTGGTCATGTCGTCCGGAGCCCCGTCGCCATCCAGATCATCCGGAACCTTGTCTCCGTTAAAATCCAACCCGATCGTGTCGGCGAAGCCGTCGTCGTCGAGGTCGAATCTGGGGCTGCCTTCGGGAGCCGCAATCAGGATGTCCGGCACGCCGTCCGCGTTCACGTCTCCCGCATTGGCCACCGTGGTGCCCGCCATCTCGCCGGCGTAAGCACCGGTGATCAGCATGCCGTCACCAGAGGCCCGCAGTTGAGCAATCGTGGAACCACCGGCCGGATTCAGCAGGTTCTTGCCGCCGAACAGGATGAACACCTGACCCGCCCGGAAACCGGCCGCGGGCGACGAATTCGGACTGCCGATCAGGAAATCCGAAAAACCATCGTCGTTGAAGTCGTCGGCCAGAGCGCCGCCGCCACCCAGGGATGTGCCCAGGTTCTCGCCGGGCTCGCCGATGATCATCAGACCATTGAGCCGATCGGGATGATTCAGCCCGTATTGCAGCCGCTCGAGTAGGTAATCCCCTTCCACTTCGGGCTGGCGACGATAAATCACGTAAACCGCGCCGCGGCCGCTTTGGGTACCCGCTCCGCCGACCACGAAGTCCTCGACGCCATCGGCGTTGATGTCGCGCGTGCCTACAACCTCGCCGATGTTATCTCCCGGAGCGGCCCCGACGACACGGAACGGATTCGAAAGCTCGAACCGCGCCGAGTTAAGGAAGGGCAGTATGGCATCGCACCCCGCGTCGTAGCGGTTGTAGCCGATATCCTCCACGATCCAGGTGTGGGGATGCGGAATGCTGGGGCTCGGCGTGGCACCCGGCAGAGCATAGGGATACTCGTTGGCGATCCCGCCAGGCCGCTGCATGGAAATCATGTAGATTTCGCCGGCCTCTTCGCGGGACGCCGAAGGCAGCAAGGGGACATAAGTCCGCGTCGCGGTGCGATGCGGTGCGCCCACCAGCAGAAAGTCACCGGACACCGAAACGCTGCTGCCGAACCGGTTGGCGACCGTCGGCGTCGGGGCAAACGGTTGCGAAGACACCTGACCCAGGAGGCGGTAGCCGAACGGCTCCCGCGGCTCGGCCAAGTCACCGCCGCAGGCCAACAGCGAGCTGTAGAAACCCGTGCCGATGACGGCAATGGTGCCAAACTGAGGCCAGACCGGATCGCAGGAATCTTCTCCGGGAGACACCTTCCCACCGAAGTCCAGGAGAGTGGCCGGACTGGCCGGCGGATCAATCTGCGACATCAGCAATCCAAAAGACGACCCCCCGTACAGACAGCCATGCGCCCCCAGGTCAGGGGAGATCAGCGAGCCGACAGCCCGCAGCGGGTCCGCGAGTCGCGGCGGCCCCATCAGGCCAGAGGTGCTCTGCGTGAAGCCGTCGCACGGAAAGATAACGGTCTCGTCCCCGCCAATATCCTCGCAGGCGTCGATGTGCACCGGGAAATTCGGAACGCCGGGCGTGCACATGGGGGAGAATACCTGCCCCACCTGATGAAGTTGGATCACGCGGTCCAGATGCCGGCTGCGGGCTGCCCGCGAGCTCAACAGCGGGTTCTGGCTGGAGACGGTGACCAGGCCACCGCGAAGGAAGTGCCCGTTGTTCTCCAGGCGGCCGATGCAGACGATCGGATCAGGCAGCATGCCATCGATGGCCTGATTTTCCAGGCTGTAGGAGTTGCAGTATGGAAAACCGAACACGATTTCCCGCTTGCCGTCCCCGTCCTGGTCCGGGATCAAGGTCATGGAACGCAGGCCCTCCGTAGAGAACGGCCCGGCGACCTGCCCATCGACCGCGTAGGGAATCGAATTGCCCGCCTTGGCCTGGAAGGTGTTGGCGTCCCCCTGCCAGGGGTTGGGCACAATTCCCGTGAAGATGGTACCCGGCAGATCGGGAGCTCCGCCCGGCAGATTGAAGGCCCCCACCCGGTTCACCTTGAACTGCCCCGAGTAGCGCTGGGCGGCGCCATAGAGCATGTATGCCTCGCCGGGGCCACGCCCATCGAACGAAAAATTCCAGGGCTTTGCGTATTGTGCGCCGATAACGATTTCGTTGCGGCGATCGCCGTCGTAATCGTCGGCCACCAGCATGGCGCTGCCCAGATTGTCATAGGGATTGACACCCTCGAAAACAGCGCCCTGGAAGGGCCCGGTCTGGGCAATGATCAGGCCGCTCGCGTCCTTTTTCGTTCGCAGGTCACCGACCCAGAAGATCCGCGGCCGGATGGTCAGCCGCCCGGTCGCATAGGCGGTCAACTGGGGTCCAGTGTTGGGCGTCAGGGTGGCGCCGATGAAGAAGGTCCCGACCGCGCCGGTGGTATCGAAATCGAGGAATTGCGTGCTGGCATCGATCCCGGGAGCGCCGATAACCTGGCGCGTCTCGGCGCCGTCCGCCTGCCCGTCGTTGTCTGCGTCAGACTCTCGGAAGAGGGTGATGGTCCCCTCCCCTGACTTCAGGCTGGTGACCCAGTTGATGCGATAGGGATTACCTACCAGAATCGTCGTATCCACCCGCGGTGTCGTGACCGTCAGCAGGTTGCCCCCGGGAACGCCACCGCCGCTGCCCTCGCCCCCTTCACCGAGCTGCACTGGCCCGGCGCTGTAGGAAACCTGCGGAGGGGTCAGCCCGTTCTGGAGTTCAGCGCCGATGTAGTAGCTGCCGGGGGAGACGTCGCTGGTGTCCCATGTCGTCCCGCTCCCGGTCACCGGGATGGTCGTAATGGTGATTTCGTTGCCATTGCCGAAGGTGCTGTCGCCATCATAGAAGATCCGCACCGTCGCACTGGGCGTGGCCGGATCGCTGGCCGCCACGATGATCTGAACAAATGCTCCCGGCTCGGCGATCAGCCCGACGGTGGGCGCCAGCAACTGTACAAAAGTGCCGGTCACGATGGAAACCGTGCCGGTGGCATAACCGCTGGCCGTTCCGCCCGCTGGCGTCGTCACCGTGGCGCCCAGGAAGTAGCTGCCCGGCTCCAGGCCAGTGGTATTAAACTCGCTGCTGGCGGTAGCGGAATTCGTGACCGTCTGTTGGGCAATGGTCACCTCGTCGCCGTCCAGGATTCCATCCTGATCGTAGAACGTGCGGTAGCTGAAATTCAGGACCCCCGCGCTGAACTGAATGGGCACGGCGAAGCCCGCGCCGACGCGAACGGGCCCTCCCGGGGACGTGAAGGAGACGCGCGGCCCGGCCACCAGCGTAATCTGGCCGGGAGCATAGGCGGTGACGCTCCCCTGGCTGTTCGTGGCCGTGACGCCCACCCGGAGTGCGCCGGCCGCCATCTGAGCGGTGGCGAGCTGGACGAAGCGATTTTCGCCGCTGGCCAGATTCGTGTTGAAGACCGTCTCGTCACCGCTGTTGGCCACCCCGTCGCGATCGTAGAACGCGCTGACGGTCATGCCCGAGCCGCCCGTGACGTCATAGACCACGGTCACCAACTCGCCGACGGACAGAGTCTGATTCAGTGACGGAGACCGCACGACGACAGCCGGAGATCCTGTTGTACTGCCACCCGGCATCGGGCAGCCCTGGCCAACGATCAGAGGCAGAGCGACAGCCCATCCGGCAGCCCAGACGAGGCCCTGCCGGGATCGGGTCGTTACTGTCATAGTTTCATTCTCCACAGCGAGTTACAGCAGCGGGAATCGCGCGGGGGCCATTTCCCCGACGTAGCGGTCGTCAGCCACCCCCCCGGGCAGTGACACTTGCCCCTATATTGGGGGCCACCAAGATTCCTGTCAACGTGGAAGATGCCTGCCGACGGCACACCTGAGCCCGGCATCCACGCCGGACGCACCTGCGGCATCCAGCAGGCGTAACAGGCCTGAATCGCGGCTTCGGGAGACGCCGCATGCGGCCGGACCTACTTCGTCTCGCCCGCCTTCTGGTCTTCCGTCAACACTTTCTGAATGGCTGTGCGGATGACAGTGATCTTGACGTTGGCCGACTCGTCCACCTTGAGCACGACCTCGTCCTGAGTCGCTGAAATCACCGTCCCGATAATGCCGCCGATGGTCATCACTCGGTCGTTCTTCTTGATCGCCGACAGCATATCCTGCCGTTGTTTGCGCTCCTTGCGGCTACCGGAGAAGATGATCGCGTAGAAGACCACGATCATCAGGATCAGGCCGATCCACATGTAGTTGCCGCCGTCCAGCCCGCCGCCTCCGCCTTGGGCCACCAGCATCGTCTCGAATGTCCTCATTCGCTTCAGTCCGTTTCGCCTGTAGGGGTTGCTGCTCCGCCGGGCATGCCGACGATGGGGAACTCGGCCAGCATCGTCGCCCAATCGCCGGTCGGAATCAAGTCTCTCAGGCGGCTCATGAACCGCTGATAGAACCACAGGTTGTGAACCGTCACGAGCATGGGCCCGAGCATCTCGCCAACCATGAACAGATGACGAATGTAACCGCGGCTGAAATCTCGGCAGGTCGGGCAGGGGCAACCCTCTTCCAGAGGACCCTGCTGCCGGCGATACCTCTCGTTTCGCAGCCGCAGCCACCCGCCGGCCGTGAAGGCGTATGCTCGACGGCCATTGCGGGTCGGCAGCACACAGTCGAACATGTCCACGCCCGCCCGGACCGCCGCCAGGATGTCGCGCGGCGTCCCCACGCCCATCAGGTACCGGGGCCGATCCGATGGCAGCAGCCCGACGGTCGGCCCCAGGACGTCCACCATCTGTTCATGCGTCTCCCCCACGGAGAGACCCCCGACCGCGTAACCCGGAAAGTCCATTTCGATGAGCCGTTCGGCACACTCCCGACGCAAGTCAGGGTAAACGCCTCCCTGAACGATGCCGAAGAGAGACGGATTCCCGCCACTCAATCTCGGACTCCCACCCAACCGGTCAGGGGCGCCGCCACCGGCTCCCAGGCGTGCGGGATCGGCCTCTGGCCGGTCTTGGGGTGTGGAACCGGTTTCCACCCGGTCTACAAGCAGCCGGCCATGCTCCGTCTTACACTGCGCCGCCCAGCGCAGTGTTCTCTCCACCGCCTGCTGCACGACGCCCCGGTCCGCATCGCCCGGAGGGCACTCATCGAAGGCCATGATGATGTCCGCACCCAGGAGGTGCTGAATCCGCGTAGCCCGTACCGGGTCGAGGGTAACAAGCTGTCCGTCGATGTGAGACCGAAAGGTGACCCCTTCATCGGTGATGCGGCGGAGTTCGGCCAGCGAGAACACCTGGTAGCCACCGCTGTCGGTGAGG
>BTUC01000009.1:0-40224 GCA_045863575.1 Phycisphaerae bacterium
ATCTGTTTTCGCAGTGCTTCGGTAAGCTCAAACTCAATCTCGCGACGGAACTCCTTGCTCTCAAAGGCTTCGACGTAAACGGTCCGAATACCTTCGCGATAGAGCGACCCTGAGGAATATCCGCAGCCGCCGACCAGGGCGGACAGGCCGACGAGCAGCCCCAACATCCGGTAATTCATCCGCACGATCGATCTCCACTTCGCGCCTGCCGTCCTCATTGGCCATCCTCCTGGGGAGCGGGAGGGACCGGTAGCGGAGCGGGCGGGCTGATCGACGGCTCGCCCATTGCCACGAGCCGATTTTCGGCCAGCACGGCCGCAGGTGTCCCCGGCCAGCGCCGCACCGTGGCCCGGTAATAGTATCTGGCCGCACCGTGCTGTCCGGTTCGCTCGTAGAACCGGCCGATGTCATATGACTTTTCCGCCCGCTTGGCGGCGATCTCATCCATCAGAACGGGCACACCCTGCTGCTGGCTGGCCTCCGGGTAGAGCCGCCGGAACTGGCCGAAGCGCTCCTGGGCCTCGACCAGGGCCGCGTCGTCGAACTTCACGCCCGGGAAGCTGGCCAGCGCCGAACGGGCGCTTTGAAGCAGGGCATACTGGTGGTAGCGACTGTTAGGAAACTGGCCGGCGAAGGTGGCGAACTCATCCTCGGCCAGTTCGAACTCGCCCCGCGAATAGTAGTACTCGGCCTTGCTGAGCTGGGCGGCCTCGGCCAGCGGCGTGTCCGAGTAGTTGGCCATGATGTCGTCCATGATCTTGATACCGCCCTCGCGGTCGCGGACGCGCAGCAGCCCCCAGAGAGCCTTGCGGCGTTTGCCGGCCAGGTATTGCTCGGCCACGCGGAACTCACCAGAGAGCGCCCGTTCCGCGTACTCGGAGCCGGGGTAATCGTCGAGCAGCTTCTGATAGGTCTCGTTAGCCGCCCGGTAGTCCCCGAGCTCCAGATGGGCCGTGGCCTTGACGTAGAGGGCCTCGGGGTGGCGGAGCGATTCTTCCCCGTAGGTGTCGATCCAGTCGTCCACCACCTCCAGCGCCTGTGCGTAGTCCTCGCGAGCCAGCCACTGACGGGCGATGTCCAGATCGCCATCCTCCGTCCCGGGGACCGGGTCGGGCGTCCGAATCCAGCGTCCGGTCATCTGGTCAAAGGTCAACCGCTCGGCATGTTCGCGCGGCGGGGCCGGAGTCTGCCCAAAGACGCGCTCCACGATCCCCGGCAGGACCAGGGCGGCGAGGACAACGTAAGCAAGTCGGGTTGAAGCCATCGCGGTTCTCGTCGGTAAGACTGAACGGCCAAGAACTTACGCCGTTCCACGCGTCATGAGCGGCAAGTATATGACGCCCCCGGCATGCTCGCAAATGGGAATCCCCGTTTCCTGCCTCAGGGGGCCCGGAGCCCCAGTCGGTTCGGTGTGCCACTGCTGGGCCTGCAACGGCAGTGGCACACATCGCGAGCAGGGGCACGGGCCCAAAAGAGAAAGTGCTCCCGTCAGGTCCCCGGGGCGATCAGCTCAAATCAATGTGGGGGGGGCGGAGGTTCAAGCCCGCTCGGTCTGAAGGAGTGCCGGCGGCTGCTCCTCGGTGGCGGTCAGGCCGGTCAGGAACTGAAGCTCGTTCATGGTCCGTTCCGTCTGGAGCATGCTGGAAGCCACCTGGTCCACCTGCGCCGAAATGAAGTCCGGCTCGTGGCGATTGACGGCCAGCTCGCTGAGCGAGCGAATCTTGTTCTCCAGCCGATCGATCTCGAGCTGCATGAACTCGTGGTTGGAGCGCGCCTTCTCATAGTTGGCCAGCCGGTCGCGGCAGGTGCTCAGGTTGTCCTCGATGGCCTTGACGAACTTCTGCCGCTGGATCTCGTCGTCGATCTGGTTTGTGCGGGCCAGACGCGACTCGAGGTTGGCGATGTCCTCGCGAATGGCCGGCTCGCTGGTCTTGCGCAGAAAACGCTCGACGGCCGACTGGGTGTAGAGCAGGCGCAGGTAGATCCACAGCAGCCGATCGAGGCTCTCCACCTGCGAGCGATCGAAGCCGAGCCCGCCCCCCGCGCCGCCGGGGTCTTTGATCTGCATGGCGATCTGACGCAGCTCGAGGCAGCGGGACCGCAGGGCCTCGAAGCGCTCGACCGCCTGCGGCGGCAACGAGCGGAGAATGACTTTGAGCGTGTCCTGGGGGTTGGTGGTGGTTCCCGAACCGAGGGTTTTGGCCTCCTGTGCGTCCACGTAGCGCTGAAACTTGTCGTGTGATGCCAGCAGCCCCAGGTAAGCCACTTCACCCGCCAGCACCAGGGGCGCGACAACGTCGGGATGCCCGCTGAGCATCGAAAAACCCAGCGCCCCCAGGAACACCAGCAGGTTCCAGCGGTTGAGGAAGGCGGTCTTGATGTACTTGGTGAAGTGCATAAAAGCGGTCAGCAATCAGCGGTCAGCATTCAGCTCGTTCGTTCCCGATCTTCAGTGTTCAGTTCTCAGTCGTCAGTTCTCAGCTCTGTTCTGCGTCTGTGGCCCTGCGTCCGCCCGCGACCGGTGAGGAGCGATGGCGTCTGGCCCGCTCGCTGGCGCTCGGGGCTCCGAATGCTGCCCTGCTCAGCACTCAGGACTCAGCACTCAGCACTCAGCACTCAGCACTCATCACTTCCCCAAAGCACTCGCTACTCCCTCCCCTCTTCCATCTGGCTGATCAGGTCCCGGATATAATACACGGTTTCCTGGAAGCCCGCGTCGCGCTGCATCTCCTTGGATGGCCGGTCGGGCGGGGCGACCTCCATCTCCCGCAGGATCGTGCCCGGCGCGTTGCTCATGATGTAGACCCGGTCGCCGAGGTAGACCGCCTCCTCGATCGAGTGGGTGACGAAGAAGACGGTGGCCTGCACCTCTCGCCACAGGGCCACCAGCAGGTCCTGCATGTTGAGCCGCGTCATCGGGTCCAGGGCTCCGAACGGCTCATCCATGAGGATGATCCGCGGGCGGAGAATAAGCGTGCGGGCGATGGCCACGCGCTGCCGCATGCCGCCGGAGAGCTCGTGCGGATACTTGCCGGCATCTTTGTCCACATCCAGCCCCACGCGCTGGATCCATTGCCGGCCAAGTTCGGCCCGCTCGCGCCGGGCCACCCCCATGCACTCCAGCCCGAAAGTCACGTTGTCCAGAACGGTCCGATGATCGAAGCTGGTGTAGTCCTGGAAGACCATGCCGCGATCGGCGCCGGGTCCGATGATCGGCCGGTCCTGAACGAGCACCTCGCCGCGCGTGGCCGGGTGCTGCGGCTCCAACCCGGCGATGAGGCGCAGAATGGTGCTTTTGCCGCAGCCGCTGGGACCCAGGACGCAGACGAACTCGCCCTTGTCCGGCAGGTCCTCGACGACGAAGGTGACGTCCTTGATGGCGGTGTAGGCGTTTGGACGGCCGGCATTGTACGTCTTGGCCACCGAGCGGAACTCGACCACGTGCGGACGTGGCAACTCCTCAGGCTTGCGCACCTGCTCGAGCACCTGGCCCACGCCCACCGGCTGGGCAGGGGCAGTCGGCGCGGGAGGCGTGGGCGGTGGCGCCGGCGGCGCAGGCGTTTGAGTATGTGGCTCCGTCATCCGGTGCCCCTCTCGCCGGTTCTTCCGGGTAGCGGCTCTGGCGCGGCCGTCGGCTGAAAAAGCACGCCCTTCAGATCATCCCAGCCATTCAGCACGTGCCGGACCATCCTGTTCAGCAGGCCGAGGCCCCCATACCGGTGCGGAAAGAGCTCGCGTTGTATCCAGAACAGAATGCGATCAATGGCCAAGGCCACGACCGGGATGATCAACAGAACCAGCAAAATATGCTCCTTCGGGCCGCGCCGTTGCGAGGTGATGATGATGTCGCCGAGCCCGCCCGCCTCGCCGCCGAACTTCACCAGCTCGGCCAGCATGATGTATCCGAAGGCCAGTCCGAACAGCAACCGCAGCGAGTTAAACACGTCTGGTAGAGCCAAAGGCACCAGCACCTTCAAAATAACCTGCCGCCGCTTGGCCCCCAGCGTGTAGGCCGTGTCGATGTAGCGACGGTCGACGTCCATCACTGCCCGGGCGGCATCCGACATAATGAAGGCCACCGATGCCAGAAAGATAAACATGACCTTCTGCAGCTCCCCGATTCCGAAGAACGAGAAGGTCAGCGGGATGAGTGCGGCGATGGGGATATTCCGCCCGAAGATGGAGATCGGCGTGAACAGGGCGCCGAACCACGAAAAGCATCCTGCCAGCACACCCAACGGCACGCCCACCAGCGCGGCCAGGCCAAAGCCCAGAATCACGCGTCGCAGACTGGCGAACGTGTTGCGAGTGAGTGCGCGATCCACCCACAGGCTGGGGAAGGTCGAGAAAGTCTCCTCCGGGCTGGGTAACGTGGCGGGCCCCAGGATGCGCTCTTCCGGCGCCCCGCGAGTCACCGCCCACCAGAGGACTGCGATGCCCACGATGCAGAGCGCCCCGAACACCAGTTTCTCCCACAACGGAGGGTCCTTCCGGAGCAGGAAGAGCCGGTGCAGGAACCCACCGGAAGGCCGGTCATCGAGCTCCGCGCCGGCGGCCGGGCGCAGCGGCGGCGGCTGTTCGATGGCCGGCGGCGGTGTCTTGTCGGCCTGAGGCATGGGCAGACGGCTCCTCGATCGTGATCAGCGGTTGCGGGTCCCTTTCGCGCCCACCCTGTCCCTATGACGTTGCCCGCTCGGCCGGGTAAATCTTCACCTCTACACGGCGATTCTTGGCATGGTTGTCCGGGTCCCCGGGGTCCGCCGGTTGGTCCCAGCCCATTCCCTCCACGGAGAACTGATTGGGATCCAGGTTATACTTGTCCACGAGCGTCTCCTTGACCGCGTTCGCCCGGTTAAGCGAAAGCTCCTTGACCAGGGACGCCGGCACCTGACCGCGCATCGAGCTGTCGGTGTGGCCCTCGATGATGATCCGGGCCGCGCCGAACTGGCCGGCCAGCTTGGCGACCTCATCAAGGACAAAGTTCACGTTTGGATCGTAAAGCTCTTCAACGTCCTTGCCGTCCACCTTGCGGGTGACCTTCTTGGTCAAGTCCCAACTGTTGGGGAAGAAGTGGATGAAGACTGTGTTGGTGAGGATCGGCTCTTCCGCCTTGATCTCGCCTGTGGAGGCAGGCGTGAACTGAACCCGGTACTCATCCTTCTGAGAAGCGTACTTGTCCTCTCGGCCGAGCTTTTCAATGACCGAGAAGTCCATGACCTGATCGAAATCGATCCGATCATGCGTGATCGCACGAATCCGCTTGTACAGGTAGTACGCCTGATTCCACACGCGCTCGAAGTTGGTCGGGTTGTTCTGATTGAGGAAGAACTGGTAATTCTCCGCCCAGTTGGTGCTGTGCGCATCGGCGAACATGTTCATCGCGTCGGAAGCGGGCATGTTGTACCCGGCGGCCATGAGCTCCGCGGCCTTTTGCTTGTTGGCCTGCTGCTTCAGGTCCTGCATGGCGTCAAAGATCCCGCGCACCAGGGCCTCGATGATGCCGGGGTGGTCCTTGGCGAAGTCGGCACGGGCGAACCAGACGTCGGCGATGAGCTTGTTGGCCTCGCCCGTGGTAACCAGCATCTTGTTGCCTTGGGCCTCGGCCAGGTTGTAAATGTCGGGAGCCCAGGACACGCAGCCGGCGATGTCCTTCTGGGCGTTGAAGGCGGCCGCCGCCTGGAAGGCGTCGTCGGTGAATACCATCTCGACTTCGCCGGGCTGTACCCCGCCGGCCACCAGCATGTTCAGCGCGAAGTAATGCGACGGCGAGTTCTGAGCCAGAACCAGCTTTTTGCCACGCAGCCCGGCCACGGAGTTGACGCCCTGTCGGACGACGATGCCATCGCCCCCATTCGACCAGTCCACCTGCTGATAGATCCGCGGCATGATGCGGCTGTCCTTGCGGAACTCTTCCATGAACAGCGGCACCATGTCCAGCGTCGCCCAGCCGATGTGAATATCGCCGCTGGCATAGGCATCACGCATAGCCACGGGGTTATCAATGAGCACGAGTTCGAGCTTGAACTCCTGCCCGTTGGGCGTTTTCCAGGCTTTGCCGGGTTTGAAGCCGTCATTGGCGAAAATAATCGGGGCCCAGCCCGCCCAGACATTCAGTGCGAAGCGCACGGTGTTGTCCGTCTGGTCCAGCGGCTTGTAGTCCGACGTGCCCTGCACGGACGGCAGTCGCTCGGCCGGTTTGAAGGCATACTCCTTCACCGTGGTGATGCCGTCGGCTCCCGCCTGGTCTTCGGCCTGTTGCGGCAACGTGATCGGCTCGCCCGAGCCATCCGCCGCTTGCTTGCCCTCGGGGGCGATCAAATCGCTGCGCCAGATCGCGAACGCGACCAGCGCCACCACCACGACGCCAACCGCCACATAGAACGGTGCCTTGGGTTGTCCCGCCATGACGATTCCTCCATCTGTTGCCGGGCTCAAGCCGCGCCCGCCCGGCAGTTGTTCCTGTCCATCCTATCCGCTGGGCCGACCGCGGCCTACTGCCTTTCAGCCGGCATCTCTTCGGCCAATATCCGCTTTTCGTAGATGTCCGACAGCCGCGCGGCGAGTTGCGGGCCGTCCCCGGCTTCGACGGCATGCCCGTTCACCTTCGAGAGGAAGGTGAAGTTCGCCGACGAGGTATCGAAAGCCACGAAGTGGAGCTCCACTTCGCCGTTGGTCTGTCCATGAAGCTGCTGGGCAATCTGGTCGGGCCGGCGCCCGGCCGTGTTCTCGCCATCCGTGATGCACAGCACGTACTTCCGCACGCAGCCGGAGCCGTAGAGGGCCTTGAAGCCCTCCGCCAGCGCCTCACCGATGGCCGTCCCGCCGTTGGGGCTGGGGATTCGGCTCAGCGCCTGCTGCACTGCCCCGGTATCGAATTCCGCCATCGGGAGCACCGGACGGGCTGTGTTGCTGAAGCTGTACATCCCAAGCTGCACGATGCGGTCCGGATGCTTGCGCTTCCACTCACCCGTGTACTCGACAATGCCGGCCAGCGCCTCGCGAGCCAGTTCATGCTTGGGACGAGTCGCCCCACCGCCGGCGCTGACACTTTCGTTCATGCTTCCCGACGTATCTACCAGAATCACCACGCCCGTGCACAGGCGTTGATCAGCCTGGGGCAGCGGGATCTCGATTCCAGCGCTCTCGGGGGGCTCGCTTGATCCGGCCGGGACCGAGACACTCTGGGGGCCGTTTTCGCAGGCGACCAGCAGGACCAGCGGCATCAGCATGCACGCAAAGCGCCTGAAGGCGGTGCAACCGCCTGCGCCGGCCTCAGTCCGTATCCGCGACAGCATCGGCTTTTTCATCAATGGGCCTCCTGATCAATGACCATGCCGTTTCCGGCGCTTCTGTCATTGGAATCGTCGGCCGCATCGCGGGTCAATGATAAAGCGCAGCCGCTTTTCGAATGGCTCACCCCTGGAACACCGTCTTCGGCCGATTCTCCTGCATCGAGTGGAGCATCTGCATGAGATCGTACGCGGTCAGCTCGCAGAGCAGCCGCGTGACCTTCTCGTGCAACCCCGCATCGAGCTGCGGCTCGACCTCTTTCATCAGCCGCACGAGCCGGTTCTCCTGGGCCTTCACCTCGGCCTCTTCGACACGGCCGTCGGCGACCGCCTCCAGGAACGAGCCGAGCTGCTTGGCATACCGCTCGATCATCGGCGCCTGCCCGGCGTCATCGAGCCAGCTCATACGCGGCTTGTTCGATGCCGTTTTGGCTGACGGCTTCGCCGCGGGTTTCGCGGCCGGCCGGGCCGCCGGCTTCTTCGCAGCCGCCTTTGCCTTCGGCCGCGACTTCAGAACCGGCCGGGGTTTGGCTTTGCTCTTTGCTTTCGCTGCGGGCCGCGGTTTCATTTTCGGTTTCTTCTTGGCCATGGCGCGCTCCTAATCCTTCAACAGGCTCCGTATGGCTACCATCCGTTCCTGCAGTCTGGCCCGGCCGTCGGGCTGGGCCACCACCTCCCGCCACCGCGCGGGAAGGAACGTGAGTTGCGTGCACTCCAACACCGCCGCCAGCTCCTGCAGCTCCTTCTCCAGACCCTGGGCGGATGGCACGAAATCGCCGAATGCCTCCTCGATGTCGCCCTTGAGCAGTTCATCCCGTCCGCTGGTCAGCGCCTGCCGCTTGGCCGCCAGGACGACGCTCTCGATGTCCGCACCGCTGAGATGCCGCTCCGGGTTCACCTCGGGCAGCGCTTCGGCGGCCAGCTTCACCTTGTTCTTGCGAGCCATCACGATGAACATCTCGCGGATTTCCGCCTCGTCCTGGGGATAGAACATGGGGATGTGCACCTCGGCCCGGCCCTGGCGCTTCAGATCGATCGGCAGCAGGTCCGGCCGACTGGTGAGCAGCATCCAGATGATTTTGCCCCGATACTGCGTGTCGCCCATCTGGCTGGCGATCATGGAGAACACGCGGCTGGAGGTGCCCGAGTCGCCTTCGGCCGAGCGGTTGCCCAGCGCGGCGTCGGCCTCGTCGATGATCACCACCACCGGTCCCAGCGACCGCAGCACCGTGAGGATCTGTTCGAGGTTGCCCTCCGTCTCGCCCACGTACTTGGAGCGGAAGTTGCGCAATTTGACGCAGGGGATGCCGATCGAGCCGGCGTAGCACTCGGCCAGGAACGTCTTACCCGTGCCCACCGGGCCGCACAGCAAGTAGCCCATGGGGGCCGCCTGCAGCTCGTTCTTGAGGATGAGCTCGGCGTCCTCGCGCAGCCGCTGCTTGGCGGCTTCCTGGCCGACCACCAGGTCCAGCGTGTGCCCGGGCTCCACAAACTCGACGAGCCCCTGGCACTGCCGCTCGATCATGCTCTTTTTGAGCTGCCGAAACGCCTTGGCATCGAGCCGACGGCCGGCGTGTCGGGCCTGGGCGAGCACGACGTTGAGATTCACCAGTGTCAGGCCGTTGGCCAGGTCGGCCAGCGCCTCCGGCGTGAAGTCGGCCAGCTTCGCAAAATCCTCCTGACCGGCCACCCAGCGGGCAAATGCCTCGCGCTGGGTGCGGTCCGGCATGGGCACGCGGACGGACGCCACGTGCGGGTTCTCCACCAGGCGATCGTTGACCTCGGAGAGCTTGTCGGCCACCAGGCAGAAGGCCATGTTGACCCGCTTGATGTACGGATTCTGGGCCCAGCCCAGAAGTCTTACGAGGTTCGTCCCCTGGCCTCGGGCGAGGGCTCCCAGGTCGCCGGCCGGCACGAGGTACTGCGCGTAGTCCAGGACGATGGCGATGCTCTTGCGCCGCGCAGGGTCCTCTTCCAGGAGGCAACGCTCCACGAACCGGTCCAACAGCAGCAGAACGCTGTCGGCATCCCGCGGCCAGGCCCCAGGGTCGCCCATCCGCCCGGCCAGGAACTTCATCATCTCCTGCAGCCGCGCCGGATCACTTCCCGCCATCGGCCGCAAACCCCGTCCCAGGTCGTAATGCAGCACGATGTCCCACGATCCGAACACCTGCGTGGCCAGGAACTCAGGCAACCCGCAATAGGCCGTACCGCCCCCCTGCTGGCAACCCACCAGGTCGTGCACGTTCCCATGGAGTACGAACAGAGAAGTCGTTCCGGAGAAATACAAAGCCGCCAGCTCGCGCGCCCAGGCGGAATACCACTCGGGAAGTGATGAGTGCTGGTCCAGTGCTGAGTGCTGAGTGCTGAGTGCTGAGTGGGCAATCGCTGCATCCAGAGGCGGTGGTTTCGTTGGGGTACCCTCCATGGACTAGCTGCTCCCTACATGGGCAGAGCCGCGACGGCGCTCGACCGAAGCCCTTAAACCGCCAACTACTCTGCCGACTTCCTCGGTTCTGCTCATCAGCCCCTGAAATTCGGTTGAATCAAGATAACTCGCGTCCAGCGCGACATACACCTGCGACCGAAGCTCTCCGCACGATCCCTTCGCGATCGAGAGGAATTGGTGAAACTCAGCCAGTCTATTCCGCTCAAAACCTTCGGCTATGTTCGACATGACGGACCCCGCAGCATCTCTCATCTGCCAGCAAAGTCTCAGATCTCTCGCCAGCTTGCCCCGACTGGTGAGCCTGTAGACTTCTGCTGTCAGCTCTCTTGCCTTCTGCCACGCGAATCGACGTATCGTCTGAGCCACAGCAGCAGCCTCCTCCCAGCACTCAGCACTCAGCACTCAGGACTCAGCACTCTGCACGGTTTTCGCCGGCCCCAGCTCCTTTTCAGTTGCCGCAACGCCGGCCGTCTCGGGCGTGACCAGGCCCATCTGGATTTCGAAGTCGCGCAGCGCCTGGTCGGCCAGTGCCGTTTCCATAGCCTGCTCCCTCTGGATGTCCACGATCCCATCGCCGGACAAATCGGAGGCCACGCGAACTTTCGCCCGATTCAGGCTGATCTTGTCCTGGATGACCTGCTCGATCTGGCCGAAGTCGGTGCTCACGTCAAAATCGAAGGATTGGGCCAGCTTGGCCATCTCGGCCTCGGCGCGGCTCATCTTGAGCTCGGCGTCGTAGCGGGCGATCTTCTCGCGGACGTCGGAGAGCTTCTTGCCCGCGTGCTTGATCTTGGTCAGGTTGTTATTGTACGCCTGTTCGTGGAGCTTGAGCTGTTCCTCGTTCTCGGCCAGTTGTCCCTTGGCCTTCTGCAGCTCCAGGG
Source organism: Phycisphaerae bacterium (assembly GCA_045863575.1). Taxonomy (GTDB): domain Bacteria; phylum Planctomycetota; class Phycisphaerae; order UBA1845; family PWPN01; genus JAAXZI01. The sequence continues at coordinate 10,620 of BTUC01000009.1, forward strand.
CGAACTTGGCGGCGGTCTCACGGTCGCCCGCCTGCAGGTAGGCCTTCACCTTGGCCTCCAGGCTGCTCACGTGAGCCCGGTCGTTGGCCGCCTGGCGACTAACCCGCTCCACCAGGGCCCGGTACTGCTCCAGACCTTCACGGCCCTCTTTAAGCTGGGCGACGGCCAGATCGTATTCGTACTGCATCTGCGCGATCGGGTCGGCCGTCCAGAAGATGTTCGCGATCTTGTTGATCTGGGCCTTGAGAGCATGCCACAGCTTGCCAACGATCATCCCGCACCTGACCTTTCCGCAACCGTATGTGTCGCCAGAGCCGACCGGCCGCCCGCGGCCGGGGAACGCACGTGCCAATGAATGCTTTTCTATTTGCCGGAAGCGAGGCTGTCAATTACACAAAGCATTGATATTTCTAAGCCTGTGAGCCCTCCCAAGAGATGCCGAAGTTCTCGCCTCAGCGGCCCGGCCCAGCCGCCGAGCACATCGACGGATTTCCGTCAGAAGCCGATACTGCGCCCGGTGTCCAGTTGCGCAGCCGTCGGCCGTTCCCGCACTTGAGTCAGACGGCCCCCAGTTGAGGCGGACGACCTCTCACTGACCGAGCCTGCGGCCCGGTAGGCAGGCCGGCGTGGCTGTAGCCAAAGTGCCGCCGGTGCCCTCACCGGCGGGAGCAATAAGGGTGCCATCACCGGTAAAAGCGAACGGGGATGCACGAAAAACTCTGATAAATGCATCAGCGGTTTTCACGGGTCATGGAAGGGATAACCGCCGGCGAGGGCAGTGGCGGCACGGAAGGCTCAGAAGCGCTCCACCGGGTGCGAATCCACGTCCGCGGGATGCACGATCAGCTCGAACGGATCGGATGAGAAGATGATCAGCCTGGAGATGTCTTCCATGTCCGCAATCGCGCATTCATCGTGGTAGCGCACGATCACGGAATAGCGCCCGGGCGTCAGCGGCCCCACGTAATCGTCCATGTCCAGCTTTGTCTCGTAGCTCTCACCGTGTGCCAGTAACCTGCGGTTGGAGATACCGCCACCTGCGAAACTCCTTGGAGGTTTCAACGGCAGCATGCCCCCGTCTGAGCGTTGCACCTCGATTCTCCAGCGCGCTTGCCTGCCGCTGCGATAGTCACCCCCAACATGGAAGCTGACGACAGCATGCTGAACGTCAACATTCTGAATGCTGACCGAGAGGACCGGCAGATCGGCTTCGTTGCTCTCCAGCGGCAGCGGGTTTTGCAGGAAAACCTTCAACGGCGCCGACTGGCCGTCCCATCGTCTCAGCGCAGCGACTGCTGGCAGGTTCGAGGGACGATTCAGTAAGGAGTTTTTTGGGGGCGGTGCCGACAAGCTGACGATTTGCTGCCTGAATTCGGGACGCCTGCGATGGAGCATCTCGATCAGGAGCATTTCCGGAGTGGCGCCCATGAACTGGAGCCTGGCCGCTGAGTCCAGAAGGCTCCCAAGCTGCTCGTCGCTGAGCCGGTCTGCGCTCTGCGCCGCGCCGACAATGGCGGCACGGCGCGTCGGTTCGTCAGCGTGCTCGCGCCATCCATAAAGGCGATCCAGCGAACGCTGCGAGTGGGGCGCTGCCGCGGTACACAGGCGAACCAGATGGGGATTCTTGGCGGCCATCATGGCATCGCAGCTCATCATGAGCAGCCAATCGTCCCACGGCCAGAGCCCCGATCGGCCGATCCGGTTGGCGATGTGGTACAACTCGACCGGTGGGCGACCCGGGAGCGTCATCAACAATTGCCAGGTCGGCCGGACGGCCAAGGCCCAGGGCTCCCGCAGCTCGACTATGCGGAGCCGCACCTGCCAGGCATACGCGCAGCCGAAGGCCAGCAGAATGGCGAGCACGACAGGCCAGCGTCTCCGCCGCGTGCGGAACAGGCGACGCTGGACGCGGACGTCATGGCCGCACTCCGGGCAAACCAGGCTCGGAGCGCCGGTCATGTTGTACCAGCACTTGGGGCACCTCGGGCGACCCCGGCTGCGGTCCTGAAATAGCCCCAGGTATAACAGACCGACGATCAAGAGCCCCGCCACTGCGAATCCAAGCCAGATCCATATGGCCAAGGGTATCCTCCGGCGGCGGACGCCTGATGCGACCATCCGGACGCAGGCACCACCTACTCCGGACCAACCGCCGCTACCGCTGTTCTGGTGCCCCTTCCGCATGAAGACATCCGCGTCTGTAGCGGCCGGCCTCCGTGCCGGCCGTTGCCTGAGCAGAACGGCCGGCAGGGACGCCAGCCGCTACAAAGAGCGGAAGTCGTCCACTGGAAGAGGCACTAGTTATCAGATGCGCGAAATCGCCGCGGGTCTCCCGGCGGCATCTGCTCCCAGTGCATTTTTCGCCGCCGATCCTGGCCGCGCCCGGCCGCCTGAACGTGTCCTCGGCACGCCCGTTCAGTCCGACAACCGGACCCTTTCGGCCCTATTTTCCCGCCGGCCGCCAACCCGAGCCGGCGGGCCGGACGATCAGCTCGAATGGGTCGGAAGTAAAGGTGATCAGCTTCGAAATCTCGCCTTCGTCCAGATAGGCAATCCCGCGCTCGATGTGATATCGCACCACGGCGCGGTATCGGCCGGGCTCGAGTGGGCCTACGACGTCGTCCACATCCAGCTCCAGGCTGCGCGTCTCGCCAAAGGCCAGCAGCCTGCGGCTTGAAAGCTCCCGGCTATTCGCTCGCTGCGCGCGGACGGGCACCGGGCGGCCCCTCTCATCATGTACCTCCAATCTCCAACGGGCAGGGCTGTGTCCGCAGTACCATCCACCCTCCTGAATACCCACCGCGATTTGCTCGACATCCACGTTCCCAACGCTGACTGAAATCCGTGGCAGATCGTCGGCCCTGCAGTCCAGCGGCGAAGCATCCATCAAAGCAATCCTCAGCGGATCCGGGCGCCCCTCCAGGCGCCGCAAGGCGGTGAGGAACGCCAGATTGGGAGGATAGTCCACATAGTAAGGTAGATCGTGAACGGGCTTGCCCGAGGGCAGTGCCGCCAGCCGGGCAAGCTGTCTACGAAACTCGGGACGTTTCCGGGCGATCATTTCTTTGAGCAGGCGGTCAGGCAGTCCCTCCATTCGTTGCAGCGAAGGGACTGTCTCCAGAAGATTCATCAGTTGCCGGTCAGTGAGCCGTTCTGCGAAGGTTGCCGCGCCCATGGCTGCATGGAGGCGTAATCCTTCGTCCCTGTGCGTGAATTCGCACAGACGGTCCAGCGCCTGTCGTGAGTGACTGGCTGCCGAGCACAGAAGCTGGATGGCGACGCCATGCTGGCGTTTGGCACCGGTCAGCATCGTGTTGCAACTCATCATCAGCAATCGCTCGTCCCACGGCCACACCCCCGACCGTGAGATCCGATCGGCAATGTCGTACTGCTCAGCGGGCGGGCGGCTCGGGAATGTCATCAATAGCCACCACGTGGGCCGAAATGCGAGTGCCCAGGGTTCCTTCGACTCGGCGATGCGGAGCCGTACCTGCCAGGCATACGCGCAGCCCAAGGCCAGCAGAATGGCGAGCACGACGGGCCAGCGTCTCCGGCGCGTGCGAAACAGGCGGCCCTGGAAGCGGGCATCGTGGCCGCACTCGGGACAGACCAGACTCGGCGCGCCGGTCATGTTGTACCAGCACTGGGGGCATCGAGGCCGACCCCGGCTGCGGTCCTGAAAAACCCCCAGGTAAAGCAAGGCCACGATGAGACTGCCTGCAACGGTGAATCCCAGCCAGATCCACATGAAGGATTAAATGCGCAGAAGCTTGGAAGGTTTCAGAGCAGGAGTAACGGCTACTTGCGATAGACGACGTACGGCCCGAAATCGTCCGTGCCGGTGCCGTCCTCGACCCAGCCGGTTTTGAGATAGAAGGTACGGGCGGGCGTATTGGCCGTGCAGCATTTGAGTTTGACCGGTGATGGCAGGCGTTCCAGGGCCCGATCCAGGAGCTGCCGGCCGATGCCCTGACGTTGCAAGCTGGGCTCGACGAAGAGGTTATGCACAAAGCTTCCCGGGATGAAAATGGACGCAAACCCGATTACCCGGCCGTCCAGCTCGGCCACCCAGACCTCCTCGCCGGCCGTGCTGACCTCGAAATCGCCCAGGTGAAACCGTTCCGGCGGAATCCAGGGAAAGATCGTCCGGCGCCCGGCCAGGAAGATCTCCGCACAATGAGGCAGGTCGCCTGCTCTGGCCGGCCGAATGATCACGTCCGCGACTACATCCTTCGCCATCCGGCGATCCTCGCTCCGCACGGCCGATTGCATGGGGTCATCCTCCCTGGTGCACGCCTGGCCAGCGGTCCGCACATGCTAACCCCCGAACCCATCGGAGTCCAAGCGCCCCCGATGGTCCATCCAACTGGATGGGGTGTGGGACCGCTACCTTTCGTCCCACCACCACGAAGGGGAGCGTGGGAACAGGCGGGACACGGTGAGAACCTCTCGGCTGTCATGCCGTCCCGCGATGGCCCTCAAGACGCGAACAGCCGTGACTTGCCGCGTCCCTCGAACGTGTTTCGTACGGCCGTGGCAGGAGCCGAAATGGCACCCGCCCCGCGTAGGCAACGTAGCGATCGTCCTGCCGCATGATGCTCATGCCGATTCTGTCGCTACCCATCTCCCTCAAGTTTCGGTCTACTATTGTTATGGCTACCATTACTCTGGAGGAGATCCAACGAGACCTGCTCGGCTGCTTGCAGCGCGTCCGGGCGGGGGAGACCCTGCTGATCACTGAGGCCAACACGCCTGTTGCAGAGATACGGCCCATCACCTCCACCTCGGAGCAGCCACGCCCTCTGGGACTATGCCGGGGCGAGTTCGTCACGCCGGAAGATTTCGATGCGCCGCTATCAGCAGAGGTTCTGGCGGAGTTCGAGGGTCGATGAGGCTGCTGCTGGATTTTCCTCTGGTACATCAGCGGAGACGCGCGGCTTCCAGCCGTGTGGGGGAACCTGCTTCGTGATCCTGCTAACACTGTCTTCCGCAGCGCGATTTCGATATGGGAAGCGGGTATCAAGTATCATTTGGGCAAGCTGCCGTTGCCTTCTCCACCGGAGATCTATCTGCCCCACCAGCGCCAACGGCACGCGATTGACAGCCTGCCACTTGAAGAGGCCGACCTCAGCCGACTTCACAGGTTGCCGCCGCTCCACTGCGATCCGTTCGACCGGCGCTTATCTGCCAAGCCATCGTCAAGGGCCTGACGCTGGTGACGGCAGATGAGACTGTACGGGCATATCCAGTAAAACTACTGGCGCCGGCTTGAGCGGTATAGAATGGGTGGCATCGGAGCCGGTCGGCATTTATTCCATTCTTGCGGGAGCGGGCCATGCAGCGGTTTTGCGCCATTACCGTCTGGGTTCCCTTCATGGTCGTCGGCCCTTCAGTCCATGCGGCGGACGAGCCGCCTGACACTCGTCCCGCTACTCGGCCGGCGGCTCAGGGGATCGACTGGCCCGCGTTTCTGGTCCATGATGCGGCCGTGCAGGCGGAGCTCAAATTGACCGACGCCCAGCAAGCCGGCGTTCGGGCCGTGGTGGAGGAACTGGCAGGCAGCCTGTGGGAACTGCGTAACTACCCCTCGGGCGAGCAGGCTACCCGGTCGCGGAGCCTGGCAACCCGGCTACGAGCGAAGTTGAAGCCTCTCCTGTCAGAGACGCAACGGGAACGGCTCGGCCAGATCACCTTCCGGGCGCGTGGGGCCGCGGCCGCGCTCGAGCCGGAGACGGCCTCCCGGCTCGCGCTCACCGACGACCAACGCGAGCGGATCCAGGCAGCGGTCAGAAAAGCACGGATCGCCTCGGAGACGCTCGACAGCCTGGTCACCAGCAGCCAGCACCGCGAAGCGCGGGATGTGGTGGCCCGGCGAATCCGCACCGAGGAGTATAACACGCTCATCTCCATCCTTTCCGCCGCCCAGGAGAAGGAGTGGGCGGCTCTGGGCGGCAAGCCTTTCGATCTGTCGCAAATCAAGCCCTTCGTCATGCCTGCTCCCGAACTGCGCGGGAAGCAGACCTGGGTGAACAGCAAGCCGCTCACGCTGGCCGGCCTCCGCGGGCAGGTGGTGGTCGTCCACTTCTGGACCTTCGGCTGCATCAACTGCATTCATAACTATCCCGCTTATCGCAACTGGCAGAAGACCTTCGCGCAGAAAGGTGTGACCCTGGTCGGTATCCACACGCCCGAGACGGACGGCGAACACTCACTCGAGAAGCTCCGCGAAAAGGCAAAGGAGAACGAGCTGAGTTTTCCCATCCTCGTCGACAACGAGCGGGAGAACTGGAAGGCGTGGTCGAACAACATCTGGCCCGCGGTATATCTGGTCGATAAGCAGGGCCGCATTCGCTACTGGTGGTACGGCGAGCTCAACTGGCAGGGCGCGACCGGCGAGAAACTGATGGCGACCCGGATCGAGGAACTGCTGCGCGAAAAACCGGAACAGGTGAGAACTGTTTCTAATTGAGTGACGCGGTACAATACCGCCCCTGGATCAATGATGTTCAGCATGAAGGAAGGTGGCGATGTTCTCCGTCAACTTTGGTCGAATCCTGCCAGCGGTTTCCGCGCTGCTGCTCAGCGTGCTGCCGGCTCATGCGGCCGCGCCAAGTAAGAGCAAGATCGGTATTCATCTGATCGACCGCAACACGGCCGGCGTGAGGCGGATTACCGACGCCCACCCACGGGTCATCAAGATCCTGGATACGTCGGGGCCGATGCTGGAGGCGGCTCGGCAGTACAAGTCCACCACGCCAGAGGGCATCGTGGTGCTGCGGGTCTACACCGGCAAACGCTACGAGCTCACTGCCAACCCGGAATCCAGCGCGCGCGACTTCTTCAAATCCGTCCTGGCGTCGCCACTGAAGAAGCTGTCCGAGCGCGATCGGCGGTCGATTGACTACGTCGAAGGGCCCAACGAGTGCGACAGCACACCCTGCTGGGACAGCATCAGGACCACCACCTGGTTCAATGACTTCTGGGTCACGCTGGCGCCGATGATCGCCGAGGCAGGTTTCAAGCCGTGCACATTCAACATACCGGTCGGCAATCCTCCTGGCCCACTGTCGGAAGTGCTGAAAAAGATCGACGCCATCGTACCCGCACTGCGCGTGTGTCAGAAACTGGGCGGAGCCTGGAGCTATCATGCCTATACGCCGAAATGGTCCACGGATCTTGGCTATCAGCTGTCCTACTCCCTGCGCTACCGCCGATTCTACGAGCACCTGGCCAAGGCGCACCCCGATTTGAAGGACCTGCCGCTGATTCTGACCGAAGCCGGGTTCGACACGGGGGGCAACCCGGAGAAATCGGGTTGGCAGGCCAACGGCACGGCCGAGCAATTTCAGCAGTGGCTGACCTGGTGGGACAAGCAGCTCCAGGAGGATCCCTACGTGCTGGGCAGCACGCTGTTTCAGATCGGCACGTCAAACTGGCCCTCGTTCGAAGTGGAGCCGATCGCCGGATGGCTGGCGGATTACCTCAAGGCAGCGGGGCCCGTAGAGTCCGGCTCCGTGCCGGCTGCGCTGCCCCACCGCAGCAGATGATCGCGTTGAGGAACAGGTGCGCGGGCGACGTGGTTCTGTCTTGACTCTTAGTGACTCTTGGCAGATTCCTCGGTAGGAGGCCTCCCCCGGGGTACCGGAGGAAGGGGGCCAGCACCCCTTTGCCCCCCACCTCGTCCTTGCGCTACATCCAATGCCCGCTCGGCTCCTGCTCCCTGTGTCCCTCGTCTACGCACCCCCTCGTCTTCGAGTCCCCACGCCTCCGTGTCCCCGCGTTTCCGTGTTCGCGTCCCAGCGTCTCCGCGTCCCCGTATCCTTCCGTCTTTCCGTCGCTCAGTCTTGCTGTCTCATCATTCGCTTTGTTGCCGCGTCTGGTTGCCAAGTCCCTGCTGGTCTTGCGCCGTCAGTGCACCGATTGCCCCCCCGGCCACTCCCTCTTACAATCCGGCCACTTTCAATTGTTTCAGCGGGAGGATCCATTCCGTGGCGGACTACAAGGTCAAGAAAAGCGATAAGTTTGCCTTCGGGCTGTGGACCATTCAGAACACCGGCCGTGACCCCTTCGGAGATGCCACCCGATCTCCCATGACCGGCCTGGAGGTCATCGCCGAACTGGGTCAGCGCAACGTGTACGCCTACGAGATGCACGCCGAGGACCTCGTCCCCGACGGCACCAGCGCGAGCGAGACCGACCGGCTACTGCGGGAGGCCCGCAAGCGGATGGACGATCTCGACATCCGGTGTACCAACTGCGGCTCCAACGTCTTCGGCCATCCGGCATTCAAGGATGGTGCCTTGACCAGCCACGATCCCCAGGTCCGCCAGTACACCATGCAGAAATACATGCGGGCCATCGACATCGGTGTGCAGGTCGGCTGCGACCTGTGCAATCTCTGGTGGGGCCGCGACGGCGCCGAAGTCGATGCCGCCAAGAATCCGATGGAGGCGATCAAGCGGCTTCGCGAGGGGCTCAACTATCTACAAGCCTACATCGACAAGAAGGGCTACCAGGGCTACCGCCTGGCCATGGAGCCCAAGCCCAACGAGCCCCGCGGCGACATCTACATGCCCACCGTGGGCCACGGCCTGGCCCTCATCGATACGCTCGATAAGCCGGAGAACTGCGGCATCGTTCCCGAAATCGCCCACGCGCGCATGGCCGGGCTCAACGCCTACCACGAGGTTGCCCAGGCCTTGGAGGCCGACAAGCTCTATGGTTGCCACTTCAACGGCCAGAAGCCGCTCCGCTTCGATCAGGATCTGCGCTTCGGCGCTGAGGATCTCAAGGAAGGCTTCCTGATCGTCAAGCTGGTCGAGGATTCAGGCTGGCCCGGGGCGCGCTCCTTCGACGCTCATGCTTACCGCACGGCCGACCGCGAGGAGGTCTGGGATTTTGTCGAGGGCTGCATGCGCACTTACCTGATCATGAAGGAGAAAGTGGCCCGCTTCAATGCGGATCAGGAGATCCAGGGCATTCTCAAGGAACTCCGGGGCCACCCTCAGTCGCTGCCGCCCCACGAGCAACTGGCGACAATGACTTTCGATCCTGACCAGTTGGCCCGGCGCAAGCTTCACCACGAGCGCCTGGACCAGCTCACCCAGGAAATCATCATGGGCGTTCGCTGAACCATGAGAAGCGTCAGCCTGATGAAAATAAGAGGTGTCGTGGGCGTCCTGATTCTGGCGATGCCCGGATGCGAGGATTCCCCGCCGCTGCCCCCTCTGCCGCCCGCAACTCAAGCGGCCACGGCCCCGGCTCCCACGGCGCCCTCGGCCGCGCCGAAGCTGGAGCCCCCCCATGGCGGCACGCTGACCGCGCTGGATGGCGACCGGGGCTACGTCGAACTGGTTCGCACGGAAGAGGGGAACGGCCTGCGGATTCATTTGCTCACCGGCGCTCTGGCCGCGCTGACGGGAATCCAGGATCTGTCCGTCACCGCTCCCACGCCCGAAGGCCCCATGGAGCTGGCACTGGCGGCCTGCTCCGGTGAGGCTCTCCTTGAAGATAAGGCGGGCGACTGCGTGAGGTTGACGGAAGCAGATCTGCGCCGGGTGACCGGAACGGCCGTTCTGCGCTTTCGGCTGGGCGACGAGCCGCAGCGGGCGGCCCTCGCACTCGATCAAGCAGTCCGTCAGGACGCTGAGCCCGCGTCGATGCCTGGGGCTGAAGCGGAGACGGCTCCATGAGCGCCTCTTCTCTCCGATCAGTGGTCACGGTCACTCTCAATCCCACGATCGATAAGGTCATGGAGGTATCCGGACTGCACATCGGCGGGCATCTACCGGGCCGGCTGCGGTCGCGGACCCCGTCAGGCAAGGCCTTCAACGTCTCGCGCGCACTGGGGCTTCTGGGGATCGACAACACGGCCGCAGGCTGGATGGGCCGCGACGCCATGGAGTTCTTCGAGTCGGCGGCCCGCGCCGCGCGCGTCACTCCCCGCTTCGTTCCCCTCGAGGACGCCACGCGCGAGAATATCACGCTGCTGGACCCTGTCAGTCGGACCGAGACGCACATCCGCGATGCCGGCCCCTCCGTCGCTCCCGAGGACATCGGGCGACTTCGCTCCGAGCTGTCCATCCTCTCGCACGGGCAGGCGGTCATTGTTTTTTCCGGCTCGACGCCCCCCGGACTATCGGCGGAGGGCTTCGGCGAACTGGTGGACCTGTGCATCGAGCGCGGCGCCCGCGTGGCTGTGGATACCTCACGGGAGCCGATCCGGGTGGCGGCGGGCAAGGCATTGTGGCTGATCAAGCCCAACCTGCTCGAGCTGAGTGACGCCACCGGCCGTCCGCTGCCCGACGAGGCGGCCGTGCTGAACGCGGCGCGCGAGCTCAACGAGCGGATCCCCATCGTCGTCGTCACGGCCGGAGAACGAGGCGCCTATTGTTTCGCCGAGGGACGCGGCTTTCACGGACATGTCAGCCTCCCGCGGGAGCACATCCGCAGCACGGTGGGGTGCGGCGATGCCTTCATGGCCGGCTTTCTGGCAGGCATGTGCTTTGATGAGAGCGATGTGGAGTCCGCTTTCCGCAACGCGCTGACCGTCGCGGCGAGCTCCGCTCTCCAGGAACTGCCGGCGGTCTTTTCACCCGAAGACTTGCAGGTCGTCGCGCCGCGCGTCGAGCTGGCAAGCTGCTGAGGTCGCCGCCCGCCTGCGCCGACCCCCCATCCACGGCTACCGCAATTCCGTACCGGCTTGGCGGGTGTGCCACTGCTGTGTCAGCAGTGCTTCTGTTCCCACGGAAACCCTTCCGTTCCAGCACTGCTCACAGAGCAGGGACAGACGCTGAGACAGCTTTTCAGGGAGCCAATATGCCGGACTCACGAGCCGCACTCACGATGAGGGGACCTTGTAGAGCCGCCGCTGCTCGATATATTCGCGTACGCGCTCGGGAACGAGGTAGCGCACGGGTCGGTGCGTGCGGATGCGCTGGCGGATCTCGGTGGCTGAAATGTCGATGCGCGGCGTGGGCAGGACGGAGTCACTCAGCCGCTGCACTTTTTCCGGCGGCAGCACCTGTCGCAAAGGCGCGAGATCGGGCGTGTCATACCCCGGCCGGACGGCCGTCACGATGTCGCAGAGTTCCACGAGCTCCGCAATGCGAAACCAACTGTGCAGCTCTGGAAGGCTGTCGGCGCCGATAATCCAGTAGAGCGGAACCTGCGGCCCCAGTTCCCGGCGGTACTGTTCGACTGTCCACACCGTGAAGCTCGGACCACTGCGTCGCACTTCCACGTCGCTGACCGTGAAGAACGGGTCGTCCGCGACGGCCAGCCGGGCCATCTCGAGCCGGTCGGCCGCATCAGCCAGCTCCTCCCCGCGCTTATGCGGCGGACTGGCCGAGGGAATCAACACGACCCGGTTGACAGCCAGGTGCTCACCCACGCTCCGCGCGGCGATCAGGTGCCCCATGTGAATGGGATTAAAGCTACCTCCGAAAAGTGCTACGCCGCCGGTGATCATGGAACGATTCTTCACGCTGGCGTTCTGTCGGCCCTGGCGTTGCTTCGCCTGACACCCATCGGCGGAAGCGTCCACCGCCACCGCCGGCACTCAGGCCGGCTGCTGCAGAATCCTTCGCTTGGCCGGCATGGAAACTCACTGAGCCGGTGCTGTCGCCGGCTGCGTCGCCGCGAAATCCACCGCCAGCCCGCTGATCTGCGGGTGGGGGAAGCCGCGGTCCATGGTCACCAGCCCGCGACCCCATGCCGGGGCCAGGTCCGCCGGCTGCGTGCTCACCGCGGCCAGGCCGGCGGATTCATGCTCAACGAGCAGATACTCGTGCGCGCTGCCAAAGAAGAAGATCAACATCCACCCGGTAAACTCCTGCACCCGGCGCACCTCGCCAACTTCCTTCGAGAGCCATAAGCGGGTAGTCCAATCGATGGTGGGCCCCCAAGGAAATCTGATCTCCAGATCTACGCGCACGCGCAGACAGTCGGCGAAACGGCCGGCGGGACAATCGACATCCTGCGTGCCCTCGATCTCCGCGCGGCGCGTGAGCGTTCCGGTGGCCGCGCGATGGCCGCGACGATTGTAATAGTGTAGGGGCGTCGATGAAATGATGGGGTGCTGCGACGTGAGTTCGGCCGGAATCGACGGCATGGGCTCCGTTATCTCGAAGGGAATGAGCGTCTCGTGCCGGAAAATCGGCAATGGACGACGCGGCTGCGGCTCTGGGCCGCCGCCGGAGTCCTCGTGGTGCAGGTACTCTGCCAGTGGTGCCGGCGGACGCGCCTCCAGCAACCCCTCCAGCATGCGCTCACTGCGGTATTGCCGCACGTAGCGGCCGGCCTCAATTCGCTTCTCGTCGCGCAGTTCCACCCGTTCGTAAACCCATCGGCCCAGTCGTGTGGCCCGCAGGTACGGCCCCGCCTCCAGCACCGAGCCGGCCGGAGCCGTCTCCGGCTGCTCGATCTTCGGCGGTTCATAACGCGCGACGCAACCCGCCCCTGCAACCAGGGCGCCCAGGCAGGTGCCGATCTGAAGGATGGCCAGTCGACCCAACGAGCCGGCTGCTGGTTGAAGCCGCGGAGTCGGGCGCAGCACCATGGTCAGCTCCCTACTTCGGCTTGCTCGCGGGCCGGGCGAGGACGCGACTGACCGCCTGCCGCAGTCCCGGGCCGCTCAAGCCCGACCGCGCGATCTTCCCATCCCGATCGATCAAAAAGGTGGCCGGGATGCCGGACAAATCGAACTTGCGGGTATTGGGCCCGCCAAAGGGATTCTGCGTGCCGGGCATGCCCTGGTTGTCCCACACCTGCCGCCAGGGAAGCTTTTGCTGCTGTAGATAGGCCCTCAGGGATTCCTCGTCGGCATCCAGGCTGATTCCGATGATTTCGAAACCCTGGTCGTGATAGCGCTCGTATACGTCCAGCAACTCGGGCATGGCCGCCAGGCACGGCCGGCACCACGTCGCCCAGAAGTCCAGCAACACCACCTTGCCCTTGTAGTCTGTCAGGCTGACCGGCTGGCCCTCCAGGTCCTTTCCCTCGAGCTCTGGGGGGGCCTGTCCGATCCATCCCAGGGCACTCACCCGCGGCGCGAGGACCTGCTCCAACTGCATGAGGAACATCTCCCGCTCCGCTTGGGGGAACGCCTGAGGCAAATACTGCTTCATACTGGCATAGACAGCCTTCGCCTCGTCCGGCTGGCCCAGATCGGCATACGTCTCGCCCAGCCGGATGCCGCTGACCAGCAGTTCGTTCATGGTGTCGATGGAGGGTTGCTTGAGCAGCGTTTCCCACTCCTGGCGGGCCTGCGCGATCCGGCCTGATTCGATCAGGGCCGCCAGGCGCTGACCCCGGACCTCGGCGGCGCGGCTGCTCTTCGGAAACTTCTTCAGGAACTCATCGCTGAGGCCGGCAGCGCGATCGTACTCCTCCAGATTGACGGCCATGGTCACCATCGTGGCCATCGCCTCCTCCTGCTGCGCACCTGAAGTGTTCTCGACGAAAACTTTCAGCGATGCCAGGCGTTGTGTCTCGATCGCCTTGCGGCTCTGCTCGAGCTGCTTGTCGAAATGCTTTTGCAGCGCCTTGAGACTCACGAAAGGTCCGGGCACTGGACCGGCCGGACGGGTTGAAACGGCAGTTGGCGTCTCGGCCACGGCGGTCAGGGCGCCGGCCAGCACCGCGTGCAGGGCCAACGCGCGAGCGATGCTACGTTCTCTCATGCGTTCCTTTCCATCAGGCGGACAGCGCTTCCCGAGCGTTCCGCACAAAGGCGATCAGCTTCTCCCGATCCTTCCTTCCGGGCTGGGCATCGACCTCGACCCCGGAGGAGACGTCGACGCCATACGGCCGAACGACCCGCACAGCCTCGGCCACATTGTCCGGCCGAAGTCCGCCGGCCAAGATCACCCGCGGCCACCGGGAAGCCTCGCCGCTTTGTCGAACCTGGGCGACCCAGTCCCATCGAAACGTTCGACCCGTTCCGCCCTCCCGGGCCGGATCATAGGCATCCAGCACGACTGCCGGCGGGCAGCAACCTGGCCCACCCCCGCCCCAGCCGGCCAGTTCCTCGGCGAAACAACGATCCCGCACCGCCACGACCGGCATGGCCCGGATGCCCTGGTCCAAAAGGCGACGAACGCTCTCCGCCGTCACGTCGCCATACAACTGAAGGTGGGATACCCGGCACTCCACCAGCACGGCCGATAGCCGTCCGGAGATGATACCGGACTCGAGCCGCACCAACAGCACCGGCGTCACCAGCGGCGGCAACGATCGCAGGATCGACCGGGCGGACAAAACGTCCAGGCAACGCGGGCCTCCGACCAGATTCAGCCCGATCGCGTCCGCACCCGCATCCACGGCGGCCAGAGCGTCCTCCAGGCTGGTAATCCCGCAAATCTTAACCCGCAAAGAAACACCCACCGTTTCCTAGCCCGACCCGATATTAGGACCTGCTCAGATCCCGGTCAATGCGCGCCGGAACCTGCATTGCCAAAGTCCTTGACGGGTCAGGACGATTGTCTACCATTGGGAAAGGCTATGGCCGAGTTCAAAGCTTCCATTTTCAAGGCCCGGCGTATTCGCTGCCTGCTGTGGGCTGCGCCCCTTCTGGTGTTGCCTTTATCGGCTGGATGCGCGGCTTCGGCGAGCGGTGGGTCGGCGGCCCTCGACCGGGTCGGCCGAACGTACTACATCGATGGGGCCGGCAACTGGGGCTACGGGGTGACCGAAGTCCAGGAAGGCCTGCGCCGCGCCGGCTATCGCGGCAGCATCATCAATTATCGCTGGTCGCCCACGTTCAATCCCGCCCTGGACCAGACCATCGGCCGTGTCGCCGCGCGCGCCCGCGGGGAGAAACTCGGACGCGAAATCAGCGCTTACCTGCACGAGTATCCCGAGAACCAGGTCAACATCATCGCCCTCTCCGCCGGAACCGGTGTGGCCGTCTGGGCTTGCGAGAACGTCGCCCCTCCGGCCAAGGTCAATAGCCTGATCCTGCTGGGCTCGAGCCTGTCCGCGCGGTACAACATGCGCAAGGCACTGGAAAACATCTCCGGCGGGGTATGGGTGTACTTTTCGCCCTACGATCAGATCCTCTCCGGACCAGTGAAAGCGCTCGGCACCATCGACGGCGAGATCGGCGCCGACTCGGCCGGCCTGGTGGGTCTGCGGCCGATCGGTGGCTCCAACGATAAAATCCATAACATCGGCTGGTCCGCACGTTTCGAGCGCAACGGATGGTCCGGCGCTCATACCGATGCCACCAGCGAGCCGTTTGTCCGCACCGTCCTTTCCAAGCACATTCTTCCGCAGTCCAGCGGAGAACTCGCCCAGGCGCCTGCCACCGCTCCGGCTGAGGCAGGTGAACCGGCCACCCGGCCCGCCGGCGATTCCCGACCGGGCCGAACTCGCTATCTCAGTCGGCGAAGCGCCGATGACCAGGGACGATAATCCGCCACCAGTGAGCCCCCCGGTCGTGCAAAAACCGTGTGAAACAGCCGCTGACGCGGTGCACGTGCTCTCTGGACTCCCATAATACAAGGGACGACTGGAGGCCGATCGCCAAGCGCAAGGAGCCACGTCATGAGCGATAAACCCACATTAACGGGGTCGGCTACCGGCAGCGGCCCTGCGGCCGGCGAGCGGGTGCTGGTCACCGGAGCCAGCGGATTCGTCGGGCGATATGTGGTGCGAGAGCTCGTCGCCCGCGGCTACCAGCCGGTCTGCCTGGTGCGCGATGCGGACCGGATGCGACGGCAGCTCAATCCCGAGCAGTGCGCCCGCGTGCATATGGAATCGGGCGATCTGTTTGACGTGGGTGCGCTGGACCGCGCCGCCCAGGGCTGCACGGCCGCCATCCATTTGGTGGGCATCATCGAGGAGAAGCCGCTGGTCGGCCAGACGTTTCACCGGATTCACACGGAGGGCACCCGCAACGTGGTGGCCACCTGTTCACGGATCGGTGTTGGCCGCTACGCACATATGTCGGCGCTGGGCACGCGCCCCAACGCCCTCAGCAAGTACCATAAGACCAAGTGGGCTGCCGAGGAGATCGTCCGGGCGAGTTCCCTGCAATGGACGATCTTCCGCCCCAGCATCATTCATGGTCCGGACAGCGAGTTCATCCAGATGATGAGGTTTTTCGCCACTTCCTGGCGACAGCCGTTCATGCCCTATTTCGGCAAGGGCGAACGGCTCGTTCAGCCGGTCAGCGTGCGCGACGTGGCCGCCGTCTTCGTCAAGTGCCTGTCGATGCCCGAGACCGTTGGCAAGGTGTACGATCTCGCCGGGCCAGAGCGGCTCACCTGGAAGCAGTTGTACGACGTCTGCGCGATGTCCATCACCGGCCGCAAGCGGCTCAAGGCGGGCATACCGGTCACGCTGGCCAAGCTGGCAGCGCTCACGGTGGTGCCGTTCACGCCTTCGGTGCTGATGCCCTACAAGTTCAACGTGGGGCAGGTTCAGATGAGCCAGGAGGACAGCGTCGCGGATACCCGGCTGGTGGAAGAGACCTTCGGCATCCGCTTGCGCGACTTCCGCGAGGAACTGTCGTACTACGCGGATCAGATTTGATCGATCAGCACCCAGGCGCGCTGACAGGACTGTAGCGGCCGGCAGGGACGCCGGCCACTACAACGTTCGGAGACTCCGCACTCAGCCACTCAGCACTCAGCACTGACCTACTCTGCTTTGTCCAGGCCAAACGTTGAGTGCAGGACCTGCACCGCCTTCTCCCCCTGCTTCTCATCGACAATGCAGCTGATGACGATCTCGCTGGTGGTGATGTTCTGAATGTTGATGTGGGCCTCGGCCAGGGCGTTGAACATTTTGGCGGCCACGCCGGTGTGCGTCTTCATGCCGATGCCGACGATGCTGACCTTGGCCAGCTTGTTGTCCACCTCGAACGTGCGGATGCCCAGGTCCTTGCAGAGCTGCTTGCAGATGACCTCCGCCTCCTTGGCATCGGTGCCACTGGTGGTGAAGCCGATATTGGCCTCGCTGGCGTGCTCGACGATGTTCTGGATGATATCGTCCACGACCACCTGATGCTGAGCGACGCGGGCGAAGATCTGCGAGGCAATGCCTGGTGTGTTGGGCACGCCCATCAGCACCACGCGGGCCAGGTCCTTCTTGAGCGTCACGCCGCGAACGACAATGTCTTCCATGCCTTGAGTCTGAGCCACGATCATCGTCCCTTCGGAATCAGTTAGCGAACTGCGCACGTGAATGGGCACATTGTATTTCTTGCCAAACTCGATGGAGCGCGAGTGCATGACTTTGGCGCCCAGCGAGGCCAGCTCGAGCATCTCATCGTAGTTGATCTCGACCATTTTACGGGCCTGCGGCACGATGCGCGGATCAGTGGAGTAGATGCCGTCCACGTCGGTATAGATCTCGCAGATCGAGTCTTTCAGCACCGCCGCCAGGGCCACCGCGGTGGTGTCCGACCCCCCACGACCCAGCGTGGTCAAGGCCCCTTCCTCGGTTATGCCCTGGAAGCCCGCCACGATGACCACCCTGCCCGCGTCGAGTTCCTTGTAGATGCGCTCCGCATCGATGGAGCGGATCCGCGCCTTGGTGTGTGACGAGTCGGTGAGCATACCGATCTGGCCGCCGGTGAAGCTGATGGCCTCGTAGCCGGCCGCGGCAATAGCCATGGCCATGAGCGAAATAGACACCTGCTCGCCTGTGGTGAGCAGCATGTCCATCTCCCGCTTGGGCGGGTTAGGGTTGACCTCGTTGGCCAGGGCCACCAGCTTGTCGGTCGTCTTGCCCATGGCCGACACGACCATGACCACCTGATGACCGGCCAGCTTGGCCTTGATGGCCCGCCGGGCCGCGCGGTGGATCTTCTCCGCGTCCGCGACGCTGCTGCCGCCGAATTTCTGAACGATGATGCTCATAGGGCGGGCATTGTACTGGGGGCCAAGGCGGATGCAAGGGCGCCCCGATCGGCGCACAAACGTTGCCGGCTCAAGGGTTAATGGAAACCGCTAACCATCTGCTTCAGAGCCCCGAGCGCCGGCGAACGGGCCGCGGGCCAGAGATGCTCCGGATACAAATAGCATCCGGGGAGCAACAGGCATGCCAAGCCCCCACCCCGACCCTACCCCGGAGTACCGGAGGAGGGGGTCAGAGCCCCGAGCGCCAGCGAGGGGGCAGGCGTGCCACGGCGTCTGAGTCGTGAGAACACGCGAGGCGGCCTGAGGGCTCATTCGACGCCGGTCAACTTGAACGCATATGCGTGTTGGCACGGCACTTCTTCCACCGATAACGGCGGCACTTCGATGATCAGCTTTCCGCCGTCCGTCCGGGTCTTGAGCCCATCCAGCCGTCCAAGCAGGGTCGCCGAGGCTCCGGCCCCCGCCTTCGGCACCGACAGCACCAGCTCTCGGCCGGGCCAGCCGAGGCTGATTGCGTACACAGCGCCGTGCTTGCCCGCGGTGTAGCACACATTCTCGCCTTCCTTCGATTCGCGCCAGGGCTTCGTCCCGTAAATGGCTTCGCCGTTGACCTTCAGCCACTCGCCGATCTCGACCAGTCGCTCCTGCATGATCACCGGGATGCGCCCGTCCGCCGCCGGGCCGACGTCGAGCAGCAGGTTCCCGCCCCGGCTCACGATGTCCACCAGCAGGTGCACGAGTTCGCGAGCGCCGCGGTAATCCTCGGCGCGCTCGCTGCGGTTATAGATGAAGCTCTTGCCGATGGCCCGGCATTCTTCCCACTTGTGGGAGTCATCCAGCTTCTTCCCGGCATCCACGTGCCCGTACTCACTGGTGAAGTAGCCGCCGTGCCGGCTGCGCGTGTCGTTGCCCCAGCGGTCGTTGATCACCACGTGCTCGCGAACCGCGGATTCATTAAACAGCCAGGCGAGGAACTCCCGGCTCTTCCAGGCCCGGCTGTTGTAGTCCCACTCGCCGTCCGCGAAGAGTAGATCCGGCGCGTAGCTTTCCACAAGCTCGGTGAGCTGGGGAAACATGTGCCGGCCGGTGTAGATGCTGCGGTGCTCCCGGAGCAACGGGTGGTACCACTCGTACAGCGAGTAGTACAACCCCATGCGCAACCCACGATCTCGCACCGCCTTCGTCAGTTCGCCGACCAGGTCGCGGCGGGGTCCGGTATCCATGCTGTTCCACTGGGGGCTCATGGCACTGGGCCAGAGACAGTAACCGTCATGGTGCTTGGCGGTCAGGACGACGTAGCGCGCTCCGGCACGCTGGAACAGCCGCGCCCACTCGGCGGCATCGAACAGTTCCGCCTTGAACATTTCAGCAAAATCGGCGTAGGTAAAGTGCTCCCCGTAGGTGGCCGCATGGAATCGCGCCGTCGGGCTGCCGGCCTTGTTCATTTCGAATCCGTACCAGCCCGACTCCTTGCCGCGCGGTCCCCACGCGGGAACGGAGTAGACGCCCCAATGGATGAAGATGCCGAACTTCGCCTTGTCAAACCAGGCAGGGATCGGACGGCGGTCCAGTGAATCCCAGTCGGGCTGGTAGGCGGCAGATTGGGCGCGAAGTGCGGGGGCGCACAACATCAGGACGGCGACGCCGGCGGTTACGTGTGCGGCCATGGACCGGCTCGAGGCCTCCTCCTGCCAAGCCCCCACCCCAGCCCTCCTCCGGAGTACCGAAGGAGGGAGCCAGAGCCCCGAGCGCCAGCGAGCAGGCCTGCGTACTGCGGCGTCCGGACCGCGAGTCTGATCCAGGGGGCTAACTCGTCTCAATTCACTCCCATCAGCTTGCATACATACGCGTGCCGGCAGGGAACCTCGTCCACCGAAAGCGGCGGCACTTCGATGATCAGTTTGCCGCCATCGGTCCGGGTCTTCAATGAACCGGGCAGGCCCAGCATGGTGGCCGATGCGTCGGCGCCTGCCTTGGGCACGGACAGCACCACCTCGCGGCCGGGCCAGCCAAGACAGATCGCGTACACCGCCCCACCCGCGCCGGCCGTGTAGCACACCTTCTCGCCGTCCTTCGATTCGCGCCAGGGCTTCGTCCCGTAAATGGCTTCGCCATTCACCTTCAGCCATTCGCCGATCTCCAGCAACCGCTGCTCCATGATCACCGGGATCCGCCCGTCGGCCGTCGGACCGATGTCCAGCAGCAGGTTGCCCCCATGGCTGACCGTCTCGATCAGCAGGTGAATCAGCTCTCGGACGGAGCGGTATTCATCAATCGTCTCGTTGCGGTTGTAGCCGAACGACGCGCCCATCCCGCGGTTCTCCTCCCACTTGTGCTGCGGGCCGACCTTGGCGCCGGTGTGGCCGCCGTATTCGCTGGTCCAGAAGCCCCCATGCTTGCCGCGGGTACCTTTCCCCCAGCGGTCGTTAACCACCACGTCTTCCCGCGAAGCCGACTCATTGAACAGCCAGGCCAGGAACTCTTGGCTTCTCCATACCTCTTCCGGATGCTCCCACTCGCCGTCGGGCCAGACGATTGAAGGGGAATAGCGCTGTACCAGGTCCTTGAACTGCGGCAGCATGTGCTCGTCCACGAACCGCTTCACGTCCGCCTTGTACAGGGGATGGAACCACTCGTAGAGCGAATAGTAGAACCCCATCTTGAGGCCCTTGGCCTTGACGGCTTTGGTCAGATCGCCCGCCAGGTCGCGATGCGGCCGGAGATCCACGCTGTTCCAGTTCCAGCTTTGGGCGCTGGGCCACAGGCAGTATCCTTCATGGTGCTTGGAGGTGAGTACGACATATTTCGCGCCTGAGCGGGCGAAGATGTCAGCCCAGTGATCCGGGTCGAACATCTCCGTCTTGAACATGCTGGCGAAATCCTGGTAGGCGAACTTCTCGCCATACGTCTGGAGGTGAAACTTCCAGGTCGGGCCGTTCCGGTCCATCATATCGTGCCAGTACCACTCGGCGTACTTGCCCTTGGGCCCCCAGGCGGGAACACTGTACAAGCCCCAGTGAATGAAAATGCCGAACTTGGCCTCGTCGAACCAGGCGGGGTTTGGCCGTTGGTCAAGCGATTCCCAGGTCGGCTCGTAGCGCTGTCCGGCCGCGGCCTGAGCCATGAGCGCTGCCGCCAATCCCGCTCCCGATAGTGTACGCTTTGTCATGAGGGGCTCCCGCTCTGCAAACGCAGCTCTTCTGCCGCTGCTGGGCGCGGATTATTGTGCCGGCTGAAACCCAACAGGACAAGAGCCGATCGGCGTGGCGGTCTCTTGAGCGCCTATTTCAACAGGCGTGCGCCCCTGCTCGGTGCTGTGAGCAGTCGAGTAGCGTAGGTCAGTTGCGTGGCGCGCCGCGAGGTTTCCTGCCGGGTGTGCAGCCTATACCCCACCACGCGCATAAAAGGGCCTCTCAAGTGTCTCCGGCCTCATCAACAAACGTCCAGCAGACGAGGTTGTAGGCGCGATTTTCTCTCGTGGACGCTTCACGCAGGCTTGGCTATAGTGTGCCCCCATGAGTGAGATGCAGGATCAATCGCCGGCACTCCAATCGCCGGCTCCGGAAGAGCAACCGCCGCCCGCGAGCAGGAAGTCGCGACGGCCGCGCACCCGTCGAAGGGAATCCGCCCCTGCGCCGGAATCAGGGCCGGCGGACCCCAACGTGAAGCCTGATCGGGAATTTGCCGGGGACGCGGATTCGGTTGAAACGGGGCCCGATTCGGCGACTCCCGCTTCCGACGCGGAACCTGGCAGTCACGCCGAGGCCAATGAAGCGACAACCGATTCGGGAAATCCCGCCGCCCGCGCCGGGCGCCGCCGTGGGGCCGGCCGGAAGACCGCTGGCGCCGCCGGCACACTCTCCTCAGAAGCGAGCTCGGACACCCGCACGCCATCCACCGCCACAGACGAAGCGCCTGAGTCGGCGAACATCCATCTGGCAGCGCAAGATCCGGAAAATCCTGAAGATGGAACGTTTTCAGAAACATCGGAGGACACAACGCCCGGTGAACACCCCGCCGAAGCCGCCACCGACATCCAGGCGCTCACTGGCCACGAGCCCGGCCCGAATGGGGATGGCGCCCAAGACGAGGACGACGAGCCACTTCCGCCGCCGTCGGAGTCGGCTCAGCAGGAAATTACCCCGGAGCAGATCGTGGAGGCCATCCTGTTCAGTGCCGACACGGCCATGACGCTGCCCAAGATCGTCTCCATTCTGGGGGTCGGCTCGGCCCGGGACGTGCGCAAGTACATTGAGTCGCTCAATGAGCGCTACGAGAAGGCCGGGCTTTCCTTTCGGATCGAGAAAATCGCCGGCGGCTACCGGATGCTGAGTCTACCGGCGTACAACACCTGGCTGCGGCGGCTGCACCAGAGCCATCAGGACTCGCGGCTGTCCCAGGCGGCACTGGAAACATTGGCGGTGGTGGCCTACAAGCAGCCCGTGGTTCGCGCCGAGGTCGAGGCCATCCGCGGCGTCTCCGCCGGCGAAATGCTCAACCGCCTCCGCGAGCTGGGCCTGATCAAGATCGTCGGCCGGGCCGAGGACGTCGGCCGTCCCATTCTCTATGGAACCACGAAACGCTTTCTGGAAGTGTTCGGCCTGGGCAGCCTGGAAGACCTCCCGGCAGTAGAAGAACTCAAAGCCCCAGAGTGATCAGATTCCCTCCCCCGGTACTCCACCCGGAGGCGCAGTTTCCCTTTCCTGGTACTCCGGGGGAGGCTCAGGGTGGGGGCTTGAATGCGGTAGGCCCTACCCCAGCGCCAACAATCGCGACCAGAGCGTATATCACCTGCATCACCACCACCGACGATATCTGACCAGGATCGGTCATGCTCGACGACGCCTCCTGCAACCCGGCCGGTTGAATCCAACAGCCCGTGAGCAGACCAGAAGCGCGCCGAAGACGTGATCAGTCCGTGCAGCCGGGATCCGCGGCTTCCCCCGCCCCCGAATAGCACCGCTGAAACACGCCGAAGTCCTCTTGATCCACGTCTCCATCCCGATCGAAGTCGGCCGGAATAATGCCCTCATCATCGGGGCGCAGCGTACAGCCGGTCGGCTCACTATCAGCGTCGTAAGGGATAGCCGGCCCCGTCACTCGCGATTCGAACAGCAACAGGTCGTCTCCGTCCACGTCGCCATCACAATCGAAGTCGGCGGGGCACGGAATGCGCCCCGCCGAGAAGAAGAAGGTGAGCACCTCCGAGTTCGCATACGCGGTCGATCCCTTGTCCTTGAGCACAAACCGCACCCTCCAGACGCACCACTGCGGATCGAAAGCCGGATCACCGCTGTCCAGCAGCCACAAAGGGTGGACGTGCGAGTTGACCTGCCCGCCAATCCGCATCTCCGGCGGTCGCTGCTCATTGATGATTCTGTACGAGGGCGTCTCCACCATCAGCAGAGGAGCGTCGATGGAGACGAGTTCGAGCCACACATCCACGCCGGACGCCAGCGGGTAGCAGTCATGCTCCGGAGCGGCCGTGATCACCAGGCTGAAGCCGGGGATCGAGGCACTGTATCCCTGCAACGGCCCGCCCGGCGGAATCCAGGCCAATACCGTGAGCGATTCGTTCGGCACCCCTTGGGCGGGATGGCACCTGAGCTGGCCCGAGGCCGAACGGCCGATGAGCATGTGCGCCTCGTGCGCGCCGGCGAGTCCGGCCGCGAGCAGTGGGATCACCCAGGTCAGCCCCCAGCGAAAACCAGCATGGTCTTGAATCACCGTGTCACCTCAAAATCCTTCCTTGGGGTCGTATAAGTTATGGCGCCACTCGGGTACGAACCGGCCGTCCTCCTTGCGCAAGCCGCGGAGGGCATACGTCTGGTCGAAAAAGTGCGCCGCGGCGTGCCCATCCACGAAGACATAGTTGGCTCGGCCCAGGTGTCGCTCCAGTGCGATCTGCAAAGCGGCCTCGACGCGCGGGTTAAACAGCCACAGCTCCACGTGGATGTGGTCGGAGGCGGCCCAGCTCCCGGTCTCAGCCAGTTCGGCAAACAGGATGGTGGAGGCCGGCCGCTTGATCCGCCCATAGCGATTGAACGATTCCCAGCCGGGCAGGTCGCCCGTGAGATAGTCGTTCTGCGCAAAGCTGACCCGTCGCCGAACCGGAGGGTCCGGGCCCGGCGGTCCCGTTCCTGGCAGATCCATGTCCCAGAAAGGACTCTCGTCGGCCGGACAACGGGAGATTAACTGGCTACGGTAATGTCGAGCCAAGGTGTGGAACCAGCTCTGCGCTTCCTGGCTGGGCTGCGAGGGCAATCCGCCGTGAGGCAAACCGGAATCGACGATCGCCCCCGCATGACCATCCGCATACATCTGCGCGGCCAGACCGAGTTGACGCATGTTGCTTAAACAGGCCGTCGCCTTCGCCGCCCCTCTGGCCCTCGTCAGCGAAGGCAGCAGGATAGCCAGCAATAAAGCGATCACGGCCACAACCACGAGCAATTCGAGAAGCGTGAAGGCTCCGATTCGAAGGGCAACGTATTGACTGCGGGTCTTGATCACGGAAGCATCTTCCTGGTGAGCTGCTGGCGGCGCCGGCCACCAGTGCCCCTTCCGGTTCGTCAGTTCTGTAGCGGCCGGCCTCCGCGCTCAGTGAACGGCCGGCATGGAGGCCGGCGGCTACAGACGCGAAAGCCGTGCACCGGGGTAAGCCAGGGGCGCCCGGCCGTGAATGACTCCACGGCCGAGCGTTGAACCCCTTGGCCTTACCGTGCGGAAACTCTGCCGGGCCGGTCACCTGCTGGCCGTAACCTCTCTCCTTGAATGGCCGGTCAGCAAAAATGCCGCAGCAAGCAGCACGACCGAAGCCGGCTCGGGAACCACACGGAACTGCACCGTGAATGGCTCGGAGTCGGCCAGTGAACCCGCGCCATCGCTCAGATGAAACGTCGCACGGTAGATTGTCCCCACCGCCGGCGCCTCGCTTTCATCGACGAAGTAGTGGAAGTGGGTATGAGGGAAGCCGCTCGGGAAGCTGAACGGGCTGGCGATAGGCACCAGATTGTCCGGGCTGAGGATGGTCAACCCGGCGTCCAGGCTGTCGATGTGCAGCTTCACCTGGACGGCGCCTTGGCTGTAGCCCGGGTCCAGCCACGAATAGAAGCCGTGGCCGTCGTATTCCTGGTCCTCCGTTGCCAACGGCTCGAAACCCGGGACGTCGGCGATCCATCCCTTGAGGAAGACACTGTCCACCGGTGTCAGGTCGTAGACGACGCCGTCGAGCTCCCACGGATGGGTGTCCAACAGCAGCGTCGCCGGCCAGGCGGGGTCGGCCGGGCCTTCGTAGCTGCCGTCATGGCCGTAGTAATACCCCACGGCCAAGTGCGTCCCATCGCCTCCACCATGCGCCTCCGCCTGCTCGAGATCAACAACCGCTGCGCCCCACGCGACCGTCGCGCCCAAGATCAATCTCCCCAGTCCACCGTCCATTCGTCCACTCCTCTGTTGCAGTCACTCCAGGTGCAGGACTACCGCACTCCTTTTCGTAGCTGATGGCTGCTGTCGCTACACAATGGGGTGCGGTATTACGAACCCACAAGTCGTAATACTACGACCCGGGGCCGGACCTGTCAACTGTTTGTTTTCTGGAAGGGGGATTGGCTCAAGGTCTTCGGTTCAGCGTCGAGCGTGCGGGGGTTGCCACGCGCACGGGGAGGCTCAACGCTTCAGTCCACCAGCAGAGCTGCCCGGATCCGCTCCTGCACCGCCGGGGTCACGCCCAAGTCTGCCAGAAACTGCCCAATACCCCCCTTCGCCTCTACCTCGTCCAGCAGGCGCACCATGGCGTCCAGACTTCCCGGGCGGTCCACCTGCTCAGAGAGGCGAAACTCCGCAAGCACCGTTTCGCGGTCCACGCCCAGCAGCGTCAACAGCAAGGCCGTCATCACGCCGGTGCGGTCGGTGCCGTCCTTGCAGTGGTAGAGCAGCGGCAGCCGGCCCGGCTCGGCCAACCGCTCAAACGCTTCGCGATAGGATTCGGCATTCTCGCGAACACCGCGAATGTAAAACTCCTGCCACGGCTCACCGCCGGGGAAGGACATGGGACACCCGTATACCTTCGCCACACGATGAATACCCAGCACGTCGCCGTTATACAGCGGCAACGGCGAGAGCCGGTTCCGAAAGTCGATGACGGTCACCACACCCAGCTTGCGGAACGTCTCGCACCCGGCATCAGTCACGTGCGACAGCGTGCCCGAACGATAAACGACTCCCTTCCGGACCGTACGACCATCGCGTGTCCGGTAGCCCCCGATATCCCGCGTGTTGTCCGCCCCCTCAAGCCATACCCAGCGTCCCGGCTCGCCGTCCACGGGGGGGCGTACCGCGTCATAGGGCCGGCCCTGCTTGAGCAAGCCAACTCCCACCACGCCGACCGGTATGCCCAACGCGAGGGCCAGCACGACAAGGCGCCGAATGCGGCGCCGGCGCCGATCGATAGAAGGCGTGGATGCGAGCTGATCCGCTGAATCATCACCCATGTTGACCTCCCCCACTGGTGATAGCCGATCGCCCATCGCAGGGCAACCTTTCCAGCTGACACCGGGAGCGATCAGAGTGAGGGGGGAGGGCGTGACTAGGCAACAGCGAGACGGGACGCACGGAACAAGGGAGACGAAGGGACCAGGCGGTGAACGCAGTGAGGATGTAAGTCTTTTGGGCACAGAAAGTTGAAGAACGACAGGGGATGATGTGGAAGCCCCGTACCCGCGGTTTTTGAGGGAGTAACTTCCCCAAAAGAGGCGGCCAGCAGCCTTTGAGTTGAGACTTAGTCTCAAATGCAGTATCATTCAACCGAAAGAGAATGTGGCTCGCTCCGCACGGCAGCGGCGGGAATTCGCGTCTCGTGCACCGGATGCACCTATGAACCTGAGCAACTGCCCCTCCGACATTCCAGACCCTGTTGAGAATCAGTTGGCGACAATCCCCGGCCCACACCCCGGGACGGCGCTGCGGGTTGAACTCCTCAATGGAGAGGAGGCCGGTGTTCGACTGGAGCAACTCGCGTACAATCCGGGATTGGGCTGGTACGTCCAGAAGTCCTTCTGCGTTCCCGGGTCGGCCCTGGCCGACCTGATCACGCAGCTTCGGAAGGCCGATTGCCTGAATCCCCAATCACCGGCGCGCAAACGAAATGGCGCCCCACAAAAGATGGATCTGCTACCGTTCCCGGGTTCAGGCCGGGCCAAGAGCGCCTGACACAGACGCTCCTGCCCTGTTCGGCCGTACGTTGACCACGCTTCAGGCTGTCCGGCTCGACCGTTTGCCCGGTCGCCCGGACTCGGTTTTGGCCACCTGGTTGAGGTATTTCTCCAGCTCTTCCACGTCGTCGGTTTCCTCCTGGATCTGGTCCTCGAGCAGGTTGCGATAGCCCGCGTGATCCTCACACAAGCTCAGGGCCTCGACGTAGACGGCCACCGCCCGGCGCTCGACTTCCAGGCTGTTGGTCAGCATTTCCCTGATGTCATTGGTCTGCTTGACCGGCTCCGGCTCCACAGTCGGCACGCCACCCAATGCAACCACTCGGGATGCAAACCGGCGCGCGTGCTCCAGGGCTTCGTCGCTGCTGTGTTTGAAAAAGTCCTCCCAGATCTTTCGATCGGTGCCCAGCAGCACTTGAGCGTACTGGTTGTACTGGAGCAACGCGCCCAGCTCCAGCGCGATCGCCTCGTTAAGCTTGCTGATGAACCTGGCCCTGTCCATGTGCACCCTCTTCCTTTCTTAGACGCTTTCCGATTTGCCCGAAATCCGTGGCCGTGAACGATTTGGAAATTGAGGCGGCCACCGACCCGCGTCTCATTGTACCACGTTAATCGAGGGAAGAGAGACTCGAAGCGCTTGTCCCAGCGCTTCCAAACCTGGAAAGCTACGTGAAGGCCACCTCGGCCCCACAGGCAGGAATCCGCCCCCGGGCCCGTGCAGCACCGCCCGGCCGGGCCTCGCCGGGCCATCCCCGGCAGCCTGCTCCCCCATGAGCGTGCCTTGTCAACAGCCGGCGGTCAGGGGTACATTGGACCTTCACCCGTCGTTTGGATTCGTGTGATCGATACGCTGGATAGGAAAGGTATGGAATGAGACCAACACGATGGCGGTTATCAGTTGGTGTCACCTGTTTGTTCATTGGCTTAACCAGCCGGTACGTTCCCGCCGGCCGGGCGGCCGAACCGACCGGCCCACTCTCGGTCGGCGCCGCCACCAGCAATATTACGCCCGCCCTGGGCGTTTCCATCAGCGGCCACATGGCTGATCGAAAGGCCACTCACATCCATGATGAACTGCATGCCCGCTGCCTCGTTTTCGACAACAGCCGCACCCGCGTCGCCATCGTGGTGTGCGACAGTTGCATGATCCCTGGCGACATTTTCGATGAGGCGAAAGCGCTCGCGCAGGAGGAGACGGGGATTCTCGCCGAGCACATGCTGATGGCAGCCACGCACACACATTCGGCGGCCACCTCGACGGCCTGCTTCCAGAGCGAACCGGATGCGGAGTATCGGCGGTTCCTCGTCCGGCGCATCGCGGACGGAATCCGCCGCGCGGTCAATAACCTCGCGCCGGCCAGGATCGGATGGGGCAGTGGAAGCAAGCCTGAGCATGTATTCAACCGGCGCTGGCGCATGAAGCCGGGTACCATTCCGCCCAACCCCTTCGGCAAGCAGGATCAGGTCAAGATGAACCCGCCGCAGGGCAGCCCGGATCTCCTGGAACCGGCCGGCCCGACCGACCCGGAACTGCCGGTGATCTCTGTACAATCTCGCGACGGACGCCCGATCACCCTGCTGGCCAACTACGCGTTGCACTACGTCGGGGGCAACGGGGCCGGCGACATCAGTGCCGACTACTTCGGAATGTTTGCCGATCGAGTCCAACAGCTCCTGAACGCGGACCGCCTGGATCCGCCCTTCGTCGGGATCATGACCAACGGAGCCAGCGGCAATATCAACAACATCAACTTCCGCCAGCGCGGCCCGGCCCGCAAACCCTACGAGCAGATGCGACTGGTCGCCCACGACGTGGCCGCCGAAGCGGTGCGGGTGGTCAAGGACATCACGTATACGGACCAGGTGGTCCTCGCCGCCCGCCAGGAAAGAATCAGACTGGGCGTTCGCCGCCCCACTGACGACGAAGCGATGCGAGCCCAGATGATCCTGGCCGCGGCCACGGCCGCGAACAAGCCCCTGACTTCGCTTGAACAGGTGTACGCCAACGAGACGGAGCAGCTGGCGGACTATCCTGAGGAGGTTGAGCTCATCCTGCAGACGCTGCGCATCGGCGACATCGCCCTGGTGGCCATTCCCTGCGAGATCTTTGTCGAGATCGGCCTGGAGCTGAAGGAAAAGAGTCCGTTCAAGCCGACGATCGTGGTCAACCTGGCCAACGGCTACAACGGCTATCTGCCCACCGCCGAGCACCACGCGCTCGGCGGCTATGAGACGTGGCGGGCGCGATCCAGTTATCTCGAGACCGGCGCCGCGGCGGTCATCGTTGAGCGCATGGTTTCGCTTCTAAACCAGATGAAGTGATGGCATGCCGAACTCATCGCGATTTGTTCTGCTCCCGCGGCTCTTTGTCCGCGTCGCCGCCGGGGCGCTCTGCATCTGGGTAGCATTCTGTCCGCGCCCAGCGTGGGCAACTGAAGCCGCGCCGAAGCCAAGCGTGGAGATCCTGCCTGCCGGCAAATCGCCCGCGCCGTTAACGTTTCCGCATTTCCCCAGCCGCCTGCATGCGTT
>BTUC01000010.1:0-24298 GCA_045863575.1 Phycisphaerae bacterium
CATCGACGAACTCGAGCCCACCGAGCGCAGCGTGTACACCGGCGGAATCGGCTGCTTCGGGCTCGATGGCTCCATGACCTTGAACATCGCCATTCGAACGCTGATCGCATCGGCCGGCCGTATACATGTCTACGCAGGCGGCGGCATCGTCGCCGACTCGCAGCCGATGAATGAGTACGAGGAGACGTGCGCAAAGGCCCGCGGGCTGCTTCGCGCCCTGGGCGTGGAACCGGTGGAGGTGCCCCCTCTTCCGGCGGTTGACTTGCGTGTGCTGTAGCGGCCGGCGTCCCCGCCGGCCGTTTACCCAGTGAACGGCCGGCACAGAGGCCGGCCCTACGAAACCGGTGAGTTGAAACGGGTGCCGGCGAGTGTCTGAAATCGTGTGCAACACGGGAGCGACGCATGGCTGAACAGGTTTACCTGAATGGAAAACTCGTTGATGCGGTTCAGGCCCAGGTAAGCGCCGGGAACCCGGCGTTTCTCCACGGCGTGGGCTTATTCGAGACATTGCGGGCCTATGACGGTCGGGCGTTTGCGCTGGGTCGGCACGTGGAACGCATGCGAACATCGGCCGGGCAGCTCGACATGCCGCTTGGGGACGTACTGGAGCGCGTGCCTGAGGCGGTGCGGCAGGTGCTGGCGGTGAACGGACTCAAGAATGCCCGCATCCGCTTCACGGCCACACCGCCGGGCGCGGGGGAAAGCGCGGCCGAGCCCACGCTGCTGGTGGCCGCCCAGGAGACGGCCGGCTACCCGCCGGAGTTGTATGAAATGGGCATGACCGTCTGCATCTGCGATCGGTACCGCCAATCGCCCCAGGATCCGCTAGCGGGGCACAAGACGACCAGCTACTACTCGCGTCTGATGGCACTGCGCATGGCCCAGGCGAAGCAGTGCGGAGAGGCGTTGTGGGCCACGCCGGCCAACCACCTGGCCGAGGGCAGCATCAGCAACCTGTTCCTCGTGAAGGGGGGGCGCCTGCGCACCCCTCCGGTCGACACGCCGGTCCTGCCCGGGATCACACGCGGAACGGTGCTGGAACTGGCCGGCGAATCGGGATTAACCGCCGATGAGGCCCCCTGCACGATCGATGATCTGCTGGATGCTGACGAAGTGTTTCTCACCAACGCCATCATGGAAGTGATGCCGGTGGCCCGCATCGAGCGCCGGGCAATCGGCAATGAAAAGCCCGGCGCCATCACGCGCCGCCTCCACGAACTGTACCGGCAGCGCGTCGCTCGGGGGGAGTAGGTGGAATGTTAAACAAGCCATCTGGCGCCATCCCGGCAGGGCGAACACGTCCACGAGTACCCAGCATTGTCGGGCCTCCTCGCTTGCGCTCGGGGCTCTGATCCCCTCCCCCGGTCCTCCGGGGGAGGGCTAGGGTGGGGGCTTGGCAGGCAACGGACCCGGGACTCGCTAATCGCCCCCTTCAGCGTATCCCATGTCTCGTCGGATCTTCGCAGTTGAGCAACCTACGAGGGCCCCTTCGCCTCCCCCGCCTCTTCAAGAGGCGGGCCACGCCCCACAAGGGAATGTCATCCACGAAGGGGCCCCAGGGCAGCGCCATCCAGAGAAGGATGACTTGGGCCCTGTTGGACCGGAACCGGATGGGTTATTATCTCGCCCTGGTCGCACCGACGTGCGGCGGGAGATTACGATCACGATGTATCACATGATTCATTCGGCCGCCGGGGCAAGAACGTGTCTTCTGGTAGCGGGTCTGTTGGCGGTCCCATTCAACCGTCCCGTCGCCGCCGCCCCCGCAACGGTGTCCGGCATCATCCCGAAGGATTGGCCCACCGAGCATCCCGCTCCGGTGGTGATCCGTCTGCCAGCCGATCCGAACGCCATGGTCACGCATGCGGTGCTCCAACTCCGGGTCGATGGCCGGTCCGAGCCCATCCGGCTCATGGGCCAGTATGAACCGGCCGATGAGATCGCCGCGACGCCCGCGCGGGTCTGGTTCCCGTGGAAAGCCGACCACCAGGACCTCGGCCGGCGCATCGAGGTCACCATCGGCCCCAGCGACAAGCCGGAAGGCAGCCTGATCTACCGCTCACAGATCGACGGCCCTCAACTGCACGTGAAAACACTGGACGGCCAGCCGGTGCTGTCCTACTGGCACGGCCGGCCCGCCCCGGGCCAGAAGTACCCGCTCAACGATTTCATCCATCCGCTCGTCGGCCTGGATGGGGAAGTACTCACGGCCCTCAGCCCGGACGACCATGTCCATCACCGCGGCGTGTTCTGGACCTGGGTCCGGCACACGCGCGACGAGCAGTCCCTGGGAAGCTGGTGGATCCCCCAGAACATCCACGTCGAGCCGGGCGTGTTGACGCACCGCGATGGCGTGGTGTTTTCCCGATTCGCGGCCGAGCACTGGTGGGTGTATCAGCCGAAGGGCTCCGAAAAAGGCGAGCGATTCGTAGACGAGCAGGTTCGTTGCCGGGTATTCGAGGCCACATCGCTCGGGCGAGCGATCGACATGGAGATCATCCTGACCGCACTTCAGGACGGCATCCGCTTCGGCGGGACCACGGAACGCAACAAGGGCTACGGTGGCCTGAGCATACGCTACGGGAAAGCCGCCGACGTGGAAATCATCGCCGACGGCGAGAAGACGACCAAGGATCTGAACCAGATGAACGCCCTCTGGGCCGACTGGTCGGGGCGCTTCACGGGCCCGGACGGCGAGCCCTCGGAACGACGAAGCGGCGTGGCCATGTTCGTCCACCCGGACCATCCGGACCGCCCGCCGGACTGGATCACGCGCTCCTACGGTTTCCTGAATGTCTCCTATCCCGGGCTGCAGATGCTCGATCTGCCCAACGGCCAACCCCTGCGGCTACGATACCGGCTCTGGGTGCATCGCAACGGCACGGAGCAAGGTGGCGTGGAGGCGCAGTATCGCGCGTTCGCCGCCGACTGGCAGTGGAAGCAGACGACGGAGAGACGGAGCGAATGAGAGAAGGAGAGACTGATGACAGGGAGACACGGGGACCAGAAGACAGGGAGATAAGGCGGGGGTCGTCCAGAGACAGCCTTGATCCTGCGCCGGTTGCTCGCTCATTCTCCCCGTCTCTCATTCTCTCCGTCGCTCCGTCTTGACTCTGCATAGCCGGGTATGATGAGTTGCACATAAACGGCGGCAACGGCCGCCTTCGGAGGATACACATCTTGGCAGCCAGGAAACGCACGGGACACTACGTCGTCAGCACCCATTGGGACCGCGAGTGGTACGAGTCCTTCCAGGACTACCGCTTCCGCTTCGTCAACCTGTTCGACGAAGCCCTGGACATGATGAAGGCCAAACCTGAGTTCCGGTACTACCAGTTGGATGGCCAGGTCATCCCCGTCGAGGATTATCTGGAGATTCGACCGGAGCGGGAGAAGGAGATCCGCCAGCTGGTCGCGGCCGGCCGTCTGCGACTGGGTCCCTGGTACGTGCTGCCGGACGAGTTCCTGGTCAGCGGTGAGTCGATCGTGCGCAATTTTCAGATGGGCCTCGACATCGCCAGCCAGTTCGGCACGCCGTCGCGCGTGGGCTTTGCCTGCGACATGTTCGGGCACATCTCGCAGCTTCCACAGATCCTCCGCGGCTTCGGCATCGACAACGCACTGCTGTGGCGCGGCGTCAATGAGTCCACGCATGGGGCCATGTTCCGCTGGCAATCACCCGACGGCAGCGAGGTGATCACCTACCGCTTCAGCCCGCGGTCCGGCTACTGCTCGTATGCCTTCAAGGTGCGCAAGGGGGTCGAGCCCGACGTGCCCGTGACCCCGGAATCGGCGGTCAGCGGTTTCCGCGAGTACCTCGACTTTGAGATGCAGCGCTGCCCCACTCCCTCCTTCCTGGTTTTTGACGGCGGCGATCATATGGAGATCGAGCCGCGCACGTGCGAGATCCTGGAAAAGACCAACCAGGCCATCAAGGGCGTCGAAATCGTGCACTCGCACCTCGACGGCTTTGCGGAGGATCTCCGCGAGCAGCGCGAGCACGTGAGCAGGGTATTCGTTGGAGAGCTGCGCGAACCGGCCGAAATGGGCGACGAGACCTGGCTCATCCCCGGCGTGCTCAGCAGCCGGATCCACCTCAAGCAGGCCAACGCACGGTGCGAGAATGAGCTCACCGCCTGGGCTGAGCCATTCAGCACCTTCGCGGCCGGGCTCGGGGCGGACTACCCGACCGGTTATCTGCGGACCGCGTGGAAGCATCTGCTCACCAACCATCCCCACGATTCCATCTGCGCCTGTAGCATCGATCAGGTCCACAAGGACATGGAGTACCGCTTCGACCAGGCGCGGCTCATCGCGGAGCACCTGACCCGCGATGCCCTGCGGGCCATCGCTGATCGGGTCAAACTCCCCGAGATCGGCGAGAAGGATCTGGCCCTGGTCGTGTTCAACCCTTCCTGCGAGGCGATCGATGGACCGGTGGATATGACCTTGCGCTTCCCCGCCAACATCGACGCTGTCTTCCAGGAGTGGTTCGGCTTCGAGGCCAAGATCGGGTTCCGCCTGTTGGACCCGGCGGGCAACGAGGTGCCCTACCAGTATGTGAATCAGCGGCGCAACCGGGCCGGTTTCCGTCGTCCGCTGCGACGATTCCCCTCGGCCGAGACGCGGCACGAAGTGGACATCACCGGCCGGCTCCAGATCCCGGCGTTCGGGTTCACCACCCTGGTCTGCCGACCCGTGAAAGAGCCCACGCGGTACCTGGGCTCAATGCTGGTGGATGACCATACGATCGAAAACGAGCACCTGCGCGTCTCAGTCAACCCCAACGGCACACTGCGAGTCACCGACAAGCGGGCCGGCCAGACCTATGACGGGCTGCTGACGCTCGAAGACCGGGCGGACATCGGCGACGGCTGGTATCACGGCACGGCCGTCAATGAACGCGTGTATTCCTCGGTGGCCTGCCCCGCCGACGTAGCCATTGTGGCGGACGGAATCGCCAAAGCCACCCTCTCCATCCGCGTGACCATGCAGGTGCCCGAGCGGTTCTGCTTCGATCGCATGGTGCGCAGCGAACAACTCAGCCCACTGGTCGTCCACCACGAGGTGACGCTGCGACAGAGCGCGGATCGCGTCCAAGTGCGGACAGTTGTAGAGAACACCATCCGTGACCACCGCCTCCGGCTGCTTTTCCCCACGGGGGCGCAGGCGACGAGTTACCTGGCCGATCAGGCCTTCGACGTCGTCGAACGCCCCATCGCTCTACGAGCCGACAACGCGCGCTACAAGGAACTGGAAGTCGAGACCAAGCCGCAGCAGACGTGGACGGCGGTATTCGATGACCGGCGCGGTCTGGCCGTCGTCTCCACCGGGCTGCCGGAGTCGGCCGTCCGCGATGTGCCGGAACGCCCTATCGCGTTGACCCTGCTGCGCTCTTTTCTGCGGGCGGTGTTCACCAGTGGCAACGAGGGAGGCCAGATCCAGGGCCGACACGAGTTCACCTGCTGCATCATGCCGCTTTCGGGGAAGCCAGACGTGGCCGGACTGACCAGGATCGGCCAGCAGGTGGCTTCGAAGACACGCACCATCCAGCTCGAGCACCGCGATGTGGAAGCCTCCGGTCCGCGCGATCTGGATTTGAGGCACTCCTTCCTGAAGGTCGAACCGGCCGGCGCAGTCGTGTCCGCCATCCATCGCCGTTCGGACGAGGAGCTTGCTTCCATTCGCCTGTTCAACCCTGGTGACGAGCAGGTTGACGTGACGCTCGCCTGGAATGGTGCCGCCGGGCGGGCTCAACTGGTTGACCTGGAGGGTAAACCGATCGACCCACTGACCGGGAAGGATGGCGGCGTGCCCGTCTCAGTGCCGCCGAAGAAGATCATGACGGTTCAACTCAACCGCTGATCGAAGTGCGTGAATCGCCAGGACCGACCTGCAAACTGGGTTAGTCGCCGGACTCTCGCTGCTTCAATCGCCCTCTACTGAGGGCTTTACACCCTGGGGCGATTGACCGGCGCCCCTTCGGAGCGGAGGGCACGGCAGATACGCGCGAAACGGCACCAGGTCTAAGTCTCGCCTCATCGGTCGACCAGCCCAAAGTCGCGCCGCCAACCTGCTGCCGTCCGCGTGGGTCATCTTCCACGTGCTTTCCGGTTTGAATCCCCGCCGGTTCCGCCCAACAATGAAAGCAAAGGGCTATCCAGTAAGGGAAACGATATGAGCAAATCCAGGCGCATTCTCCTGGCGGGCGGCATTCTGGGCGCGATGAGCCTCTTCCTGGTGCTGGGCCTCTGGTACTGGATCGGCCGGGAGGGCTCCACGGACCTGGAAGGATGGATCGGCAAGCAGATTGTCGGCGTTCTTGAAAGCCACATCACGCCCGAGGTCGCGTACCGCACGCTGGACTATCAGGCGCCCCGCACTGTCGTTGTCGATGATCTTTCTTTCACCCGGGCGGGCATACCCATCATGCTGATCCAGCGGATGCGGCTCGAACTGGCCGAGGTGCCCCGGCGCGACCGGCCCATTCAGGTCCAGGGCCTTGAGCTCACCACGCCGCAATTGCGGTTCGTCACCGGTCCGAACGATGAGTTGATCGGCTGGAGCGACTTTGTGCGGCAGGAAGCTGTTGAGAACCCGTCCTCCGTCCCCGAGGGGCGCCGGCTCAGCGATGTCCTGGTGCTGCGCCACGTGCGCATTGACGATGGTGAAGTCGTGTACCAGCCCGCCGACGGCGAGGAGACCATGACCCTGCCGGGCATCGACCTGACCCTGCGGACACCCCCCGCCAAGGGGGAGCCGGGCTGGTACCAGGTTCTCGGTACGCTGTCCCGGGATCCGATCTTCAAGGTGGAGGTGGACGGCCGCATCAACCTGGACACCGCGCTGCTGGACCTGCGCAAGCTGACGCTGGCGGCCAGCCTCGGCGAGAAACAGTATGAGGTGCTGCCCCCGGCGGTGCAGCGGCTGCTGAGCCGACATCGGGCCCGTGGCGAGCTGACGGCCAGTTTCGAAGGCACCATCCCGCTCAAGGAAGCGGCGCAGACGAAAGGTCAGCTCCAGGCACGCTTGGCCGACGCGAACTTTCTGTATGAGAACCTGGCTGTTCCCGTGGGCAGCATAGAGTTGGATCTGGTTTTGCCGGGCGGAAAAGCCCTGCTGTCGGTCGCAGACATCGCGCTGCACCATGGCGAGCGGACGCTGGCCTCGGTCGCGCGCGGCCTGCTCGAGCTGGGCGCGTTCCCCAAGGCGGATGAACCGCTGGACATCCGGCGACTCGAGTTGCAGGCTCCGAAAATCACTCTCGTGCGTGCCGCCGATGGCCAGTTGGCCGGCTGGAGCGAGCTGGCCCGGGTCGCTTCCGATGAAGACGAAGAAAGATCGGCGTCATCTGCCGCCTCGGCCACGACCCAACCAACCGCCCTGCCGCGATTGCGGCAGGCACGGATCCAGGACGGAGCGGTGACTTTCAATACCGCCGCAGGGGCGGATCCGGTTACGCTTGGCGGCATCGGGGCCACCGTCGAACCCCTCGACGGCGGCACTGCACAAACCACTTACCAGGTCGTTGCCGACGTGAATAACGATCTGGTCCAGGCCGAAGCCCGGGCCCGGTATCAACCGGGCAGTGACTCACTCGAGGTTGAATCCGCGCAGGTGAGTTCGCGCATTACGCCGGAACTGCTGCGCCTGCTGCCCCCCCAGGCCGCTACGGCACTCGACTCCAGGAGGGTGCAGGGAGACCTCAAGATTGCGTTCGATGGAAGAATCCCACTGAACGCTCCTGCCGATACACAAGGCCGTCTGACGGCTGAGTTGATTGACGGGCGATTCGCTGTGCGTGAATTCTCCATCCCCGTCCAAAGTGTCCGGCTGGGCGTCGAGCTGCCCGAGGGCCGTGCTGAACTGGCTGCGCACCAGATCGCTCTGCGCCACGAGGATCAGTCTCTCCTGGCTGCGGAGACGGTCCAGGCGACGCTGGCAGGTTGGCCCCAGGCTGGTGAGCCGCTGGTCATCGAACGGTTGGACGTTCAACAACCTCATGTGCAATTGCTCACCGACGACAAGGGACGTCTGCTGGGCTGGAGTGACCTGGGAAGTGCTTCGTCACCAGGGCAAGCTTCGGACAATGGGAACACCGCTCCACGCGAGCCTTCCAGTGCAGCCGCCGCGCTGGAGGTCCGGCAGTTGGCCATCCGGGACGGCCGGCTCCTGTATGGGTCCGCACAGGGGAAACCCTCCCATCTCGACGGCGTCAACGCCATGCTGCGAACGGCGCCACTTCCAGATGAGCCGGGCTGGCAGCAGGTTTCGCTGGAGGTGCGCCGGCCGGATCTGGTGAATGCCGAGGTGAGCGGCCGGCTCAATCTTGAAGCCGGCCTCCTGGATGTGCGCAGTTCACGCAT
Source organism: Phycisphaerae bacterium (assembly GCA_045863575.1). Taxonomy (GTDB): domain Bacteria; phylum Planctomycetota; class Phycisphaerae; order UBA1845; family PWPN01; genus JAAXZI01. Next base: position 8,367 of record BTUC01000010.1, read on the forward strand.
CAGCGCCCGCATGGGCGCTCAGCAGTACGCGCTCCTGCCGGCCTCGTGGGCGGATCTCGTACGCCGGTACGAGGTCAAGGGCGTTCTGGATGCGTCATTCGAAGGTCGAGTTCCCCTGGCGGCGCCGAAGGAGACCGATGGACGAGTGCAGCTTGCGGTGGACGATCTCAACCTGCGATTCCTGAACACCCGTTTGCCCGTGGGCGGCCTCAGGCTGTCCGTCAGTCTCCCCGCGGGGACTGCGGAGATCCGTGTAGACGATCTCGCGCTCACGGCCGGTCGACGACCGTTCCTCTCCGTTCAGCGCATTCAACTTCAGCTTGAGGGATTGCCCGCACAAGGCGAGCCCGTCCGGGCGCGAAGTCTTCTTCTCATTCGTCCCCGCGTGAGTTTCATCGAAAACGAGCGAGGCGAATTCGAAGGCTGGAGTAACCTGTCGGACCCCAACGAGCCCATGCCGCGCCTCAGCGATCACCTGCTCGTACGACGCGTGGAGGCACGCGACGGCGAGGTGGTTTACGATCCCGGCGATGGAACCGAACCCATGAGCCTGGATCGGATCGATGTGGCCATGGATCTGCCGCCGCTGCGCGGCGAACCGGGCTGGTACGGCCTCAAAGGCTCCACGCAACGCCCTGGTTTGCTGCAACTGGAGCTGGACGGGCGAATTAACCTGGACAACTGGCTGCTGCTGCTACAGTCGGCGCGGCTCCAGGCGAGTCTGGGTGAGCAGCAGTATGAGACGCTGCCTCCCCAGCTTCAGAACCTGCTGCGACGCCACGAGGTGCGTGGGGCGCTGACGGCCGCCTTCGAGGGCCACATTCCCCTGGAAAACCCCATGCAGGCCCAGTTGCAGGGCCAGGCAACACTCCAGAACGCGCGTATCGCCTTCGAGGAAACAGTCTGGCCGATCCAGCAACTGCAAGTCGAGAGCCGGCTGTCTGACCAACGGCTGGCTACGCAATTCAATGCGCGTCTGCTGGGGGGAACCGCCAGCGGAACGGTAGGATTGGGCCTCTCGGGTGAACAGCCGCTGCAACTCACCTGGAACGTAGCGGGCGTGCGGATGGAGGAAACACTCCGCGTTGTTCAGCAGGGTACACCCAAGTACTCCGGCCAGGTTCGCTCTCAAGGCTCCCTGTCGGCCCAACTCGATCGTTTCGCCGAAACCGTGCAAGGATCTGGAACGCTTCGGATCTCCCAGGGACGACTGGTCAATTTGCCGATCATCCGGCCTTTGCTGGAAGTCGCATCGAAGGTGGCACTCGGCGTCCAGCCCGCGGCCAACGATAACGCGCAGGTCTCGTTTCAGCTTCGGCCCCGATATGTCGAAATCAACGACCTGGAAGTGAATTCAGCACTCATCGGTCTGAAGGGAAAGGGTCGGATCTTCTACACCAGGCAGGTGGAGATGGACGTCACCGCCGGCGTAATGCAGAAACTGGGCAACCCGCTGGGGCGGATCGGTGAGCTGCTGACGCTCGGCGAGCGGGCCCTTGTGTACGAAGTCAGCGGGACGCTTTCAGACACCAAAGTGACGGTAAAGCCGCTGGGCCTGGGATTGCAGCTACCCGGCCAGCGCTAGCACCGGGGGCCCTTTCCAGGAGCGGCCGGCATCCCGGCCGAACGTTGAGAAGGCGGGGTCAGTGCAGCCACTCGGCCAGTTCCTTGGCGAAGTAGGTGATGATCAAATCCGCGCCGGCCCTGGCGATAGCCGTCGTGGCTTCCAGGACGGCTCCTTTCTCGTCGAGCCAGCCGTTTGCGGCGGCCGCCTTGATCATCGAGTACTCCCCGCTCACATGGTACGCGGCCGTCGGCATCCCGAACTGCTGCTTGATCCGCCAGAGAATATCCAGGTAATTGAGGACAGGCTTCACCATGACAATGTCGGCGCCCTCGGCAATATCCTCAGCCACTTCCCGCAACGCCTCGTCGCCGTTGGCCGCATCCATCTGGTAGGAGCGCCGATCACCGAACTGCGGCGGTGACTCGGCCGCCTCGCGGAACGGCCCGTAGTAGCTGCTGGCGAACTTGGCGGAGTAAGCCATGATCGGCAGGTGCGAAAAACCCGCCTCGTCCAACCCCGCCCGGATCGCCCCTACCCGCCCGTCCATCATGTCCGACGGCGCGATGAGATCCGCTCCCGCGCGCGCGTGCGAGACGGCTTCCCTGACCAAAAGGGGCAGCGTCGCATCGTTGTCCACATCGCGCCGGCCGCCTCGCTCGACAATCACTCCGCAATGGCCGTGATCCGTGTACTCGCAGAGGCACACGTCGGTGATTACCAGCAGATCCGGGCAGGCGCTCTTGATGGCCTCGCAAGCCCGCTGAACAATCCCGTCGGCTCGGTACCCTTCGGAGCCGAGCGCGTCCTTGGTCTCAGGAATGCCGAACAGCAATACCGCGGGTATACCCAGGTCCGCCGCCCGGCGACACTCCTCGGTGAGCGTATCCACCGAGAGCTGGAACTGGCCGGGCATGGACCCGATGGGGCTGAGAACACCCGAGCCCGGTCGGACAAACAGCGGGTAGATGATCTGATCGACGGACAGCCGCGTCTCCCGCACCATGCGGCGCAGCGTGGGATGCGACCGAAGCCGACGAAGACGTACCTGCGGAAAACCCATGGCCAATCCCATGCAAAAACCCGCGGTCAAGCAGGAACGCGGTGACAATTCTTGTGTGAGACCGGCATCTTGCCGGTCAACGACGGGCTGGAAGCCCATCCCACACTTTAGGGACTCTGCGGTTCCACCTAGAACCGCCCCAGCCCGTGCCACATCACCAGGATAACGGCCACCAGGAGCGCCACCACCACCGGCCAGAGCCAGCTCCGCGCACGTCGCGCCGCGGGCGAATCTTCAGGCAGCCATTCCCCGCACTGATGACAGCGCGGCAACCCCTCCACGACGGACGCTCCGCAGAAGGGGCACTCGATGGTGTCCAGGTCCTCGCTGTCACCCTCGTCCGCCAGGTCAATGTCCTGCGGCCCATCACGATCGTCCATGGCTATTTTCCGCTGGAAACCTGACGAGCACTGATCCGGAAAGCGAGTTGCTCGAGGTGGACGGCCAGATCAACCGAGGTGAGCGAAACCTGCTCCGGCACACTCAAGGAAGCCGGGGCGAAGTTGAGTATTCCTTTAATCCCGGCGGAGACGAGCAGATCCACCACCTCCTGGGCGACATCGGCTGGGACGGCCAGCATGCCGATTTGAATATCGCGCTCCGCCACGACGCTGGGTAGCCGCTCGATGCCCATGATCTCCAGGCCGGGCACAACGCCGATGTGCCTGCCCACCTTGGCCGGATCGGTGTCGAAGACGGCCACGATCTGAAAGCCCTTGCGGGAAAACCCGCGATAACTCAACAAGGCGCTGCCCAGATTTCCCGCCCCGACCAGCAAAACGTTCCAGGTACGATCCGTACCCAGAATACAGCGCAGCCGGGAGATGAGTTCATCCACGCGGTAACCAATACCGGGATGCCCGAACTGCCCGAAATAGGCGAGATCCTTGCGAACCTGGGCGTCGGTAAGGCTGAGCGCATCACCCAGTTGTTTGCTGGAGACCGTCTCGCGGTCGCGCTTGATCAGGCCCTCGAGTTCACGAAGGTACAGACTCAGGCGTTTGACGGCCGGACCGGGAACAGCTTCCGGCCGGCTGATCGGGGGCGTGGAAGACTGAAAAGCTTCAGATGTCTCGTCGGCGCCCATATCATGAATGTACAAAGGTACGAAGTGCCGCGTCAAGCTGAGGGGAATCTTCAGTGGATCGTAAGCCCTTGGGAGACAGGTTCTTGGTCCTGCATACCCGGCTTGACAGCGGCTGGTCCGGCTGCTACCGTTGACCCGCTCAGGAGGAATCCCGTGGCTCTCCAGCGGGAAAGGCACGGGCCTCGCGATACCCGGTAGCTGCGCCCCGCATCAGGTGTTGCGCCAGTGGGGCGCGGTCCAGCCTTGCCCACCAGAAAGTCGAGATCGTCGCGTGCAACAACGCCTCGCTAATCGAATAACTGAATCAGGCATCCTTCTATCCCCACGTCCCTGTGGCCACGTCCATGCAGGATGGAATTGGGCCATCGGGAGCCTGCTCATGGCGGCGGTAGGGCTGCCGGCATCAGGGCAACAGCCTGCACCCGCAGCATCCCAGGGTTTGAACTGGCCCATCATCCGCACGACGCCATTTGCAGCCATCGACCAGCAGAACGTCCGCAAATGGGCCGATGCCCGGATGGACGAAATCCTGTCGGCTGAAGAGCCGATCAAGGCCGGCTCGGAGTTTTATCGCACCTTGATGCAACACTTCACGGCCGCCGACGCGACCGCCGAGTTCAAGCAAGGATTGCCGCGCATCCTCGCTGAAGCGTTCCTGCCCAAGTACCGAACCAACCTGGCCAGCCCCGGCCGCCAGCCGATGGGGCCGTTCTACATCTTGTTGACCCTGAACCAGTTCCGCACGCCTGCCGCGCTGCCGATCTTCCGTCTGGGACTGACCGATCCTGTGGCAGCATCTCGCAGCCAGGCCATCGGGGGGCTGATCGATTTGCTTGGCATCGAGAATGCGATCCCCGCCCAGGAACGCCAGACCATCGTCCAAGAGATCCGCAAGGCCGCCGTGGCCGAAACCAATGCGGCGGTGCTCGGCCAGCTCTATGCCTACCTCGCCCGGGAAGGCAACACGCAGGCCCGGATCGTGCAGGATGTCGTCGCGATTCTCAATGACCGGCTGACGCGAATGGAGCAACAAAACGAATGGCCCTTGGTAGCGGACGCTGAAGCGGCCAACTGGCTGGCCAGCAAGTACCAGGCCGCCCCCGCGCCGCTCCAGGCGGACATCGCCCGCCAGATCGCCCGCCTGATGGACCAGGCCGTCTACTCCTACCGCGTGCTCAATCCGCCCGCGGACCGCCGCGAACAACTCGAACGGATTGTGTTGGCGACCGAAAGCGAGCTCGTTGCCCTGTACAGGGTGAAGGTTCCGAACGGAACGCCCCCTAACCCCAGCGTCAGCGAGACGCTGCTGCGAGGCGGGCCCAACCGGGCCCAGCTCATGCGCGAGTCCATGGATAAGTGGGTGGGCACGCAACAGACCCCGGGCGCTCTGAACGCTCCGGCTGCGTGGGGCTTCCCGCCAGGGTTAGGTACCCGGCGCCCGCCGCCAACACCGACCACCACAACTGCCCCCGGTTGAATGCCGGGCCGATCGATGTCAACTCCCGGAGGTGATGGCAGCACGAAGGCTGCCCGAGCCCCTCGAACCCGCCAGGCCAGCTTCTATCCGCGTCCCGGTTTCGCATAGAATGACTGGGTCGGGACACCAGGGAGGCGTATCCATCATGCCATTACCCATCGTCGCCATTGTGGGCCGCCCTAACGTGGGAAAGAGCTCACTGCTGAACATGCTGGCCGGCCGGCGAATCAGCATCGTCGATCCGACGGCCGGCGTGACGCGCGACCGCATCGAGGCCGTCTGCGAGCACGAGGGGACTTTTTTCGAGCTGGTGGATACAGGGGGCTACGGCGTTGTGGACCGGGATGACCTCACGGCCCATGTGGAGCGTCAGATCCGCTATGCCGTCGCCCAGGCTCACCTCATCCTCTTTGTTGTGGACGCCCGGGAGGGATTGTTGCCGCTGGACCAGGCGGTTGCTGAACTCCTGCGGGCGTCTGGAAAGCCTGTCGTCCTGCTGGCCAACAAGGCCGACGCTCCCAATACGGCCGTCGACATCGGCGATTTTCATCGGCTGGGCTTCGGTTCTCCGCTGCTGGTGTCGGCCATGCACCGTCGCGGAGAGGAGGAACTGCGCGATCGCATCATTGGGCACGTCGGTCCCCTCGCAGAGGGTGGGGTACCCCAGGACCCGGTGATCAAGCTGGCGATGGTGGGACGCCGGAACGTGGGCAAGAGCACGTTCATCAACGCCCTGGCCGGCCAGGAGCGGGTGATCGTTTCGGAAGTGCCGGGTACCACCCGGGACGCCGTGGACGTCCGTTTCGAACGCGACGGGCGGACCTATCTGGCCATCGATACCGCCGGGCTGCGCAAGAAGAACAAACTGGCGGATGACATCGAGTACTACGGTTTCCACCGGGCGGAGCTGTCCATCCGGCGGGCGGACGTCGTATTGTTCCTGATGGATGCCCTGGCCGAGGTCAGCCAGGTGGACAAGCGGCTGGCCGGCTACATCGCCGAGCAGCACAAGCCCTGTATCCTGGTGGTCAACAAGTGGGACCTGGCCAAGGGCCGGGCCTCCAGCGACGATTATGGCCGTTATCTCCTGGAAACCCTGCCGGGACTGGACTACGCCCCCGTGGCATTCACCACCGCCTCGGAGAGCCGCAATGTGCAGTCGGTGATTGATCTGGCCACACAACTCTTCAAACAGGCCCAGACACGCGTCAGCACCGCGGAGCTCAACACGGCCATCGAGCAGGCCCTCGGAGAGAATACGCCGATGACCCGCGGCGCCTCAGGAGCGCCGAGGATCTACTACGGCACACAGATCGCCACCGCGCCCCCGACCGTGGTTTTGTTCGTCAACGATCCGGCACGGATCAGCGCCAACTTCGAGCGCTTCCTGCTGCACCGGCTGCGCGAACTGCTGCCCTTCCAGGAGGTGCCCATCCGGCTCATGTTCCGCGGCCGACGCGGCCCCGGCGCGGCGCAGGACGCATCGCAGCGCAGGACCCGCTCGAGAGGCAGTAAGAAGAGCAAAACGAGGAGATAAGCGATGAGCATCCAGCTTCAGTGCGAAGGCTGCGGAAAGACCATCAAGGCGCCGCGCGAAGCCGCGGGCAAACAGGCCAAGTGCCCCGCCTGCGGACATCCCGTCTACATCCCCTCACCCCAGGACGAAATCGACGAGCTGCCGCTGGCCGCCGAGGACGTCAATGAACTCAAGCACGAGCAGGCCTTGCTGGAGGAGCGCCGCCGGCTGGACCGGATCCTGGCCAAAGAAGACCGCACGCCTCCGGAGGGATCCGCTGCCAACCCGCCACGTACCTCCGGTTCGGTTATTCGCGGCACAGTGGGGACAACCGCCAACACCGGTCCAGGCTCTGAGGGGGATCTCGAGAGCATGGTGGTCGAGTATCTGAAGGCCATGCGCGACTCTGATCTGGCACGCGCGGACACAGCCTTGAACACGCTTCTGCGCCAACGCACTGAAGCCCGCGCCATCGTCGAGCGGCTCGTCGCTGACCAGATCCCCCCGCCCGACATGACCCGCGTACCCTCGGCCGTCTACCAGGGATTCCTGAGGAATCTGCGCTCGCAGCTTTGAAATCGGTGACGAATACACAGAAGGGACGACAACGTGGGAACGTAAGATGGTGGGAACGTGAGAAAGTTAAAAGCAGGTCTCCCTGCTCTCTCCGCATGGGTTGCCCGCTCTGGCGTCGCAACCTCGCCCGTGCTTACCGCTGAAGCCGTGGGGTTCGCGATCTCCTCTTCCAGGAGTCCAGTTTATCCTTCCTGATGGGCCGCTCTCTGAGTTCTTCGCGGCATCACTTTCGCACTTTCTCACCTTCGCACTTTCGCACACTCTTACCTTGACCTTCTCGCGCGCCACATGGCCCGTAAACAAGGAAGGGCCGTCCCCCCATTCCTCTCGGGAGAACGGCCCTCACACGTCGTACAGGGCGCCCCCTCCGCTGATCAGGTGCGGGGAGGCCAAAGTGCGCATTCGAGGCGTTGAATCAGCGTCAGCCCACCCGGCGTCGGCGGCGCCGCAGCAGCGCCACGGAGCCCACTGCCAGCAGACCCAGCGACGAGGGTTCGGGCAGAAGCTGGCCACGGATTTCCCCGCCGGGCCTGTGGCTGGTGTGAATATTGATGTAAGCTTCCCGGTCGAGCACGATCTGGAGGTGCGTTGGGCTCATCGTGCCGGCGCCGGAGATGTTGCCCGACGTGACGCCGGCATCGAAGGTGATCCCGAACATCACGCCAGCGCCGTCACCGCCGATCGGGTCAGGCCCGTGCACGTGCGCGTTGGTGGTGGTCCCGATCAGATCCTGGAACGTCCCCGTGAGCGTGTAGTCACCGGTGACGTCATCGAACATCAGCGTAGCCGACCCGGTGCCGGGCGTGGCGACACCGCCAAACACCTGAGCCCCGTCAAGTGAAGCCGTGAACGTCCGCTGTGCGGCGTTCGCCGCCGTCGCGACCAGGCCCAGGGCGCAAACAGCGGCCACGAAAGACAGCGCATTTCGTTTTCGCACTTCTGTTCCTCCCTCTGCGCATGCGCAGGCAAAAGAGACGTACGCCTAACCCAAAAAAGGGATGTGAAAGCCCTTCCCGAACCGCAGGTAAATGTTACCGGCCGGGGCGGCTCATTGCAAGAAATTGCAAAGTTGTACTGTCAGCCGGTGGCCCGGATCGCTTTCATGCGTCTGCTGATGTCCGCAATCTGCTCCGGCTTACTGAAGCCGATCGTAAAACCGGAGATGTAAGGCTTGCTCAGCGCGAAACGGAGCGACTCGTCGATCTGATCGCCCTTGATCTGCCCTTCACCGAGGATCTTCATGCCGTACACGACTTTGCCGCGCCGGTGCATGGTTTCCAGCACCTCGGCCACCTTGTGCACATCCACCTGCCCGGGGGCGGTTTCGTCCATGAGTTTCCCGAAGGGATTGAAACGGGCGAGGTCGACCTCGACCCAGGGCTCATTGGCGGCGGCCTGGAGGGCCCCAAAAGTGTGGCAGGAGACCCCCACCGCCCGCACCCAGCCTTTCTGCTTGGCCTCGCTGAGCACATCCATGGGACCGCGCATTTTCTCCGGCCATTGATCATCCATCATGCAGTGCAGCAGGACGATGTCGATGTAATCCGTGCCCAGTTCATTGCGGAACCGCTCCAGGTCGGCCTTCACGCCGGCCGCGTCCTTCTTGCCGGTCTTCGTGGTGATGACCACCTGGTCGCGCTTGAGTTCTTTGAGTGTGTCGTGCGCGTAGGGATGCGTCTTGTAGGAGTCCGCCACGTCCCACCAGCGCACGCCCTCATCCACAGCGCCGCGCAGCAGCTTGATCATCGACTCCTTGCCCGCTTTGTGCTGCTCGCTGCCGCCTTTCGAGCCCGTACCGATCGCCAGGCGGGAGGTTTTGATGCCGGTCTTACCGAGCACGATCTGGTCGTTGGCCCGCAGGATCTTCCGGCCGGCTGGACGGGTCGCCGCAGCGGCCGCGCCGGCCGGCCGGTTGCCCGGCTTTTCAGCCGCGAAGGCTGGCAAGCCCAGCGTGGTCCCCACCGCTGCCGCCGTCCGGCCCAGAAACTCGCGTCGATCCATCTCGCTCATGGCTAACACCTTCCTGCTGGGTTCATTCGATCGCCACCCGCGCACCTCGCCTCGAGAGCACGGACCGTTCGCCCTACCTGACAGTTTAACCGACCCGCCATGGGGGACAACGTGATTCCTTCGAAGCCCGCTGAGAGAACTCGGGACCCCAGCCGCTGCGCTCAAGGAATTCTGCGCCGGGAGGCCCCGCGGCGCGGCTCCGGCTCATCGGCCGGGGCCCGAGCTCACGCAACACACTACCAAACCCAATGAAAGAGCAGTCCCGAACGTCTATGACCCAATCTAGCCACCGACTCGCCGTGCGGCAAGCAAAAAAACCGGCGATCACTGGCAGTCCTGCGGCCGAAAGCGGCGCAGATTCTGACGGCTGAGGCACTCGCCGTGCTCCCCTTGCGGTACCGCTCGCTCCAGTGCCCCTTCCGGCTGGAGACTTCCGCGTCTGTAGCGGCCGGTCTCTGTGCCGGCCGCTACGGAACTGACGAACTGGAAGCGGCTCTGGCCCCATGGCATCACCGCCACCTGTGGATGAGACAGCAAGACCCACAGCGAGTTCCCCACAGGCCAAGCAGAGGCGTCGGTGCTGCCCATCGCACGAGCCCAGCCCGGTTGGGCAAAGTTGCCGCCGCGGATTCGAGTCTTGAGACGTAAGCTCCTGTATTTACTGAAGATTCACCAGTTGGACATCCCTGAGAGCTCTCCAAAAACCGCCCCTGGCCACGAAGGACCGGGGGCCTGACCATTCGCCCTGTCACCTGGCGGGCCGTAGAATGTCGTCGGCTGCGGTCCTCAGATTCACGGCCACAACGGAAGGAGCCGTTTCATGTCTCTTCTGCGACTGCCCTACACCCGCTTTGGACAGGTCATCAGCGGTCTCACGCTGGCCGGTTTTCTGGCCACCACGTGCGGATGCGGCGGGATCAGTATCGGCGGCGACGTAGATGCCAGTGAAGCCTATGGCGTGCTCATCAACAGCGATAAATCCAAGGATCTGATCGGCGGCGTTCGGATGCGCAACGGCGAGTCCGCCTGGGTCTACGGCCGGTTCAATGACGACGGGACCATCGCCCGCGTCGATGCGACCGTTTTTCGCAATGCCCAGGGTCAGGAGGCGACGTTGCGGTTCGCCAGTGGAAGGCCTTCTGTCGCAGTCGGCTTTGACGGATCACGACTGGACATTTCCTATCAGGAGGTGAGCACGGTCCGCCTGAAGGGGGCGGCCACGTTCACACCGGCGAACGGCACTGGGCCGGTGACTTGGGCGTTCGACATCGATCTCCAAAAGACCGCGGCGGAGATTGCTCAGATCGTGGAGACGCTGACCGGCCTCCAGATCACCACGGAGCCGCCGCCGGCCGACGGCCAGGCCGACGGGAGCCGGGCGAACAAGAGCCTGTCCGGCCGGGCGGAATTGGACATCGATATCCTCGTCCTGCTGGCGCCGGCGACCTTCGCCGTCACCGGTTTCACCATTGACCTGACGCTCAGCCAACTGCTTCAGAGCCTGGACGCCGCGGGCGAAGCCGTCGTGCTCACCTTCCTCATGCCCTTCATCATCATGGGCAACCTGATGCGGCTGGCCCTGGGCATGCCGCTGGTCACCATCGATTTCGACAGCAGCGGCGCGGTGCTGAATATCCCCCGGCCATGGGACGAGTAAGGGGGCTGGTGAATAGCCCGTGGCAGGCGGGGGCGGCCCGCTCCTCTTCTGTTCAGCCAGCCCTGACCCTCTTGTGCATTTCTGATTCCTCTTTTTAACTCCTCCGGATCGACAGAACAATGTTCCGCTCCCGGGCGGGGCCGTGGCGGCAACGGCTGCTCGCCACTCGAACCCCTATTTGCAGCTAAAAAGCTTCATGGCGGATCTTTAGCCTTTAAAAGATCGTTTAACGGCTCAGGTGTTCGGATGCATTTGCTTTTACTCGTTGACTTCCCCATCTCAGCCGGAAAGAGTTTGAGTGACACCTGCACGATGCGTGGAAGTGCAACTGTTTACCTTTTTTTAGGAAAGGATGGGTCACACATGCTCATCAAAGGTCTGGGCTGGATGTCTGCCGTGGCCATTTTGGCTGGAACCGCTTATGCGGGCAACCAGGCGTGCTGCGGCGAGGTGAAGGAAATCAAGGAGAGCCGCAAGATCGTCGGCACGCCGATCGCTCGGGCGAACCCCTGCGGACAGGCCAACCCTTGCGGGAAAGCCAACCCGTGCGCCAAGTCGAGCCCCTGCGGCGAGATCAAGGGCAACCCGTCTGCTCCGGCTGCCTGCGGTCCCTGCGAGGTCAAATGCGAAACCAAGTGCCCGAAGCGCAAAGCCGTTGACGCCGACATCGAGCGGCTCAGGGTCATCAACCCTGAGTGCACCACGGAATTGTGCGTGGACTACAAGGTGGAGATCGAGCACAGTTGTCCGGGCGAGGAGTTCGACATGCTCCTGCAGGTCACCTGCGGCGACGCGGTGATCTACGAGCGGTTGATCCCGCTGAACAACGGCATGCCCGATGGCAACGATGACGAGCTGGAGTTCCATGGCTCGTTCACCGACAGCCTGGCGCAGGTCTACAACGACGGCAGCCAGAGCCTCCGGGCCAAGGCGTTCGTCTACCCCCGTGCAGGCACGATCCTCAGCGGGAGCCCCGCCGGCGACGTCTGGAGCGATTCCATGAACACGCCGGGTAAGGCTCTGGATCGCGAGACCGATCGGGTCCGCGACGACGCGGATGACCACGGCTTCGCGACCCCGCTGTACACCGCGGGCCGCGTGCTGTACACCCCCGTCGGCTGGGTCACCGGCCGGCCGTGGTAAGTGATGACGTTTGACGGGGCAATCTGCTCCGCCGGAGCGTGCTTTGCCGGAAGGTCCTTGTTGGGCCCTCCGGGAAGCCCAGACCCGGAACTGCTTCCCTGCCCTGCGGAAGCGGCTCCGGGTCGTTTTTTGTTGCCGTGCGGATGGCCCGGCGACCGGATCACGAGCCCCGAGCCCCGGTGCGGGTCTTGTACGTTTTGTCGCGTTTGCAGTAGAATGGCCGCGCATCAAATGGCCTGAGGATGTGACCATGCAGAGAAAGAGTCTCAAACTGGCGGTGCTGATCCTCTCCCTGGGCGGCTGGATGATGGCGAACGTCTCCTGCATCCCCAACCGCGACCAGATCAACTCGATGATCCAGAGCAGCGTCCTGAACGGCGTCGGCCTGGCCATCACCTTGGGCATCGACGCCGCCCTGCGCCCGCAGATCACGCCGGCACAGTAAGCCCTCGCGGCTCCTGCACCGGTCTGAAGCCCCAGCCGAAAGCTCTTCGGCTACCGGCACTCCGGCTGCCACCGAGCCAATTCGTTCGTATCCTTCGAAGTCGCCAATTCTCCGCGCTCTGGCTGCCAGAACTGAGCTACGCAGCCCCCCTTTTTCTGCCGCAGACTGGACTCGCCGGACGGATTCGAGTACAAGTGAATCTGTTCGGGCCGGGAATCATTCAGCTTCACATAACGGCGCAAGAGCCAGTCGGGGGCTCCGCCGGGAACACAACCGCAAGACACGTCTGAAGCGACGGCACCTTTTCCGGTCGAGCAGGACTGTGGCGCGCCCAGCAGGTGACGCGCCACTGCGGGTTTGAGGCCCCTCGCTGAAAAGTCCAAAACCTACTGTCCCTGTCGTGCAGGACGCACCAGGCTCATTGTCCTTTGAACGCAAATGGTGAGAGCGCGAAATGGTGCACTCTAGAATCGCATGCCCGTTGATCGGCGGCCCGCTCACGACGGCCGCCTGGCTGTTCGTCACCTCGGTGTCGGCCTGGGGGAACGCGCCTACGCAAACAGCTTTCACTTGCCAAGGACAGCTCAAAGTGAACGGCAGCCGCGTGAACGACACATGCGACTGCCAGTTCACTTTATGGGATGACCCGCTGGGCGGGAATCAGATCGGCCCCACGCTCCCCTTTGACGGTTCGGAAGCTGTCCCGATCACAGTAGAGCACGGCGTACTCAACGTGCATCTCGATTTCCGCGACGACGCATTTAACGGCGCTTTGCGATGGCTGCTGATCGCCGTCGCCTGCCCATCAGGCAGCCCACCGATACCGCTCACCCCCCGTCAGCCCATCACCGCGGCTCCGTACGCGTTGCACGCCTTCAATGCCCCCAAGGGCCACAGCGAATCGGAAGGCTACTCCATGGATCCGCACGAGTTGCCCAGGAAAGGAGGTAGGAAAAGTGAGACAACCGATCATTCCAAGGTGGGTCACACGTCTTGGCCGTAGCTTGGGCGGCAGGCCGTCACGCCGCGCTGCATCAGCGGTGATCACCTGCGGCTGCGTGCTGTTCATCATGGCCAGACCCGCGCAGGCGACACAGCGGCCGCCGGTGAAACTGACCATGCCGGCGGATTCGCCGATGGCGGCCGCAGGGCAAGTGTACCACGGCGCGTGGGAGTTATACGTCGGCAAGGCCGGCGTGATCGATGACTTCGCGCTGGAGGGCAAGGGATGGAACATTCAGTCACTCGATGAGTCGCTCGAGGGAAAACTGCTGGACGTGGGCGTGTACCGCGTTCCGTTCACGGCCGTGCCGGCGCACCCGAATGCCCCCCTGCGCTTCATGCTGACCTACGAGGGTCGAGGAGCTTGGCGCGAACTGAGCGTGGGACCCGAAGTGTTCGCCGACCGCGGGAAGCCCGGGGCGTCCGCCGTCATTGTCCCGGGAGCTAAGGCTGCCGGGCCGCGCCGTGAGGCCGGCGCCGCCACGTTACGCTTCACTGGACGAATCGTCTATCTCCGTCCCTCGGGCTTCGACCAGGACGGCGACCCCATTCTGGTCAACGGAACCTATGAAGGCGTCGACGGTATCCTCGTCGAGGTCATGGACGAGGACGACATCTCCGACGAGACCATCTGGTCGGGCTACACGAATGCCGCGGGCTATTTCGACACCGGTGACATTTCCTGGGACGATTGCGACGGGACAGGCTGCGATGATCCGGACATCTATCTCCGCTACGAGTGCAACACGCCCATCGTTGACGTCGAGAAGCCGGAAATCGGCGACCCGACCTATTCCTGGGCCAATGACGGCAACGTGATCGACGACTTCACAGGGAGCTTCCACGACTTCGGCACGCACACACCGCTGGACATCACCCAGATGCCCGCGCTGCACATCCACAACAGCATCGTGCGGGCGCATCGGTTCGTCCTGACGCGAAGCGGGACGGGGCTCAATACCCCTCAAGTGGACGTGATCTGGCCGGACGGTGACAACGCATCCCACGTCGGGATTCTGGATGAGCTCTACATCAGCCATCGGCGCGAGTGGGAGGAACCCACCCACACGCATGAATTCGGCCACCACTTCATGGACGAATTCATGGACCCTCCGACGTCCGACTACTGCAACGACCTCTGTGATCCCGACCCGGACGCCACAATACCCGACTGCGGCCACTGCAAGTGGTGCCGGGAGACGGACCACGACGCGTTCAATGAAGGCTGGCCCAACTGGCTCGGCCACGTGGTCACCAGCGACTATCAGAACCTCTATGTATTCAGCGACGGCAAGCCCTATCAGCCGTTAAGTCCAGAATCCGATGAGAATCTCGACAGTTGCGACAAATTCGACCCGGCCGAGAGGCACGACCCCTTCATCACGGAAGGCTTCGTCGGGGCGCTCCTGCACGATATCTATGATCCGAACGTCGATGCCAACGGCAACCCGTTCTTCGAGGAGCATGACAACGACGGCGACGGCGAGCTCGACCTGGACGGAATAACCGACTGCCTCGACCTGGGAGTCGAGGAGATCTTCGACGTCGTGGTCAATGACCAGCCGACCACGATGATCGCGTTCATGACCGCCTTCCAGAACCGCTATCCCCACTATCGCTCGCGCCTGTGGTCCACGGCCTTCAACGTCCACCCGGCCTATGTCGGTGGCGGCATCTTCCCGACCGACACGCAGCCGCCGGGAAAGGTCGAGGTGGTCACATCGCCTTCACACCCGATCGGCGTCGGCGGGAGTTCGACGTGCATCACGGTTTTTGTCGAGGCCCCGCCCGACGACGTGACCGGCGCGTGCGCGTACAGCTACGAATGGTCATACATCCCGTCCGGTGTCGAGCCGGACATGGTCGAGGAGCCCGACGCGATCGGCTCGTGCACCTCATTTACCAGCCCCGCCCGGTCCTTCGGCGACCACTACCTCAGCATCCGCGCCAAGGACTGCGCCGATCACTGGAGTAACGAGTGGGAGACCTTCGGCCCCTTCACGGTCACCGAATGCAATGCCAACGGGATCCTGGATATCTGCGAGGTCGCCGGGTTCTACAACGGAGAAAACTGCAACGCGGCATGGTATGGCGATGTCGGTCTCCTCCCATGCAGACCGAGCGACGCTTTCTGTGAAACGCTGTTTCCAGGCAGCTGCGGCATGGGGTCTGACTGCCAGCCCAATGCTGTCCCCGACGAGTGCGACATCGAGAACGGAACGAGCCAGGATTGCAATGAAGACGGCGTTCCCGACGAATGCCAGGACATGGTCAACTGGATCGCCGGAAGCGGCTCCTGGCACGATCCGCAGAACTGGGACATCGGCCAGGTGCCGCAGTCGGGCCAGAACGTATGCATCAATGCTCCCGGCGACATCACCGTCAGTTACAC
>BTUC01000010.1:24308-39378 GCA_045863575.1 Phycisphaerae bacterium
ACCGCCGGCACCACAGATATCTGGTCACTGGCGTGCCACGAAAACATGAGCTTCGTGGAAACCACAAGCAACCATGAACTCGCGATTCAGGCGGCGTCGTTCATACGAGGAGACCTGACCATCGGCGGGCGCGAGGGCAACCGCATCACGAACGCAAATACCCTCACGGTGGACGGCGCCCTGAATATCACCGGGAGGTACTGGCTGCGCGGCGCCGGGGCGATCCTCGCCAAGGGAGGTCTGGCCGTCGACGATCTGGTGCGAGTCTATGACGGCAAGGATATCTACCTCGTGGGAAGCAGTGACGGCACGATCACGAACTCGATGGAGCTGAACAACGCCACGGCCTTGCGAATCCAGGGCGGTTCCACGCTCACAGGCCAGGGGAATGCCGTTTTTGCTTACGGAAGTAACGGGCTTTTCGAGGTCGACGGGACGTTCGAACGCACGAGCGGCAACGGCAGCGCCAGTATTCAGTCTCCAATCGACAACAGCGGGTTGATCCACAACCAGACGGGCGAGTTCATTCTCTACAACGGCGGTGTCCACAGCGGTGACATTCTCAGTGACCCGGGCACCGTGCTGGGGATGAGGGGAAACTACGACATGCAGACGGCCTCCAGCCTGACCGCGGCTGATCTGAATCTGCTGAGCGGTACAAGCACCATTAGCGGCGCCGTGAACGTCAGCGGCACGCTCAAGGTCGACGGCGGTGGCGCCACGACATTTACGGACGAAGCCACCATCGCCAGCTATGGTCAGGACCTGTACGTGCGACAGGGGACGATTCACTTCGAATCGCCCGCCGCCGCGGCCGTCGACTTTGAAACCGTGATCGTCGGCGAAGGGTTCATCTACTGCGGCAGTCCGCACTTCGACACCGACGAAACGTTCGTGATGAACACGCTTCACCTGGTGTGCGGCAACATTGATGGAGCCGATCCGATCACGATCAACAACGCGTTCACCTGGGGCGGGGGCGGCAGTTTCGATGCCGGCGGAGACGTCACCTGTTACGGCCCCGTCACTATTCAGGCCACCAGCAGCCAGCGGAACCTCTCCCGCGTCTTCAACAACACCGCGCACGCGACCTTCCTCGGTCAGGTGGCACCCTCGGGCGCCGGTCGGTTCAACAATCTCGCGACCGGCACCGTCGACCTGCAGGGCGACAGCACGGGCCTGACCGGCGGCCAGTCGACCAACGCGGGAACCATCACCAAGACCGCCGGCACCGGCCGCTCGACCCTGGCCGGCATGACCAACTCGGGCCAGATCCACGCGCAGACCGGCGAAATCTACTTCTACTTCGGCGGCGAGAACCACGGAAGCATTCTGGGCGATCCGGGCACGCTGCTCAGTTTTAACGGAACGTTTCCCTTCAACTCCGGCTCAACCTTGACCGGGGAAAACGTCACGTTTTTCGGCGCCACGGCCACCCTCGAAGGTGGTGTGGACATTGCGGGCACGCTGACGATCGACGGCGGTACGTGCACGTTTACCAGCAACGCCAACGTCACCAGCTACGGCCGGCGGGTCGATGCGCTGACCGGGACGTTTCGCTTTGAATCGCCGGTACCGGAGCCGACGCTCGAATTCGATGCCGTTCAAATCGGAGGCGGCAGCTACGGCGCCAGCGTGCACTTCGATACCGGCCAGCCCGTGCACATCGGAACCCTGCAGATTATCAACGGTAACATCGAGGGTAATGATCCGATCACCCTCACGAACTCGTTCACCTGGGGTGGCGTCGGAAGCTTCTTCGCCGGTGGCAAAGTGACCTGCAACGGCGCCTCGACCGTTCAGTACTCCAGCAGCCAGCGCAACCTCTCCCGGGATTTCGACAATGCGGCCTATGCCACGGTCCTCGGCGCGATCGGCCTCAGCAACGCCGATTACACCAACGAGCCCGGCGGAGTACTCGATTTCCAGTCCGACAATGCCCGTTTCAGTCTCAGCTCGAACTCGACGTTGTACAACAACGGCACAATGATCAAGTCAGCCGGCAGCGGCATCAGTCCGATCCACGTGCATTTCCGCAATGCGGGCGTGCTGGAGATCCAGAGCGGCGAGATTCAGTTCTACGGCAGCTACGGCCTGACCTACATCCAGACCGCGGGTGCGACGATTCTCAACGGTGGCGGGATCGACATGATCACCGCCGCGATCTACCAGATTCAGGGCGGCGATCTGACCGGGAATGGAGTTGTCGGCGGCAACATCAACAACGGCGGCGGCAGCGTGGTCCCCGGGCTGTCGATCGGCACGTTGACTTGCGCCGGAAACTACACGCACGGCGCGGGAGCAGCGCTCGAGATCGAACTCGGCGGCCTGGACCCGGGCACTGAGCATGACCAGTTCATCGTCACCGGGACGGCCAACCTCCAGGGCGGAACGCTTCACGTCTCCCCGTTCGGCGGCTTCCTGCCGCAGGTCGGCCAGCAGTTCGTCGTCCTGACTGCAGCGAATGTCCAGGGCACATTCGATCACGTGACCGGCCCGGGACAATACACGGTCACCTACAACCCGACGAACGTCACGCTGATGGTGGATGTGCCGCCGTGCACGGCACTGATCCAGCCTGACTTCGATTGGGACTGCGACGTGGACGGTGACGATGTGGCCGCCTTTGCTGCCTGCGCGCTGGGCCCGGCGATCCTGCTCAGCCCAGGTTGTGAGGATAAGGACCTCGACGGGGACACGGATGCAGACATGGACGACTTCGCTCTGCTCCAGCGGTGCTACGGCGGCAAGGACAGCATGCCGCCGGCAGGCTGCATCCCGTGAAGAGCGAATGTTGGCCATGTCCGGGAGATAATGATTGAATCGGGACGCGATGTTCTACAAGGAGATGGTATGAGTACTTCGCCTCAAAGAAGCGGAACGCACCAGCAGGGGCTTCGCCTCCCAGGATGCGACCGTGTCCTTGCAGGTTTCACCGGTGAGTCCACCCGGGCTGGACGTGCGGCCTTGCTGGCCACAGTCCTCCTCGCGTGTCTGGCGTTCTGCCCGGCCCGCTTGCACGGCCAGTGCTCGCCGGGAGGTCTGGACGACGGCCCGCTGGAGCTCACCAAAGGACCGCTGGATATCGACGTGCACTACACCACCGATACGTGGCTGGACTGCGGAGTTGCGGGAGACTACTTCTCCACCGTCCAGGCCCAGAACGCCCTCGACGGGCTGGGAACCACCTATGACCTCTACAACTCTTTCGGATTCAGCGATCCGTATGTAAACAATCTGCCCGAGTACAACATCTTCATCTACGACTCGGACGACGGCGGTGTCGCCCACCCGAGCTGCGTCACCCTGGACGCCCCCGGCCGGCGCTGCGCGGACGAGGAGCGCATCCGCAAGACGCTGCACCATGAGATGTTCCACACCATTCAGCGCCGCTATATGTGCGCGGTGGACGACTGCGACACCGGTTATATCGGGTCGCGGTTCGGCAAGTGGGTGGCCGAGGGCACCGCCCGGTGCCTGGATGACCGGTTGTATGCCGACCTGGACAGTGCAACGTTCGGCGCCACGCTGTGGGCTGAAATCAGCAACTTCATGACCCAGACGGATACCTCGCTGACCGAGCAGTCGTACCGGGCCGCCTTGTTCTGGAGCTACTGCTGCGAGCAGCTCGGCACTGTTTCCACCGAGCCGCAGCGCGGCATCGACTTCATGCGCCGCTTTTGGGAGCGCATCGAGGCCAACAAGTCGACTGATTCGCTGACCGCCCTGCGCCAGACGATCACCGCAGCCGGCGGTGGCTCGCTGGACAAGATCTTCCACGATTTCGCCATCTGCACCTACACGCGCGAGTACGACGTATCCGCCCTGCCCAACAGCAACCGGTATCTGTTCATCGACGAGCAGCCCGGCAACGGCGGCGGCCCGGCCTACGACAATGTCGCTCGCACCAATACGTGGAATAGCTTCCCGCAAAACGGTGGCAGCACGATTAGCACGTACGCAGCCAAGTACTACGAGCTCAACTTCAGCGCCAACGAGTGCCAGGGCGTCGGCTTCCTGGGCGAGGCGGACGAGCCGATCGCCTGGGCCCTGGTCGGCATCACGCCGGATGGTCGGGCGACGATCCTCTCGAGGGGTGTCGGCCGAGATTACGGAAGAACCTTCGTGAATTCGCCCACGGATCCGATCAATCGGCTCGCGGCCATCGTGGTCGGTCTGAGCAAGGACAGCGATTTCAGCTATACCTTCGACGCCGGCACCTTGCGCCTCAACATCGTGCGACCTACCACCAGCCAACTGGCGTATGCGGGTCCGGCCGCGGAGCCCGGCCGGTTTATCGCCCGCGTCCTCGTCGAAGGGCCTGACGCGCTCAAACCGCCCGGCGTCGGGCCGCGATCGGTCAAAGGGCTGCGCCGCGAGGATTTCAGCGCGCGGGTCAACAGCATCGACGCGGACGTCATATCCGCTTCTTACATCGGGAACGAGTACTGGCTGGTGATCCAGGCGCCCGACCAGGCCGCAGACGGGCTCTACGATCTGGATATCTCGCTGTGCGAAGGCGCCGGCATCACCGAAACTGCCAAAAACGCGGTACTCTATGCCGATCTCAAGATCGACCACATGATCGTCATCGACCGTTCCGGAAGCATGGCCCTTCCGGGCGACAGTCCCAAGCTGGACGCGGCCAAGAATGCCGCCAGCCTCTATGTCGATGCGGTTTCGGACACGGACCGCGTGGGCGTGGTCGCCTTTGACGGCAACACCACGGACTGCGACGACGACGCCACCCTTCTGGAGTCGCTCGACACGGCCACGGCCGGGAAGCGCTCGGCCGCCCGAACCAAGATCGGCAATCTCAGCCCGACCGGTTGGACCAGCATCGGCGACGGTCTGTGGAAGGCGCAGGATCAGCTCGATCTGTTCCCCACGGCCGTTGATATCCATTCCATCGTCCTGCTCTCCGACGGCGATGAGAACGAGGCCCGCTGGTGGGCCAGCAGTGTTCCGTGCCTGAGCGCGTCCAGCCGGCTCGTCTCGGGTGACACAGTGGTCAACGCCATCGCCTTCGGCCCCGAATCAAACCAGGCGCTCATGCAGAGCATCGCCGCCGAGACGGGTGGGGACTACAGCTACGTGGACGTGACCGATAGTGCGGCGGCCGCCGGTGCCCAGCCGGCGAAATCCAACGCACCGGCTAACTCATCGATGGCCAACGATCTGGCCGAGGCCTACATGCGCGGGCTGCAGCGAGCGCGTGACCTCGAGCGGCTCTTTTTCCACTCGGCCGTCGCGGAAGCCGGTCGCGCGTACGCCGTCCCTGTTGACGTGCTCGAGGAGGGGATCACGCAGGGCACGCTCTTCGTCAACTGGGCCAGTCCAAATGCCCTGAGCAGCCTGAAGCTGACCGATGCCCAGGGCAACGCCGTCGGCCCCGCCGACGCCACGCTTTACCCGGACGACACGCACGCCGTCTGGCACATCCATGACAAGATGCAGAGGGGTCGTTGGCACGTCCGGTTCGATGCCGACGCCGAGACCGGCTACATCGTCGGTCTTCTAGGCAAGCAGCAGTTCGGTGCGAAGATCCTGCTGCAATTCGCACAGGTCAATACCGGCGGCCTGCTGAACGAACCCGACAGTCCGTTCGAGCGGGGAGTACCGGTTACCATTCTGGCGGTACTCACTGACGCCCGCGGACCGGTGCTGGGCGCCGAATCGGAGCTTCGCGTCCGACGGCCGGACGGAACCTTCGCGTGCGGCCCGCTCACGCTGCGCGATGACGGCACCCAGAACGACGGTGAGCCGAATGACGGCGTGTACGGCGCCATCTTCACGGATACCTCGCAGGCGGGTGATCGTAGCGGCGTGGTGAACGACGACCCCAAGAACCCGCCAGCCGGCCGGGGCAAACCTGGAACCTACCAGGTCAGCGTCGAGATGCGCGGCGAATCGCCGTTGGTCGGCAAGTTTACCCGCCTGGTGAACGGCGCGTTCCACATCTTCGATGACGGCCGTGACCGCGACCAGGACGGTCTGCCGGATACATGGGAGGTTTACTACGGTACCGACCCGCATCTGGACGACGCCGACAAGGATCCGGACGGCGATGGCCTGACACACGCCGAAGAGTTCAAGAATGGTACGCATCCCTTTGATGACGATACGGATGGCGGCGGAGAATCGGACGGGTCGGAGGTGGCTGCTGGCCGCTGCCCGCTCGAGCCGTCTGATGACGATCTGCCCTGCCCGGTCGACGTCGAGGTCGTCACTCGCGTCGGCCACGAGGATCCCCGACAGTTGCAGGCCAACGCGCTGCTCCTGCGCTTCCCGATTCACCCCAGCTACAAGGAGATGCTGATCTTCCGGCGCCCGGCCGGCGCGACCAATTTCCAGCTTCTGGAGCGTTTGCCACTCGCCGGGTTCAAGCCGCCCTATTACGACCAGGGTCTGCCCGACGGCGCCAAGTACGAGTATCAATTCCAGGCCCTGGGGGTCAACGGAGCACTCTCCTGCCTGTCCCCGATCGTCACCGGAACCGCCAGAAACCAGCCGATCCCACCGGACGCCTGGGCGATGCTCAACAACCAGGCGGCGAAGACAGACCGCCTGGGGGTGACACTCAAGCTGGACCACACGGGTCATCCGCTCGGCAGCCCCCCCAAGGAGTACCGCGCGGCCAACGTGCCGTTGACCAACCAACCGTATCTGGCGTTGCCCGGCGTGCCCGTCGCCTGGACTCTGTCGGGGCCGACGAACCTTCCCGGCGTGCGCAAGGTCTACGTTCAATACCGTGACGGGGATGGCAACGAGTCGGAGCCCCTGCTGGAAACGATCGATTACGATCCGTTCGGCGACTTCGATAACGACGGCCAGCCCAACAATGTCGATCCCGACGATGACGATGACGGCCTGCCCGACATCAACGAATTACAGTTCGGAACCAACCCGTTCAATCCGGATAGCGACGGTGATGGCCTCACCGACCGGCAGGAACTCATCCTCGGGACCCATCCGCGCAATCCCGACACCGACGGCGATGGCCTGCTGGACGGCGAGGATCCGCTCCCGCTCGATCCCATCGAGCCACCGGATACCGACGGTGACGGGGACGTCGACAGCGACGACCTGGTGGTCTTCGTGGACTGCATCACCGGGCCCGCGCTGGGACCCCCGTCTTCCGGATGCGCGTCGTTCGATTTCGACGGGGACAACGACGTCGATCAGGACGACTACGGCGTGTTCCAGCGATGTTTCAGCGGAGAAGGCGTGCCGGCGGCGGCGGACTGTGCGGAATGAGTACGCCGATCATCTGGTTCTCCGACCCGCCTTGAGCAGCGCGGCTCGATGACGTATTCTTCCTCCGCACCGGCTTCATGTGCCGGTGCTTGGAAATCTCGACTGGGAGGAAAGTATGAGCGTGACCGCCGACGCCCGCTGCTGCCGTGTCTACACCTTGTTCACCGGATACGTTCGGCTGTTTCTCGTGCTGCTGACGCTGGCGGGTGGTGCCTGCATGCGGCCCGGCGGCAGCGCGGACCGGCAGCGTCCGTTTACCGTGGTCATGATCCCAGATACACAGGAATACAGCGAAAAACGACCGGACCTGTTCAAGGCCCAGACGAACTGGATCAGGGACAACCGCGACCGGGAGAACATCGTTTTCGTGACCCACGTCGGCGATCTGGTCCAGAACCACAGCCGCAAGCCCGAGGAATGGCGCGTGGCTGATGAGGCCATGAGCATTCTCGATGGCGTGGTTCCCTACGGTGTCGCCATCGGCAACCATGACTACGACACTGACGGAGGAGACCGGAATGGTGTAGCCACCATGTACCTTCAGTACTTCGATCCCGAGCGGCGATTCACTGGACGCCCGTGGTACGGCGGTGCCTCCCCCAACCGCCTGAACAGCTGCCATTTATTCTCCGCTGGAGGGGCTGATTTCGTGGTTCTCCACCTGGAGTTGGACGCTCCGGATGACGCGCTCGCATGGGCCAAGGACATCCTTGAGCGACATCCCAATTGTCAGGCGATCGTCTCACTGCATGCCTACCTGCGCGGCGATGCCGGCGATCACCGGCTGAAGAAGTGTGAGAGCCGCAAGGACGGCAACTCGGCCCAGCAGATCTGGGAGAAGCTCATTCGTCGCCACCCAAAAATCATCATGGTTCTCTGCGGCCACATCGCCAGCGTTGAGGAATATCACGGAGTCTCGAGGAACGAGTCGGGCGGTGACGTGCTGGAGATGCTGGCCGACTATCAGGACCGGAGGAACGGCGGAGACGGCTGGCTGCGGCTCATCCGCTTCCTGCCCGCGGACGGTGAGATCCGGATTCAGACCTACTCGCCAACGCTCGATCGATTTGAGACCGACGCGGGAAGCGACTTTTCGATATCCTGGAAGATGGCCCCACGACGAGAGTAGACCCGGCAGCACAAGTGTCGAGCCAGGACCATCACCCAGACCAATCAAAGGCGGCCTGACCCGCCATTGGGGCGGCGAGTCAGGCCACTCGTCTGGGCATCGAAGCAGCCGAAAGGCGGAGAGGCAATCCCCGCAAAGGATCAGAGATGCCAGGGGCTGCGCATCTTTGGCGTGAGCAGCGCATCGGCCTCGTTGTCGTCCAGAATTCGTTCCTTGACCGGATCGTACTTGAACGGCCGGCCGGTGATCATGGCGATATTATTCAGATGGCAGATGCTGGCCGTCCGATGACCGATCTCGGCATGGGCAAACGGCTGCCGGCGGCTCTTCACCGCTTCGATGAAGTTATGGTGATGACTGGGCGTACGACCGAGCTGGACGGGTGCATCGTCCGGCAGCGGCTCCAGGATGGAGGGCTTGCTGGCGTCTGCGCCTCCGCCGTGGATCTTGATGAACAGCCACCCCTCATCGCCGATGAATTTGACGCCGCGCTGGCCGGCACTGCGGCCGATCATGCGCACCCCGTTGGCATACAGGTTCTCGAACTCGTACTCCATGAAGGCGTTGAACAGCGCTTTTTCGGAACGCTTGCCACGGGCCCGGTACTCGATCGGCCCGGTATCGTCGGTGGCGTTGCCCAGTTGCGCGATGTCGATCACGTGGGCGCCACGATCGGTCATTTCGCCGCCGCCGTATGCCAGGTTGAACCGCCAGAAGAAGTGGCAGCGTTTCTCGGTGTACGGCACTTCGGGCGTATGGCCGAGCCAGAAGTCGTAGTCGAAACCTTTCGGGATGGGCATCTCCGGGTGTTCCTGCTTGTTCATCTCCAGGATCTGCCGGTGGTGGCCGTCGTCGCAGGGCAAATTAATCTCGATGGTATGCACTTTGCCGATCCGGCCGTTGAGAACGAACTCGCAGTTCTTCCGGGCTTGGCCGGAACGCTCCTGGCTGCCGGTCTGCAGAATCCGCTGGTTGCGCTTTGCCGCTTCAGCGATGGCACGGCCTTCCCCCACCGAGTTGGCCAGCGGCTTCTCGCAGTAAACGTCCTTACCAGCATCGAGGGCTGCAACGCTGGCCAGCGCGTGCCAGTGGTCTGGCGTGCCAACGATCACCGCATCGATATCCTTGATGGCCAGCAGCTCGCGGAAGTCGTTGAATGCCTTGCAGTCGGAGTCGCTACTCTTGCGGTTGACTTCCTCACGCGCCTGCTCGCGGTGGCTCTTGTCCACGTCGCAGACGGCCACCATCTGAACCTCCGGGAAGTTCATTAACCGGAGCATGTTGCCGCGGCCCTGACCGCCCGTACCGATGGTGCCCATGACGATCCGGTTGCTCGGTGCGACGCTGTCCGCCAGGCCCAGGGCGGAGGACGGCACGATGTAGGGGAAACCGACAGCGCCCGCCGAGGCGGCCGCGGCACGTTTCAGGAAGGACCGACGGGTAGCTCTTCTAGACATCGCAGCAGGCTCCTGCATGTTGTGCCCACCTTCGGGCGGGCGGGGTTCAAACCATTCTCAAGAAACGCGTGGGTGACACAATGCGGGGCATTGTGCGGCTACGGGCGCGGTTTGTCCATGGCGTAGAATGACATACACCGCAACCGGACAGGGCCAGCCTGAATTCTGGTTAACAATTATCCCCTCAGCGAGTCTATAGGAATGTGGTCCTGCGACCCGAGCGCGGCCGGGCATCCTGGTTTGGGCCCCCTGGGGATACCGCGGCCACCGACGCGTTCAGAAAGGGAGACGACCATGTCTGGTGTGCCCTCTTCGCGTGGTTCTGTGCCCGACGGCAGCCGTACAGACCGGCTCGCGATGATCTTGTGCTCGGTGTTGATCCTGATGGCCGTCGGCGCTCAGGCCGGGGCCAACCAGCCCCCGGTCGCAGATGCCGGGCCCGACCGCTACCTGGGTGGCTCTGCACTGGTCCTCGACGGCGCAGCTTCCTATGACCCGGATGAAGGCGACGCCATTGAAACTTATGCCTGGACACAGGTTTCGGGTCCAGCTATCAGCCTCGTCGGAGCGGAAACGGCCGCGCCGTCGGTTACGGCTTCTCCGCTCGGTGTGGTCCAGACGGTGGTGCTCCAACTCGTCGTTGGTGACGGCGAGGCCAGCAGCGCTCCGGACGAAATCAAGCTGACCGTCGTCCCGGCGATCCCAGCCAATATCAGACTCCAACTCGACAATCCACCCTTTGATGCGGACAAGCCAACGTTTGTGTACTTCGGCGGCGGTAACTGCAATACCGGCGGGGGAAGCTGGTACTCCAATTCCGAATGGCGCGCCCGGGCCAATATTTTTTCTTCGCCCGGTTATGCACCGCCCTATGCCCTTTGCGGAGATCTGTTGATTACGCTGCTCTCGGCAGCCGCTCCGGACTACGACCGGCCGGTGGAGACTGCCGGATTCAGCACCGGCGGACAGCCCGCCATCGACGCGGCCATCCGCATCAATACGGCATATCAGGACGCGCGTTACGCGGTCAACAAGGTCGCCTTATTGGACGGCGCCTGCCGGGATTACACGGAGTCGATCCGACAATTCGTTGAGAACCCGGTCGGCGACGAACCGGCCTGGGTCGAGAATCTCTACGCTGCCAACGCAGGATATGCGAACTTCCGGTCCCGGGCAGTCAACATCCACTTCATCGGCAACCACGGAACACCGATTTCCTGGTACTACTCTTCCATATACCCGGAACTGTTCACCAGCGATATCTATAATCATGGGCTTGTCGGCGGTGTGTTTACGTCGGTGCTGGGGCACGGCGGCCAGTATGGCGTGGCCGGCCTGCCCACTTCGCCGTATCACTTCAAATGGATCACCGATGACGAGGAAGGCCGCGGTCACCTGGAGGCCTACAACCCTGCCGCTTACCCGGGTCGCTTGCCCCAACCCGTCACGCTGCTGGGTCCCGCGGATGGGCAGGTGATAAGCGCCACCGGCGCCAGCCTGAGCTGTAGCTCCAGCGAAAACGCAGTCAGCTATGACCTTCTTCTGGGTCCCGCGAACGATAGCCTCAGCCTCGTGGCGACTTTTGAGACTCCTCCCGATTTCAGTACCGGCTACTTGCCTCCCGAGACGCAATACGTCTGGACCTTTCAGGTGCGAGACGCGTTTGGAACGCGCTTCCGCACCGAGCCGCGATCGATGCTGACAACCCCCGGCCTGAAGGTGGACATCAATGGGGACGGCCAGCCGGATGCCACCGATTGCACGCTGATCAGTGCGGCGTTCGGCACCGCCTGGGGTAACCCCTCCTACCACCCGGCCGCGGAATACAACGGAGACGGCGAAATCGACTGCGCGGATTACTTCGCCTGGCTGGCCGATTACCGGACCTTCCTGGAGGATCCGGCTGCCGTGGACCCCTGCGGCCTGACCCTGCTTCCCGACTCAGACGGGGACGGTGTTCCCGAGCTTTGTGACCGGTGCGCCCAGACCATTCCCAACATCGTGGTCGACGCGTACGGCTGCCCGCCCCCGATACCGGGCGATATTGACCGGGACGGAGATGTCGACCAGGAGGACTTCGGTCGATTCCAGGTCTGCCTGACGGGTGGTGGTATGCCCCAGACAGATCCCTCCTGCCAGCCTTGCCGCCTGGACATGGACTCGGACGTCGATCAGAACGACTTCGGCATCTTTCAGCGTTGCGTCAGCGGCCCCAACCACCCCGCCGATCCAGGATGCGGGCATCTCTGATCCACCAGTCGGCCCCGCGCATTTCGGCTGCAACTCTTCAACTGATCAGTCGCGTGTACCGAAACAGAACCGGACGATCCGCCTCAATCGGTCGGGGATTGAAGGGGAGATCGCATTTTTTGCGCATGCACGACAACTGAATGGGCCTGTGCAGCATCGAGCCGCTCTTCGAGGGTCTGTCCCGTCCCTGGAAGGAGGCACGCCCGATGAAGCTGCGCACGCGAACCCTGGCCGTCACCGCGATAACCGTCGCGGTACTGACCGGTGCGCTGCACGTGGCTTCGTCCTATATCCTGCTGCGTGGCTTCGAGCGGCTCGAGCATGCGGACGTTGAACAGCACGTCCAGCGGGCACGCAGCACCATCCTCAAGTATTTCACCGAGCAAGACGCTCCGCTGCCAGCGTGGTCCCATCTGGACGACGAGCAGTTGAGCCGATTGTACGATCAGATTCACGTGCGGATCACCGCCCAGCCCCAATCCAGCCCCCCACCGCCCAATTGGCAGGAGGCCGCCCGTGCCTTGCACGGCGCGCCTGATGGCGCCAGCTTCATCCGCGCCCGGGGTGCGGAATCGATAGAAGGCTACTTCCTGCTATCCGACCACAATGGGCGGCCGGTGCGGCTTCTCCGCGTCGAGCTGCCGCGGGTCATCTACCAGCAGGGGCTCGCCTGTCTGAGGTACCTGTCCGGGACGGCCGCAGTCGTGGGTCTGCTGTGTGGGCTCGTCGCCCTGGGCGTACTCGAGAAGCTGCTGCTTGTCCGTATCCGTTCGTTGAGCCGCCGAGCGAGCAATCTCGGAGCGTCCTGCGACCTGATGCGGGTCCCTGCGGACCCGGACACGGACGAACTCTCTTCGCTGGACAACAACCTTCAGGCCGCCCTGGAGGCGCTGTGTGAGTCGCAGGAACGGCTGCGGATCACGCAGTTTGCCGTCGATCGAGCCGCTGACGCGGTCTTCTGGGTCGCCCCCGACGCCCGCCTCACCTACGTCAATGACGCCGCCTGCCGCATGCTCGGCTACTCCCGAGACGAGCTGTTGAGCATGAGCGTGAGCGACATCGATCCGAACTTCAGCGCGGCCGAGTGGCCCGCACATTGGGAGCGAATCAGCCGGCAGGGCATGGCCACCTTCGAATCCTGCCACCTGGCTCACGACGGTAGACTGATTCCCGTGGAGATCGCGGTTAACCCCGTAGAATTTGAAGGCGGTGAATACCACTGCGCCTTTGTTCGCGACATCACCGACCGCAAGCGGATGGACGAACACCTGCGGAACGCGGCCCTGAAGGACGCCTTGACCGGCCTGCCCAACCGGGCCATGCTCCAGGAGCATCTTCAGGGTCTGATCAGCCGAAGGCGCGACCGTCCCGCCGCGCCGTTTGCGGTCATGTTCCTGGATTTCGACCGGCTCAAGGTGATCAACGACAGCCTGGGGCATCATATCGGCGATCAACTGCTCATCGCCATCGGTCGGCGGCTCCAGAGCTGCATGCAGGACGAAATCGTGGTCCCGCCGACCAGCACGGGCCAAATGGTCGCCCGGCTGGGGGGTGACGAGTTTGTCGTCGTCGTCGAGGGGGTGGGCTCGGCCGGGGAAGCTTCGATCATCGCCGATCGACTTCAACACCGGGTGGCCGCGCCATTCAGTCTCCAGGGCCACGAGGCTCAGGTCTCGGCCAGCATCGGCATCGTGCTCAGCGAGGCCGGCCACGAGACACCGCAGGCACTACTGCGGGACGCGGATACGGCCATGTACCGTGCCAAGGGCGCGGGCCGGGCCCGTCACGTGGTGTTTGACCGGCAAATGCACGCGCAGGCCGTACGCCGGCTGGAACTCGAGCGCGAGCTGCGAAAAGCGGTGGACAACCGCGAGCTTTACGTCATGTATCAACCGCTCATCGCTCTGGACAGCGGCGAGATCGAGGGCTTTGAGGCCCTGGCGCGCTGGACCCATCCGCAGCACGGAGCCATTTCACCGGACGAATTCATCGCCGTGGCCGAGGAGACGGGCCTTATCGTGCCCATCGGGCGGAAAATCCTCACCGATTCCTGCTCGTGGATCCGGCAGGCGATCGCCCTGGCGCCGTCCGGGCGCCCCCCTTCCATCGGCGTCAACCTGTCCAAGCGGCAACTCGCTGCCGAGGACCTGATTTCAGACGTCGCCGACATTCTCAGCCGTAGCGGCCTGCCGCCGGAAAACCTTATTTTGGAGGTTACAGAAAGCACCATCATGGAGCATGCCGAGGTCTTCACACCGGTGCTCCGGGAGCTCAAGAAGCTGGGTCTGCGCCTGGCCATGGATGATTTCGGCACCGGTCATTCCTCCCTGAGCTGCCTGCACCGGTTCCCCGTGGACATCCTGAAAATCGACCGGGCGTTCATCGGCAACATGGGCCAGAGCGCCGCCGGGCTCAACGTGGAATACACGGCCATTGTCCAGGCGGTCATCACCCTGGCCCACAACCTGGGCATGCGGGTGGTCGCCGAAGGCATCGAACTGCCCGCCCAACTCGTTCAGCTCCAGTCGCTCGACTGCGACTACGGGCAGGGCTTCCTCTTCTCGCAGCCACTGAGCACCGATGCAGCCATCGAGTTCATCCGCACCCGACCCGGCGCCGGGTTGGCGGCCTGCCAACCCCCGGACCTCCGGCGTCCGTTCGATGCCGTGGAGCGAGGCGCCAGCCTGTCCTGAAACAGCCTCCCCCTCCCGCCCGACCGCCGCTTCGACCGCTTCATCTGCCCTCTGTCGGATCACGCTACAACGGGCGTTCCTGGCCTGGGATGACTTCCGCCGCGGCATCGACTGAACAGGGCCCAGGTGGCCCTCCTTCGGAAGCCTGCCGCCGCAAAGCCCCCCCTGGCTTGCCTCGGCATGATGGTGTGCTATGGTAAGACTCTGGCCGGAGCAACGGGCAGACAGGCGAATCAGGTTGAGCGCGAGGGAGCGAGCCATGGCCAAGGTGGCGGTTATCGTGG
>BTUC01000011.1:0-23285 GCA_045863575.1 Phycisphaerae bacterium
CGTACCCTTCGCCCAGGCCGTGCCCAACAAGCCGGTCGTGGATAAGGAGCACTGCACCCGGTTCAAGACCGGCAAGTGCGGCGTCTGCCAGAAGGTGTGTCCGACGGGGGCAATTGATTACGAGCAGCAGGACGAGTTCATCACGGAGAAGGTGGGTGCTATCGTGGCGGCCACCGGCTTCCAGGTGCTTGGGAAGGAAGCTTTCCCTGCCTACGCGGAGGGGGATCACCCGGACGTGCTGAACGGGTTGCAGTTCGAGCGGCTGGCGTCGGCGTCCGGTCCCACCGGGGGCGAAATCCGCCGGCCGTCGGATGGCAAGGAGCCGCAGACGATTGTCTTCGTTCAGTGTGCCGGCTCGCGCGATCCCGCCCAGCACAAGCAGTATTGCAGCAAGATCTGCTGCATGTATACCGCCAAGCATGCCATGCTCTACAAGCATAAGGTGCACGGCGGCAAGGCCTTCGTCTTGTGTATGGATGTGCGTACGCCGGGCAAGGGCTACGACGAGTTCTACCGTCGCGCGGTCGAGAGTGATGGCGTGACGTATATCCGTTCGCGGGCCGCACGCGTCTATGCTGAGGACGGGCACCTCGTGGTCCAGGCGGCCGACACGCTCAGTGGGGGTGAGCGGATCGACATCAACGCGGATATGGTGGTGCTGGCCTCGGCGGCCGTGCCGCAGGCTGACGTCAAGTCGCTGGCTCAGCGGTTGGGCATCGGCTATGACGCAGACGGCTGGCTGAGTGAGGCTCATCCCAAGCTGCGTCCCGTCGAGACGAACACGGCCGGCATCTACCTGGCCGGCGCCTGCCAGGGGCCCAAGGACATCCCCGAGTCGGTCGCAGCCGCTTCCGGGGTGGCCGCCAAGATCCTGGGTCTGTTCACGGCCGAGGAGCTGCAGCGCGACCCGGTGGTGGCCCGCGTCAACCGTCAGGCGCCGCCGGTGTACTCGAGCTGCATCGGATGTTTCACCTGCGAGGCCGGCTGTCCCTACAAGGCGATCGAGCGCGAAGAGATCCGTGGCCGTCGGCTCGAACTGGTCAAGACGGTAGCCCGGGTAAATCCTGGCCTCTGCCAGGGCTGCGGCACGTGCGTGTCTCTATGCCGCAGCAAGTCTATCGACCTGCAGGGTTTCACCGACGAGCAGGTGTTCGCCTCGCTGGCATCGCTGGCGGAGGTGTAAGGTTTCGTCGTGGCCACAGACGTCAGCCCCATGGGGTGAAGCAGGTTGCCCGGGTGTTGGCGAAAGATGTCGCCGCCCTAGTCGTAGGAGGCGATCAAGATGAGCCCCGGAGAAGCGATCGATATGAGCCCCGGACGGGCGATCGGGATGAGCCCCTGAGAGGCGACTGAGATGAGCCCCTGAGAGGCGACTGAGATGAGCCCCGGAGGGGCGGTAGAAGGTAGCCCGGGGCGTGAGCCCCGGGACGACGGACGCCACGACGTCCAGGTCCGGAGCCCCGTAGAGGCGAAAGAGATTAGCCCTGTAGGGGCGACAGAGATTAGCCCCGTAGGGGCGACAGATGTTAGCCCGGGGTGTAAACCCCGGGATGTGGAATAGGCAAGAACGTCGGGAGAGCCCCGTAGGGGCGGTAGATGTTAGCCCGGGGTGTAAACCCCGGGATTGCGAACAGGCGAAAACGTCGGGAGAGCCCCGTAGGGGCGACAGAAATGGCCCACACGTACACGAACCTGCTTACGCACATCATCTTCAGCACGAAGGATCGTCACCCGTTTATCGACGGGGAACTGCGCGAGCGCCTGTTCCCGTACATGGGAGGAATCGTTAATCAGCTCGGGGGCACGCCCCTTCTGATCAACGGGCCGATCGACCATGTGCATATGCTCGTGGTCATGACGCCGACGATCTCGGTGGCGGATTTCGTGGGGAAGGTGAAGTCGAATTCGTCGGGATGGATCCACAAACAATGGACGGCGCGTGCGAAATTCGCATGGCAGACCGGCTACGGCGCATTCAGCGTGAGCAGGTCGATGAAAGAAGACGTGAAGGTTTATATCGCCAACCAGGAAGAGCATCATCGAAAGGTCACATTCCAAGAGGAGTTCATCGCGTTCTTGAAGCGCCATGAGATTGAATATGACGAACGATACATCTGGGATTGAGGCGGGTTTTCTGTCGCCCCTACGGGGCTCAGGCTGGTCGGGTGCGGCTCCGAGACCCGGGGCTCACGCCCCGGGCTACCATCTGTCGCCCCTACGGGGCTCACGTCGGCGATCGTGGTCGACCCCTCCCGGGGCTCATGCCCCGGACTACGGTCTATCGCCCCTACGGGGCTCATGTGGGCAACGTCCGTCGTCCGATCCCGGGGCTTACGCCCCGGGCTACCATCTGGCGCCCCTCCGGGGCTCATGGGGACGGCGCTGGTCGCGTGGCCCCGGGGCTTACGCCCCGGGCTACCATCTGGCGCCCCTCCGGGGCTTATCGACGACAGGGCTCTGCTTTGAGCCGATGGTGATGCGTTGCCGGGGAGGAGGCTGTTCATGAGCGTCGCGACCACCAGGAACGAATCGGTCGCCGGGAAAGAGCCTAGCGCCGGGAAAGAGCCGAGCGCCGGGAAAGAGCCGAGCGCCGGGAAAGAACTAACTACAGGGAGATCGCCGACCACCGAACGAGATTCCGGTACTGGCACGGGCGATCCCGTTGGCACGTTTGAGCCGCGCATTGTGGCGTTCGTGTGTAAGTGGTGCACCTATGCCGGGGCGGACCTGGCCGGCACGAGCCGGATGACCTATCCGGCGAACGTCCGGCCGATCATGCTGCCGTGCACCGGGCGTATTGATTTCAGCTTCGTGTTGCGGGCGTTTCTCCAGGGGGCTGACGGCGTGGTGGTCAGCGGCTGCCATCCGGGCGACTGCCACTACACGGCCGGCAATTACCGCGCCCGGCGGCGCTGGACGCTGCTTCGCGACCTGCTGGACGTGATTGGGTTTGAGCTCGACCGGCTGGAACTGGCCTGGGTTTCGGCGGCCGAGGGTGCCAAGTGGGTGAAGATCATTACCGAGTTCACCGACAAGATCCGCAGCAAGGGCCCGTACCGCATGCTGCACGAAGTCGCCTCCGATCACGAGCCGGCGATCGCATCGCCGGCCGGCGGGGCTGTGAAGACCGCAGCAAATGGCAGCAATGGCAACGGCAGCAGTGGTAGTCAAACCCCGGTCTGTCCGGAGCTTCTCTCTGCGGTGGGCGACGCCTTCAAAGCCGAAAAGATCAAGTCGCTGGTCGGCTGGACCCGCAGCGCCACGCTGGGGCGGCCTCGCCCGACGTGGATCACAGACATTGAGGAGGTAGCCTCGCTGATCCTGCCCGGCGACGGCGGGGGCAACCTGGCCCGCATGATGAAGAACGGCAAGCTCCGGGCGCTCACGCCGATGGGGATCGTCGCACGCAGCGCCGAAGTCATGGCCTTGAACGTGCTGGTCCAGGAGTGCCAGTTGGCCGCGGACCAGGTCGTGCTGTTCCTCGTGGATGCCTCTGGCAAGTTCCTGGGAATGATGGATCTCGCCAAGGCGACCGAACTGCTCATGGAGGGCCCGATCAAGGCGCTCTCGCCCGATCGGCCACCGGGCTTCTCCGAGGATACGTTCGCCGCCCTGGACGAATTGATGTCGCGCCTGCCGGGAGAGCGGTGGGCCTTCTGGAAAGAGCAGTTCTCCCGCTGCCTGAAGTGCTACGCGTGCCGCGGCTCCTGCCCGATGTGCAACTGCGAGACCTGTTTCGCGGACAAGAACCAGCCGCAATGGTTCCCGACGGCCGCGGATGGCCCGGGGACGCTCTCCTGGAACGTGATTCGGGCATTCCATCTGGCCGGTCGGTGCATCGGCTGCGGCGCCTGTGCGGCCGCCTGCCCGGCCGATATCCCCCTGAACCTGCTGAGTGCGGCCATGGCCCGCTCCGCGTTGAACAACTTTGACTACCGTGCCGGATTGGCCTCCGATGTGCCGCCCCTGCAATCGGACTTCCGCACCAGCGATCGCCAGGATTACATCTTGTAGGTGAACGATGAGTACAGCAGTCACTGGCTTGACGGATACACCATCTGAACCCGCTGTCCGCCTGGTATTGACGCGGCAGTTCGTGGAGCAGTGGCCCGCGCTGCTCCTGTCCGCCGGCTCACGGGTTGTGGCTCCCGTGACCCATGGAGAGAAGGTGGAGTACCGACTACTCAGTCCTGAGGCGCCTCTGCCCACCGGGCTCGGAAAGGGTTTGCCCCAGCACAGCCCGAAGGACGCCTGGTTCCCACGCAGCGAGACGGTGCTGCGCATCCGCCGCGACGGCCGGGAGTTCACTGTCGAGGATGCGGCGACGGAGTTTCCGGCGGTCGTCGTTTTCGGCGCCCGGCCGTGCGATGCGGCCGCTCCGGAAGTGCTGGCCCCGCTGTTCGGCTGGGACTATCACGATCCGTTTTTCGAAGAGCGCCTCAAGAAGCTGGCCTTCGTGGTGCTCGCTTGTCAGGCGCCGGTTGACTCTGCCTGCTTCTGCACATCGGTGGGTATCGATCCCGCCGGAGACGGCTGGGGCGACGTACTCCTGACTGAGCTCTCCGACGGCACGTTCCTGGCGGAGGCGCACACGGATGCCGGCCGAGAGCTGCTGGCGGGCATCCCCGAAGCGCAGCGCAACCTCGTGGCGGCACAGCCCGCCGAAGTCCGTGGACTCCGAGAAGCGGCCCGCCAGGCGGTGCCCCGGCGTTTCGAGGTGGAGGACGTGCGGCAGGCGCTCACTCGACGATTCGGCGATCCGCTGTGGGAACGCGCCGCCCGCTCGTGCGTGGCTTGTGGGACCTGTGCGTTCGTCTGCCCGACCTGCCACTGCTTCGACCTTCAGGACGAGATGACCGGCTGCGAGGGGATTCGCCAGAAGAACTGGGATGCCTGCGCGTTTCCGCTGTTTACGCTGCACACCTCGGGTCACAATCCACGCCCGGACCAGGGCTCGCGCTGGCGCCAGCGGCTGTCGCATAAGTTCCGCTACTTCCCCGAGAAGTTCGGTCACGCGCTGTGCACGGGGTGCGGGCGGTGCTTGCGGCTGTGCCCGGGCGGCATGGATCTGCTCGCCGACCTGGAGGCGCTGTCGAAAAACGGAAAGGCGGCGCCGGAGTCCGACGGGCCGGTTTGCGTTGAACCGGATCTGGCGGGGCGGTTCGCGCTGCCGGTGGACTCGGCCAGACCGGACGCCGCACTATCACCTTCCAACATCTACCGGCCCTATCTGATGAAGGTGGCCGCTCTGCGTGACGAGACGCCCGACGTGCGCACGTTGCGGTTGGAGTTCGTCGATCCCTCTGAAGGGGAGCGGTTCAAGTTCCGCGTGGGCCAGTTCGGCCTGTACAGCGCGCTGGGTGAGGGCGAATCCACATTCTGTATCGCCAGCGCCAGCACACGCAAAGGCTACATCGAGTGCACGTTCCGTCAGGCCGGCCGCGTGACCAAGGCACTGCGCCGCCTGGATGTGGGCGACGTGATGGGCTTCCGCGGCCCGTACGGCAACTCCTTCCCGGTGGAGAGCTGGAAGGGGCGAGATCTGCTGTTCATTGCCGGAGGTATTGCGCTGCCGCCGATGCGCAGCGTCATCCAGTACTGCCTCGATCGCCGCGAGGACTACGGCGACATCATCATCATCTACGGCGCCCGTACCTGGTCCGATCACGTCTACAAGGACGAACTCACCGAGTGGGAGCAGCGCCCGGACGTGAAGCTCTGGCTGTGCGTGGACTGGAGAGTGGAAGCAGACCGCAAGGGCCTCAGCTCAGAGGCGGCGGAGGAGGGCTGGTGGCCGATCAATATGAAGGATCCGGGCGCCACCACGCTGGATCCGGAGCACCGCCGCTACACCGGCTTCGTGCCCCAGCTCGTCGAGGCGGTCAAGCCGCCGACGGCCAACCGTGTGGCCGTCCTGTGCGGCCCGCCGGTCATGATCAAGTACACCCTGGCCAGCCTCCAGAAACTGGGCTACAAGCCCGAGGGTGTCTATACCACCCTCGAGAACCGTATGAAGTGCGGCCTGGGCAAGTGCGGCCGCTGCAACGTCGGCCCGGTCTACGTCTGCAAGGAAGGTCCCGTCTTTACCGCCAGGCAGATCGAGTCGCTGCCGCCGGAGATGTAATCGGCGAACGGCGATCATCACCAGAATGGTCACGGGCAGGCTGCTGGGTTGGCTGTCCCGGTTGTCTTTCTTGCTACCTTGATGTACAGTATAGCTGTGGAGCGGAGTGCCATTTCCACAGACGGTCGCTAGCGACAGGTTGCTGTCTTTTCGTTTGGGGAACCAGACACCATGCACCAGTCTGACAACGTTCACCCCGCGTGTACCCGAAAGCGATACATGGGCGCAGTGGGCCGGCTGATCGCCGGTTTCGGACGCCTGTTGCTGCGCAATCGGTTGGCTATTGCCATCGCCTCCCTGGCCTGGCTGATTTATCGGTCCGGCACACAGCCGCGGCGGATCAGCTATCCGTGCCAGCAAGCGGCGGCGCTGAACGTGGGAGCTTTCGCGGCCGGCTTGATCCCGGCCTTGTGGCTCTGGCGTAAGCCGGCATGTCCGCGGGCGGCGGCGGCCCGGGCGGTTGTCGGCCGCCAGGTGCTGGGCGCTGGGCTGCTGTTCGTGGCCGCGCTGTTGGGCATCGAGGGCTATCAATATGCCCAGAGCCTTGTGCCGGCCTCATTGCCTGATGTTCCCGCTCGATCGACCGAACCGGAGCACACCATAGTCGGGATCGCCCAGCGCTCTCCGGCCGGCACGAGTTACACGACGGCTGAGATCGAAGCCATGGTTCGCCTGGCCATTGCACGCGCGGGTGGGCTTACGCCGCTGATGACCGACCGGAACGGCGACGGCCAGATCAGCGTCATCCTCAAGCCCAACCTCGTACAGGGTGAGGATCCCACGGACGGGGTGGTCACCGATCCGCGGGTCTGCGCGGCCGTAGTCAAAGTGGCCAAGGAATCGGGCGCCACGCGCGTCGGCATCGCCGAGGGGACGGCCGTCGGTGGCTCCATGCACAACCGCAGCGCCACTTGGGATGCCCTCAACGCGGCCGGATACGACGGCAATCGCGACCGCAAGTTCGACTACGACACCACCGTCCAACTGCATGATCTCAATGACAGTGGCGGATTGCATCAGGCCGATCCCGGCAAGGTCACGCTGGTCACCATCCCCAACGGCGTCATTCGCACGCAGTACTATGTTCCCAACGTCCTGCTCGAGTGCGACGTGCTGATCTGCGTGCCCACCTTCAAAAACCACTACAACGGCACGGTCACGTTGGCCCTGAAGAATCGGATCGGTTGCGCGCCCAATGATCTCTATCATTCCGATGGGAGCTGGGGCATTGGTTTCCAGGGCAAGCTCGGCCTGGTCCACTACACCGACCAGGGTTTTCCCTGCACGGTGGAGCCGTGCCCCTCTGCATCCAATGAGAATGAGATCGTCCAGCGGACGATCGTCGATTTGAACCTCGTGCGGCCGCTGGATTTTGCGGTGGTGGACGGGCTCATCGGCGTGACCACCGGTCCGAACGACAAGAGCGTCGGCGGTCGCACCGGCAAGCCGAACCCCTATATGCATCTGGTTGCCGCAGGCGCCGACGCGCTGGCCGTCGACGCCGTGTGCTCCCTGGCCATGGATTACGACCCGGACTACATCCCGCACCTGGCCTGGGCCGACAGCCGTGGCGTGCTGGGCACCAAGGATCGGTCGATGATTACCCTGGTGGGTGATCGCATGTGGCAGATCCGCTCCGACGACTTTCCCAGCAATTGGGGCATCGGGGCCACAAAAAACACGGACCACGCGGCGCCGGCGCTGGGTGACATTTCGGTGGACGAGTTCGAGCCGCTGGGCCCCGGAGCCACCGTGATCGGCACGGGGGTCGGTGACAACGTGGGGGTTGTACAGGCGGCCGCGATCGGCACCGTGCTGGGTCCGAACCTCCTGACCAACGGCGACTTTGAACAGACGGGTGAAGGGTGGACCACTTGGCAGGCTGCCGGGGGCAGTGGTGCCGCCTGGGATTTCACCAGCACCGAACCCGGTTGCTACGGGACGCAGTGTCTCAAGCTCGGGGGAAGCAGTGTGGCCACCAGCTTCGGCGTCTGGCAGGAGGTTGCCGTGGAGGCGGGCAAGACGTATCGGCTCGATGCATACTGGCGCGGACGCAAGCTCGCCGTGGAGAACTGGTTCGAGCTGTTACTGATTGACGGGCCGTTTTCGCTGACTCAGGCGGACCAGCCGGCTTCGGTCAAGGCGAACTTCATGTTCGCCTACGATAACACCACCTACGGCCTGCCCGGCCCCGTTGGCACCACGTTCGGCTGGCTGTGG
Organism: Phycisphaerae bacterium; assembly: GCA_045863575.1. Taxonomy (GTDB): domain Bacteria; phylum Planctomycetota; class Phycisphaerae; order UBA1845; family PWPN01; genus JAAXZI01. The sequence continues at coordinate 8,345 of BTUC01000011.1, forward strand.
ACGCACGAGCAGTACGCTCAGCCTTCCGGCCAGGTGGATTGGAACAACCGCCTGGGCCGGCGACGGGCAACCGGCGACGTCATGACTGTCGTCCTCAAGGCCGGCAGCACGGGCGGCGGCGTCGAAGCCTGGTTCGACGAGGTGCGCCTCAACGAGGTCCAGGAGGAGCTTGCGCTGGGCCATACGGCGCATCCGGGCGATCCCTTCACGCTGGAGTTGGATACCGATGTGCTGCCGATGGGTGAGCGGGACGTCGAGCTGCGGGTGACGGTCTACGACGCGGCGCTCAACGAAGCCTCGCTCTACCGAAACGTCTTATCCGTCTCCTATCCCATTCCCTGGGTCTGTGCGACCCCACGCGTTTTTGAGCACACGCTGTACGTGGGTGATCCTGTTCCGGCCGACACGTTTGAGGTCTCCAATTGCGGCCAGCGCGACGAGGCTTTGAACTACACGATCGACTGGGACAAGGAGTCGTCCGGCTGGCTCGAGGTGGATCCGCTGGGAGGCAGCCTGACCGAGGAACCCTGGGCGCTGTGGCACGCGATCGCCTACGACACCTCCGAGCTGGCGCCGGGGACGCACGCGGTCGAAGTGCAGGCGGCCGGTCCCGACAATTCGGTACCGATCCTGGTGACGCTCCATGTGACCACGGTCGCGCCGGACCTGGACCGGGACGGCGATGTCGATCAGTCGGATTTCGGGTGGCTACAGGCTTGCCTGGGGGTCAATACGCAGCAAACGCAGTGTCTGTCGGCTGATCTGACCGGCGACAGCCTGGTTAGTCAGGATGATCTGGTCGTTCTCCGCAGGTGCATGGCCGGCGCCGGGGTCATTCCGGAGCGGGACTGCGCGGACTGAAGGCCGACATCGAGACGGTCGGCAGATGCTGCCAAGCGAAGGGAAAAGGGTGAGTGACGGGACTCGAACCCGCGACCCCGAGGACCACAACCTCGTGCTCTAACCAACTGAGCTACACTCACCATCGAATCAGCCAGTCAAAAAGCCCGCCCCGGGTCGCCGGGCGGGCTCGACTTTCCGAGTCCCTGATTCTAGCGGATCAGGCAGGGCTGTCAATGCGGCCAGTGCGGCTGACACGGCGGTTGCCCGTGCTCTCCACGAACGGGGCGCAAAGGGAGGGCCGGGCACCGCAGTGGAAAAGGGCGGAGGTCTGCGGGCGTCCCGGCCCGGGTGGTTCCGGTGTGGTCAACCGAAGGCCGCTTTTGAAGGCGCGGCTCCTCGCTACCCGTGAAGATGCCGCGGCCGGGGGGTTGTTACGCGGCGGATGCCGCATTTGCTAGATAAGCCGTGAGTCGCCTGCGAGGCCTGCTCTGGGCACGCTCGCCCGCGCGGCGGCAGGGGTGGAGCCGGTGGGGACCAGCCGATGGAGTGGTTCTTGGGGTCAGCCCTTCGGGAAGCCGTGTTGCTCGCGGCCCACCTCGCCGTCGAAGTTGAGGCTGGTCTTGAAAAGCTCGAAGCGCCCATCGGCGGCGACGGTGGCAACCCGCTCTCGCAGCGCCTGCATCTCTTCGGGTGACATGGGCTTGAAATGCTGCGCGGTGTTCAGATTCTCCCGGAACACCTCAAACGAGTTCATGCCGCTGACCGTGGTGGCCACCGGCAGGCTCATCGCGTAGCGAAGCGCCTCCTTGGCCTTGACGATGCCCTGTTTGGCCGGGTTGCCCGTGCCGCAGATGCTCTTCATGCCGATGGGGGCAATATTCTGGCGGCGCAACTCGGGAAGGACCCTCTGCTCGAAACTGCGGAAGGTGGCGTCAAAACAGTTGAGCGGGAGCTGGCAGGCGTCGAACGGAAAACCGTACGACAGCATCTTCAGATGAATGGACGGATCCTTGTGGCCCGTGAAGCCGACGAACCGCGTTTTACCCTGTTTCTTGGCTTCTTCCAGGGCTTCCACCGCGCCGCCTTTGCGGAAGTTGAGTTCCGGGGAGTTTTCGTACACCACCTCGTGGATCTGCCAGAGATCCAGATGATCGGTGCGCAGGCGGCGCAAGGATTCCTCCAACTGCTGCATGGCCACTTTCTTGTCTCGTCCGTGCGTACAGACCTTGGTCATCAGGAAGGCCCGATCGCGGCGACCCTGCAAGGCTTTGCCCATCCATTCCTCGCTCTTGCCTTGGTGATACTCCCAGGCGTTATCCATGAAGTTCACGCCGGCGTCGAGTGCTTCGTGCACCATGCGGATGGCGTCATCCTCCGACTTCAGTTGACCGAGGGCATGGCCACCGACCCCGATGATGGAAACGCGAGCGCCGGTCGTGCCAAAGTCACGCTGGGGCATACTTCCTCCGGCGGGTCGGGTTGACGGGCCCTCCTGGGCTGGGGATATCTGTCCGCCCGCGATCAATCCAGCGCCCATCAAACCTGCTCCTTTGATGAATTCCCGCCGCCGCGTTGACGATGCGGCAGGGGGCATGGGTCGACTTCTGCGTTCATTATCCATGGTCGATCTCCAAAGAGGCCGGTGCTGGAGTCCGTCATTGACCGCCGGTGTGGACCGCTTCGGCCGGCGCGGCTGCGGCTTGCAGATCGCCGATAGCCGGGCCGTTCACCTGCTTGCCTTCGCCGCTGAAGCGGGAGCCGTGACAGGGGCAGTCCCAGGTCCCCTCTGCGGAGTTCCACGCGACGATGCACCCCAGATGGGTGCAGACCGCCGATCGTTCATGCAGCCGGCCATCGGCGTCACGATAGGCGGCGATCAGTTTGAGCCCTCGCCGGATGAGCGCCCCGCCCCCGTTGGGGATCTCCTCGACTGAGCCCACCTCTCCGGGCTTCACCCAGTCGGCGTACTTCCACGCCACGTTAAGGTTCTCGCGGGCGAAGTCGCCGGCGGACTTCAACGTCTTGCGCGCGGGGTTGTAGAGATCAGCCCACGGGTTCTGCCGGCCCATGATCAGGTCGGTGATCAGCATCCCCGCGATCGTGCCATGGGTCATGCCGTGCCCCGAATCTCCGGTGGCGATGTACACGTTGTCGGCGTCGGCCGGGTTGACCCCGATGAAGGCCAGGCCGTCAATGGGCTCCATGACTTGTCCGGACCAGCGGAAGGTGAGCTCCCCGGCCATGGGGAAACGGATGCGAGCCCAGGCTTCCAGCCGATTCCAGCGTGCATCGGCATCGTTGGCCTGGCCCGTCTTGTGATCTTCACCGCCGACGATCAGCAGTTCGTGGGCGGCGTCCGCGGGATCGGGTTGCAGTCGGACATAGTGGTACGGATCGGCCGTGTCCCAGTAGAGCGCGCGGTGCACAGCTTCCGCCGGCACACGCAAGCCGACCGCAAAAGTGCGGTAGGGAGCCTGCTTGGTGTGCATGGTGACCATGTCATTGACGGGCGAGTTGGTGGCCACGACGACGGCGGCGCAATCGACCTTGTGGCCGTCCTGTGTTTCGACCCGGGCATTACGTCCGCCCTGGACCGTTTTCGCCCGCGTCGGCGCGCAGATCCGGCCGCCCCGCGCCTCAACCGCCCGTGCGACCGCGGCCAGGTACTTAAGCGGATGAAACTGGGCCTGGCGCGGGAACCGCAGGCACGGTCCAGTGTCGTAGTCGATCGGAGCCCGGCTCACGTGCTCGACGTCCTTCAATCCGGCGCGACGGGCGGCGGCGAGTTCCGAGTCCAGTTCCTTCGCGGACTCACCCGTACCGGCGAACAGATACCCGCTGAGACGCTCGAAATCGCAGTCAATCCCTTCTGCACTGACGATGCCTTCAATGCGGTCGATGGCGGCTGCGTGGCTCTCGGCGGCCAACCGAGACCCCTCCCGGCCGTGAAGTTGCTCAAGCACGGTGAAGCGGTCATCGAGTGCATTGGACAGATGCGCGGTCGTGCGCGCGGTTTCGCCGCCTGCCACGGGTCCGTCGTCAAGCACGATCACGGACCGGCCTTCGCCGGCGAGCAGATAGGCGGTGGAGAGACCTGCAATGCCGGCTCCGATCACGCATACATCGGCCCGGGCATTCTCCGGCAGCGGACCGGAGAAAGGGAGGCTCTGGCCGGCCATCCAGCAGGATACCGAATTGCCTGAATCGCTGATCATGGAGGAGCTTCCTGAGGGAAGTGGATCACATGTTAACAGGAGGTTGACGCCGCGTTCATGGGCGATCACCCGCCCACCGCCCGAATCGGAAGAGTCAAGAGGCGGGCTCCAGGCCCGCCTCTTGTCTTACGGAACCGGACAAAACGGGCTGGGGGAGGCGGTGTCACGTTGCAGCGATTAAGTCCCCCGGCTTTCCTGCTGGCGAACCTGACGGGCCCGTCGTGAGGCCTCGCCACCCTTGCGGCCGGCCTCGCGCGCTTCCTCGGAGGTGAATTCGTGAGCCGTGCCTTGCGCATGAGCAGCCCGCCCGCCTTCGCTGGCGATCTGCCGCTGGCGTTCCGGCTCCATCCCGGCGAAACCGCGGCCACGGCGCTCGCCGGTCGATCCCCGACCCTGGTTCTTATCTGCCATTGCTTAATTCTCCTTTTTCGAGATGGAGTGCTTCGTCGTGCCGCTGGTAGCCCGCGACCACGACAACGTCGCCGATGCGGCCAGCTCCCGAATCTGGAAGATCGTGTCTGGAAGCCTTCCACCGGTTCTCTCCCCTTCGCGCGGTTCTGCTGGCACCGCCGGGTCCCGCTTCCGTTACCCGCGGGTCGGTGGTGGGAGTCCTGCAAGCACCCGGCCCACACGAAATCCCGCCCGCCGATCGAGGACAGCATCTGCCGTCCGGTGGGGCGGAGTTTCATCCGGTCTGATGCTCTCTGGTCATGTCAGGGGGCGGGTCTGGATAGAACTGTGTGGAGGAGCAGGCTGTGAACTCAGTCCTCCGGCCCCGATCATTGCTGAATCCACACGGATTCACCTGAAAAGGCGTCCCGCCCATTGCCCGGGCGCCTCATGCACCTACTGGTTCTATGCATGCCGGGAAGTCAAAAGCAAGACGTTTAAGTATCCGCAGTTAGGCTTTTTCAAACCGCCTGTCGAATGAAAGAACCCAAACCCACTTTGGGCGAGATAAGGGTTCGCCACCCGCGGCTCAGCAGATGAAACGCCATCCACCCTGAGGATCCGCTCATCACCGGGTGTGAAGCGCCATTGCCTGTCAAAGCGGTCAGTGCTGCTTCGGTCATCGCCCGGTTATAATCCGGTCGGTAAGGAGGATTCTGAAAATGGCGCTGCTCCTGGAGTTTTCCATGTCCCCGCTGGGTGCGGGGGAGTCGGTCGGTGCGTACGTGGCCGCCAGCCTGGAGATCATCGATCGCAGCGGGATTCCGTACCGGCTGAATCCCATGGGCACGGTGCTCGAAGGCGAATGGGACGAGGTCATGGCGGTGGTAAAGCAGTGTCTGGACAAAATGTCAGAATCCTGCGCGCGGGTCACCTGCACGATGAAAATGGACTGGCGACGCGGGGCGACTGGTCGTCTGGACAGCAAAATACACAGCATTGAGCAGCACCTGGGACGTGAACTGAGGCATTAGTCCCGTTGCCGGAACCCCCGGCAGGGACGCCGCATGCTACCGAGCTGGCGAATCGGAAGGGGCATGAGAGCGGTGAAACGCACGTACGCGCTGATCGGGTTGTGTGGCCTCGTGTTCCTGACCGCGGCGGCGCTGCGGGTCCGCAGCCACATGGTCCAGGTGGGGGATATCGGGGTCGGCCCGCGCACCGAGCCGTTGCCGTCTCTGTCGCGAGCGCCACGCGATTACGCGCTGCATCCCGGCGTCGCTCCCGGTGAAGAGAACCGCGGTCCCAGACGGATCATTTCGCTGGCCCCCAGCATCACCGAGACGGTGTGTGCGCTGGGAATGCGCGACCGCCTGGTTGGCCGCACCCAGTACTGCACCCATCCCCCGGGAATTCAGGATATCCCGGCGGTCGGCGCGATCATGGACACAAACCTTGAGCTCATCAAGTCGCTCAAACCTGATCTCGTGCTGACCACCTCCAACAGTGGCGATGCCCCCGGCCGGCTTCAGGCGCTGGGCATTCAGCAGGTCAGCTTGCCCCACAACTCGCTCGAGGACATCTACGCCGCCATCGCCATGATCGGGACGCTCTGCGACCGTCCGCGCACGGCGCTCGGACTCATCAGTGCAATCCAGCGCGACCTGGTCGCCCTCAAAGCCGTGGCCTCCGCATCGGGGAAACCTTCGCGGCAGGTGCTGGTGGTGCTGGGCGATCTTCCCGTGCCTCCAACCCAGGTTTTCGTGGCCGGACCGGGCTCCTTTCTGGAGAGCCTGCTGCACAGGGCCGGTCAGGCCAATGCCGTCGCCGGGGTCATGAGGTCCTCTCACGGCGAGCTGCCATTGGAGAAGCTGCTGACCATCGACCCGGAGGTGATCCTGTGTTTTTCCAACGGCCGGGCAGCCGGCGACGCGCCGACAGACGAAGTTTACGCGAGCTGGAGCCGTGTGGGCCCCCTTCGGGCGATCAGCAACCGCCGGGTCCGGGTGATTGGGGGTCTGGAGTGGCTTAGCGCCGGTCCGCGCATCGCCATTGAACTGCACCACGTGATCGTCGCGATGGAATCCGTTCCATGAACGCTGCGGGCAGCTTCCCGGGAAGAAACTGCGGCCGATCCGCAACCATATGGGCGACACCGCGCCCGCGAGGGCGCATCAGCTCACAAAAGAAGGAGTTCACGCATGTTGAATCGCAAGTGGTTGCTGTGCGTTCCGGTCGGCGCTTTGCTGCTCTTCTCGCTCGCACAGGCGCAGGATGCCGGCGACGCCCCGGAGGGGGCGGAGTCGGGGCAGAGGCGGGCTCGCGACCGCCGGGATGGGGCCACGCAACGCGGAGGGTTCGACGCTGCCCGCATGCGTGAGCGATGGACGGCCAACATCCAGGAGCAACTGGGCGTCACCGATGCTGAGTGGCAGGGACTACAGCCAAAGGTGGAACGAGTCGTCACCGCGCAGCGGGAGTCTCGCGGCGGCTTCGGGGGCTTCGCCGGTATGAGCGGACGGCCTCGCGGCGAGGAGCCGGGCGCACGGGCGGACAATCGTCGGGGTGCCCGCGGCGGCGACGGAGAGAGCAAGGTGGCCCAGGCCCAGCGGGAACTGCGGGCCGCGGTGACCGACAAGAGCACTCCCGATGAGGAGATTACACGCAAGCTGGCCGCCCTGCGCGAAGCCCGTGCCAAGGCCCGGGCAGCACTGGAGGAGGCCCAGAAGGAACTCAAATCGGCCGTGACCCCGCGCCAGGAAGCGACCCTGGTGATGATGAATCTGCTCGACTGACCAGCGACGTCCGATTCACCCTGAACCCGTTCTGAAACCGCGGATTTCACGGATCTCGCGGATGAAAAATCATCCGTGAGATTCGCGTTTATCCGAGCTTAGCTCCTCCGGTCACGCCGATCGTGCCCGGCCAGCCGCGCACTTCGGGGTCTTGTCGTGCCTCGATCATTTCGTTAACCTCATCGCCCCGGTTGCGTGCGGAAGCGCGGGAGACAGACTGCTCAATTTGAAAGGACACGACCGTGGCCAAGACGAAGGGATCAGGATATCGGTTCTCATTCGGCCCCTGGAACATCCACGAGGGTGCGGACCCGTTCGGGCCGACCGTGCGCCGACCCATCGCGTTCGCGAAGAAACTGCCGCTGTACAAACAGCTCGGTTTCGATGGCGTGCAATTTCACGATGATGACGCGGTGCCGGATATCAACAGCAAGTCGGCCGACCAGGTGGTCAAGGAGGCCCGCAAGGTCCGCAAGATGCTGGGCGACGCTGGACTCAAGGCCGAATTCGTGGCCCCGCGCCTCTGGGAGGATCCGCGCACGATTGATGGCGGCTACACCAGCAACGATGCGAAGCAGCGCCGCTATGCCATCGACCGCTCGCTACAGGCGATCGACATTGCCATGGAGCTGGGCACGAAGGATATCGTCTTATGGCTGGCCCGCGAAGGCACCTACATCCGCGAGTCCAAGAACGCCCGCCTGGCCCACGAGTGGCTCATGACGGCCATTAACCGCATGCTGGGCCACAACGAACAGGTCCGGCTGCTCATCGAGCCGAAACCCAACGAGCCCATGGACCAGGCCTATGTGCCGACCATTGGCCATGCGATTTCGCTGGCCTACCTGTCGGATGACCCCCAGCGCGTAGGCGGGCTGATCGAAACCGCTCACGCCAAACTGGCCGGGCTGGACCCGTCGGATGAGATGGCCTTTGCGCTGTACCACCAGAAGCTCTGGAGCGTTCACCTCAACGACCAGAACGGCCTCAAGTTCGACGAGGACAAAAGCTTCGGCGCGGCCAATCTGCGGGAGGCGTTCAACCAGGTGCGCGTGCTGGAGGAGGCCGGCTACGGGCGCAACGGCGAGTGGGTCGGCCTGGACGTCAAGGCGCTGCGCACGCAGAAGGAGGACCGGCGCCTGGCCCACCTGGCCAACAGCAAGCGCTTCTTTGAGATCATGGTCCAGAAGGTGCGAACGTTCGATCGCAAGGCAGAGGCCAAGTTCATCGCCGAGCGCGATTACGAGGGGCTGGAGCGCATGGTGCTCGAGCATATCATGGGTGTGTAGTGGTTGAGTGATGAGTGCGGAGTACTGAGTGCTGAGTGCTGAGTGCTGAGTGCTGAGTGATGAGTGCTGAGTGCTGATTAGGTCAACAGCCCAACGGATGGTCGCGGCTTTGGGTCGCGGCCATCCGTTCTTTTTGGACGTGAGTGACCACCGCGGCATCCGTCGATTACAAACCGTCGATGAAACCCGGGAAGTGTGTCGACAAATCACCCGGGCTTGCTGCCTGCTCACTTTCGCACTTTCCCACCTTCGCACCTTCTCTCCTGAAGCTCTACCTACGTGGTCGCTCAGTCCGCAACTATCTTCTCCTTCACTTCCCGGCCCGGCGCCAGGCGGCCCAGGTCCCACGGCGTTGTTCCGCGGATGATCAGGTCGGCCATGATTTCGGCGGTGATGGGGGCGAGAATCAGCCCACTGCGGAAGTGGCCGGTCGCCGACCAGAGTCCCTCCCAGCCGGGCACCTTGCCGATGTAAGGCCCGCGGTCGGGGGTTCCCGGGCGCAGGCCGGACCACGTCTGCACCACCGTTGCCCCTGAAAGTGCGGGCACCAGCCGTTGAGAAAGAGTGAGAAGGTGGTTCACGCCTTCCGCTGTATTGCGTTTCTCGTAACCTGCCTCGTGCTCTTCGGTCGCGCCGACCACGATGCGCCCGTCCAACCGCGGCACCATGTAGCATTTGCCTCGCTCGACGATATGCGTAAACAGGCGCTTGCGCCGCTCGAGCAACACGATCTGGCCGCGGACGGGGTAAACCCGGACCTTTTCGCCGATTTCCGGTTCGATCAGCGAGGACCACGCCCCGGCCGAAAGGATAGCGTTGGGCGCGGCGTACACGCCGCCGCCGGTGCGCACGCCGGTGACGCGATCGCCCGCGCGGACGATGCCGTGCACGGCACAATGCTCGACGATGCGGACTTTCTCCATCAGGCAGGCCGCCCGCATCGCCTCCATCAGCAGCGGGTTGCGTATCTGGCAGGTGACCGAGCAGTACTTCACCCCCAGCAGCTCGGGAGTAATGTTCGGCTCCTGACGGCGGGCCTCCTCCGGCGGCAGCAGCTCGAGCACGGTCTGGCCGAAGGCTTCCCGGTGGACTTCGGCGGCCCGGACTTCACTGGCCGCCATGCGGTACTGCTGATCTTCGAGCAGCAACTCGAAGCTCCCGCAACGCACGAACTGCGGATCAATCCCGGTACGCTCGCGGAGGTCCTCGGCGAACGCACCCTGCCGGCGCAGGCTTTCGCGGAGCAGGTGGACCAGCGGATCCTTGCGGTGCCAGCTTCCGCACTGGAGCACGCCGGCCCCGGCCCAGGAGGCCTCACGGCCGCAAAGATCGCGCTCCAGTACGGTGACCTGCAGGCCCTCGCGGGCCAGCCGATGAGCCGATGCCAGTCCAATGATGCCGCCGCCGATGACGATGACGTCCGCTGTGTGGGTGTCCCTGTTCACTGCTGTGTCTCATGTCGTTGCAGCCACTTCCATCCGGTTCCACACGTTGCCGCGGTGCTGCGCGCGGAGCGTGTCTGACGAAACAACGCAGCATACTCGATCGGCCTGCTTCCGGCGAGTGTGCCGCCGTCGGGCCCGGTTCGGACAGGGGAGGTGTTCAACAGGAACGGCCACTTGTCGACTTCCGCTTACGGAATAGGAAGCGTGAAGGGCACCAGCGGCTGCCAAGAGATTTTTTTTCTGTGCCTGAGTTTGACTCTCGGCCAATGGCCGCATTGCATCGGAAAACCGGCAGCCATGCCAGGATGAAGAGCCAATCTTGATCAGCCGCAACGGCCGAGCGGTCGGCCGGGGTGAGCGACAAACTGCTGAACTGAAAGGAGTGAGTTTATGAAGTGGACTGACCCATTGTGTTTGAAGGGGGCAGCCGTCTCGCTGGGGGTGGCAGCACTGCTGCTGTTGCCCGGCTGGGCGATGGCTCAGGACGCCGACGGTTGGTACGACCGCGACACGGCATGGTGGCAGCCCTGGGACTGGGGCGACACCGGCGTGGACGATTGGGGCGGATACGGGTCCGACCTCGAATTCGACGAGGATTACGGAAGTGGCTACGGATGGGATGACGAGGGGTATGGCCACGACGACGACTACGGCTACGACGATGACGGGTACAGCTACTACACCGACGACTGGTACGACGGGTACGGCGACTTTGACACCTGGTACGGTGATTGACGGCGCCGGGGTGTGCCGCAGCGCGTGGGTAGCAGAACGAGGCAAGAACAGGAACAGAGCTTTTTTGGCGCGTCGGTGATGAAAGACGCAGAAGGGATGCGGATATGAGAAGGATTGTGAAGCGTGTGATTCCAGTGGCCATGACGTTGGGCCTGGCGATTCCGGTGCTGGCCGGCGACCAGTCGGATTACGAAAGCTGGTCCGACCGGTCATCGGGTTACGGCAACTCATCGGGTTACGACAGCCAGTCGGACCGCTCCTCGAGTTACGGGAGCCGGTCCGACCGCTCATCGGACTCAGCAAGCCGGTGGGACCGCTCGGACTCGTCGCGGCAGAGCTCGCGGGATTTCTCCGACTCCTCTCGACAACGGTCCGGGCAAGCCGACCGGTCGCGGTCGCGGCGTTCTCAGTCGCAACGCGGCCAAAGCGACTGGCAGCTCGAACCCGTCGGCTGGGTGCGGATCGCCTATGACTTCGATCAGGACGGCTCGTTCGATGCCTACGAGTACATCTACTCGTACGACCTGGAGCGTGCCCGCCGCAGCAGCCAGGAGCGCGACCAGCAGGGTATGGCCCGTAGCGACCAGGGCCGTTTCCGCGACCAGCAGTCTCAGACCGGCCAGCTCCGCGGTCAGGCGGTCGGACGTGATCGCGGCCAGCAGCAGCACAGAGTCAGCGGCGAGATCATCAATCTCAAGACGATCAATCTCGCCGGCTTCGAGAATGCTCATCAGATCGCCAAGATCGAGACGAATGACGGCCGGGTGGCGAAGATCGATCTGGGTCCCAAGCAGGACCTCAACCGGCTGGACTTGCAGACCGGCGACCGTATCACGGTGTTCGGCCGACCGGGCCGCATCAACGACCGCACCATGCTGATGGCCTCGCGCGTTCAGTCCGACCAGGGAAAGACAGTGAGCGTTGACCGGCAGCGCACCACCAGTCAGAACAGGAACTTGCGTCGGTTCACGGGCGAAGTGCTCAGTACGCGGACGGCCAATATCCGCGGCGAGCAGCACCTGCTGGCTCGCGTGCAACTGGACCGGGGCCGCACAACCACGGTCGATCTGGGTCAGCGGCAGGATCTGCGTAACGTGGATATCTCCTCCGGCGATCGCATCTCGCTGCTGGCCCGCCAGGGGCGGATCAACGATCAGCCCGGGCTGTTCGCGGTCCAGTTCCGGGCCAACGGCCGGCTGATCGAGGTGGATCGCTCCGACATGAGCGGCGGCCAGGCCCGCATGCAGCAGCGCTGGTAACCTCAGGTCGCCTCTTAGCTTGACGCAGTGAAGAGGGAGATGCCTCGGCCCGCCCGTGCGGCGGGCCGGGGCTGTTCCAGAAGCGAAGCGAACTGGCAGCTCACCGCAAAGCGGATCAACCGGTGCGGGGTTGAAAACCCGGCTGAGCGGTGAACGCCAGCCACTGCCGGGCGCCGGAGGCTACACAAACTCGGCTGCCTGGCAGGCGGCGAGGACTTCTTCAACGGAAACCGATTCGATCGGTCCAGGCGATGCGGGCGCGGCAGTCAGAACATGCCCGCCGACAGGCCGCCATACATCGGGATCTGTGGGACCGAAGATCGCGACCGTGCGCGTGCCCAGTGCCGCGGCCACGTGGGTCATGCCCGCATCATTGCCTATGAAGAGGTTTGCAGAGGCAATGTGCCGCGCTGCCGGGGTCAGGTCCTTCTCGATCAGCAGTTGCTCCCCGCGAATGCGCACGCGCTCATTGATTACGGCGAACCGTCGCGTCCGGGACTCCAGTTCGACCGGTCCAAGCATCCACTGGATCGCCGCGTTCTCCAGCGCATCGGCCAGTGCCGCGAACCGCTCCAACGGCCAGCATTTCGCCTGCCCGCCGGAACCCGGGTGAATGACCACCCGGCGGAGTGATGGTGGGACGGGCTTTGATGAGATGTTGGCCGCAGCGCCGCCCTCTGCCAGGGCTCTGGGCGTGACCGAGATCCGGGGCGGCGCAGGTTCACCGATCGTGCCGCCCTGATCACGAACGGCCTGGGCCCATTGGGCCGTGATGTGCTGCCGGCGCGCGAGCGTGGACGCCGACGGCCGTGGGTCGACTGAAATGACGCGCGATGGGGTGAGCTGCCGCAGGCGCTTATCCAGCGGCTCACCCGGGCCGCAGAAGAAGTTTAATACAGTTCCAGAAGATTCGAGTGGTTCAGCGAGACGTCGATCGAGCTCATTGCCTTTTTGAAAGAGCAGGTGAAGCCCCACGGACTCCGGGGGCAGATACACGTCGACGGCGCTGCGGCCGGCAGACAGCCGGGCCGACGCGGCGCTGGCGATGACCACGACCCGGTCGGCCGCAAGCGACGCGCGGAGGGCCTGAATCACCGAGAGCGTCAGGACGAAGTCCCCGATTGCACCCGCATGGAGGATGAGCAAGTTCATGAGTGGTCCCTTCCCATCCGCCTTTCATTTGCGATCCGTGGCACACCCGGTGAATCGATCGGGGTTCGAGCGTGCCGTGGACACGGTATCAGTCGATCCAGCCGCCGCCCAGAACGGTATTATCATCATAAAAGACGGCCGCTTGGCCGGGCGTAATCGCGAACTGCGGCTGATCAAAGTGCACCTCGACCTGGTCGACACCCGTCGGGGTAACCGTCGCCGGAGCAGCCCGGTGGGCGTAGCGAATCTGCACGCAGGCGCGCAGCGGCCGGGAAGGCGAATCCATGAGCCAATGCACGCGCGAGGCCTTCAGCTCACCTGACGACAGCGACTCACGCGGTCCGATGCTGACGGTATTCGTCCCCGGATCGAGTCGCGTGACGTAATAGGGCTTGCCCATGGCGATTCCAAGACCCTGACGCTGCCCGACAGTAAAATTGGCGATGCCGCCGTGCTGACCGACTTCCCGCCCGGTCTCGTCCAGCACACGCCCCTCGACGAATGACTCCGGGCGGCGCTCGCGAACCACGCGCGCATAGTCCCGGTCCGGCACGAAGCAAATATCCACCGAGTCGGGCTTCTCCGACACCGGCAAGCCCAGCCGTCGGGCTTCCGCCCGTACCTGGTCCTTGGTCAGATGGCCGATGGGCAGCAGCGTTCGCGAAAGCATCTCCCGCTCGATGCCGAAGAGGACGTAGGACTGATCCTTGAGTCGGTCGGCGCCGCGCAGGAGGCGGTATACTCCGTTCTCCGCACGAATCTGGGCATAGTGCCCGGTGGCGATGAAATCGGCGCCCACGGCCCGGCCGTAATCCACCAGCCGGCCGAATTTCAAGTGCTCGTTGCAGACCACGCAGGGGTTGGGCGTTCGACCCCGGCCGTATTCTTCGGCGAAATAGTCGATGATGCGGTTAAAATCGTCCTTGAAGTTGAGAGCGAAGAAGGGGATTCCCAGCCGCCCGGCGACCGAGCGAGCGTCGGAGGCATCCGCCGCGCTGCAACAGCCTCGGTGGCGGTCCGGCGCGCAGGTGGGAGCGTCACCCGGGTCGATCTCGGGCTCAGCCACGCCCGTGCGCATGAACAATCCGGTGACCTCGTACCCCTGCTCGCACAGGAGGCACGCAGCCACGCTGGAATCCACGCCACCGCTCATGGCGGCAATGACCCGGCCTCGGAAAGCGCCCACCGCAAAGCCCTCGTTCGACAATTCATCCCGAACTCGCGATTATAGCAGGAAGCGGGCGGGTGCTCGATTCCAGATGAGGGCAGGGCAAACAGGAGTCCAGTCATGGCCATTGAGGCGGTGACGGTGCCAACCAGGCAGCGGAACCAGATGATCGACGTCACGGCTGAGGTGCAGCAGGTGGTACGGTCGGCCGGCCTACAAAGCGGCTATGTCATCTGTTATGTTCCCCATACCACGGCCGGCATCACCATCCAGGAGAACGCTGATCCCGACGTGGTCCACGATGTCCTCTGGAAGCTGGGCCAACTGGTACCCAAAGATGAAACGTCCTTCCGGCACGCTGAGGGCAACAGCGACTCCCATATCAAAGCCTCCCTGATGGGGTTGTCTCAGACCGTGCTTGTGGAGGACGGGCACCTGGTTTTGGGGACCTGGCAGGGCATCTACTTCTGCGAGTTTGACGGGCCACGAAAGCGGCGGATGCTGGTGCGCTGCGTTCAGGCTTGAAAAAGACCTTATCTGCACGATTGTTCAGACCTGTTCTACCCGATACCATGTAACGGTTTCGGCCCGGGCTATAGAAGGCTGTCTTGGACCTGTAGCGGTCGGGCGCCCGTCCGGCCCGGGAAGAG
>BTUC01000011.1:23295-37967 GCA_045863575.1 Phycisphaerae bacterium
GTGGGCCTCGGTGCGGGCTTTTATCATTTGTCATCGGCGTTTCGGTTGGCCGGCCGCTACATACGCGGAAGTCGTCAGCGGGCAGTGACACTCGCGTCACTGTTGGCCATTGATGGCGATAATCAAACGACCGGCAGCGACGCCGGCCGTTATGTCGGCCTATCGGACGGGCTCTGAGGCGGCCTCTGGATACGGAGATGGCATGGAGTCGGCTTTCCTGAAAGCGTTACGCGAACGGGTCCTGGTTTTTGACGGGGCCATGGGGACCAGTGTTCACACCTTCGATCTGCCCTTATCGGACTACGCGGGCTTGGAGAACTGCACCGAGATTCTCTGCCAGACCCGCCCGGACGTCGTGCGGGAAATTCACGCCCGCTTCCTGCGCGTGGGTTGCGATGCTGTGGAGACGAACAGTTTTGGCTCCAACAAGATCGTGCTGGCCGAGTTCGACCTGGTGGAGCAGACGCGCGAGTTGAACCGGCTGGCCGCCCGGATCGCCCGGGAGGCCTGCGACGAGTACAGCACGCCGCAGCGCCCGCGCTTCGTGGTCGGCTCGATGGGCCCGGGCACCAAGCTGGTCTCCCTGCGCCAGACGACGTTCGACACGCTGCAAGACAGCTACGCGGAGCAGGTGCGCGGACTTCTCGAGGGTGGTGTCGATGTGCTGCTCATCGAGACCTGCCAGGACATTCTCCAGTGCAAGGCGGCCATCGCCGGCGCGGAAAGGGCCTATGCCGAGCTGGGTCGGCGCGTGCCCATCATGGTGCAGGTCACCATGGAGACCACCGGGACGATGCTGGTGGGGACCGACATCGCCGCGGCCGTCGTGGCCCTGGAGGCCTACCCCCAGATCGAAGTGATCGGACTCAATTGCGCCACCGGCCCGCAAGAGATGAGCGAGCACGTCCGCTACCTGAGCGAGCACTGCAACCGGCCGATCAGCGTCTTGCCCAATGCCGGTCTCCCGCTGGTGGTGGACGGCGCCCCGTTTTATCCGCTCACCCCGGATGAACTCGCCCGCTGGTTGAAGGAATTCGTCGAGCAGGACGGCGTCAGCATCGTGGGCGGCTGCTGCGGGACGACTCCGGAGCATCTGGCCAAAGTGGTCGAGGCGGTGGGGGGGCGGGCGCCCAAGACGCGGTCGCCACGGCAGGAACCGAGCATCTCCAGCCTCTACCAGGCCGTCCCCATCCGCCAGGACAACAGCTTTCTCATCGTGGGCGAGCGTACCAACGCCAACGGATCCAAAAAATTCCGCGAGCTGCTGGCGGCGGGCAACGTGGACGGCATGGTGCAGATGGCCAAGGAGCAGGTCAAAGGCGGCAGCCATGCCATCGACGTCTGCGCCGCGTACGTCGGACGCGACGAGCTCGCCGACATGAGCCGGATCATTTCGCGATTCGCCACCGAAGTCTCCGTCCCACTGATGATCGACTCCACCGAAGCTCCGGTCATCGAGGCTTCGCTCAAGCTGGCCGGCGGGAAATGCATCGTCAACAGCGTCAACCTGGAAGACGGCGAGAAGCGCTGCGACGAGGTCCTGCCGCTGTGCCGCAAATACGGTGCGGCGGTCATCGCCCTGACCATCGACGAGGAGGGGATGGCCAAGACCGCCGAGCGCAAGATCGCCATCGCCCGCCGGCTCTATCGGCTGGCCACCGAAAAGTATGGCATCCAGCCGGGTGACCTGATCTTCGATCCGCTGACCTTCACCATCTGCACGGGCAACGAGGACGACCGGCGGCTGGGGCTGGAGACGCTCGAGGGTATCCGCCGGATCAAGGAGGAGCTGCCGGAGTGCCACACGCTGCTGGGCCTCTCCAACATCAGCTTCGGCGTGAAGCCGGCCGTCCGGCACGTGCTCAACAGCGTGTTCCTGCACTACGCCCGCGAGGCCGGCCTCGACGCGGCCATCGTCCACGCTACGGGTATCGAGCCGCTTTATAGAATTGAGGAGAAGCTCCGCGAGATCGCCCGCAAGCTGATCTTTGACGAGCGTGCGGACGGCTACGACCCGCTGGCCGACCTGCTTGGCCAGTTTCCCGACGACGCTCCGAAGCGCGAGCGGGCAGCGAAGGTCGCCGCATCGGTGGAGGAGCGGCTCAAACAGCGCATCATCGATGGGGACCGCACCGGGCTCACCGAGGATCTCGACGAGGCCATGCGCACGTATAGACCTCTGGACATCATCAACGACATCCTGCTGGCCGGCATGAAAGTGGTGGGGGACCTGTTCGGCGCCGGCGAGATGCAGCTTCCGTTTGTGCTGCAATCGGCCGAAACCATGAAGGCGGCGGTCGCTCATCTCGAACCGCACATGGAACGCGTCGAGGGCCGCTCGAAAGGCTCCATCGTCCTGGCCACGGTCAAGGGCGACGTGCACGACATCGGCAAGAACCTGGTGGACATCCTGCTGACCAACAACGGCTACACGGTGCACAACCTGGGCATCAAGCAGCCCATCAACGCCATTATCGACGCCTGGCAGGAGAAGAAGGCGGACGTCGTCGGACTGTCGGGGCTGCTGGTCAAGAGCACGCTGGTCATGCGCGACGATCTGATCGTACTGAACGAGCGCGGTCTCGCTCCGCCGGTGATCCTTGGCGGGGCGGCCCTGACCCGCAAGTACGTGGAGCATGATCTGCGCCCCTTGTACAAGGGTTCGCTGTTCTACGCCAAGGATGCTTTTGAGGGTCTTGACCTGGTCCGGCGGGTGGTGGCCGGGGAGACGCCTCCACCACAGACCAGCGAGAGCGAGCTCTCTGAAGCCGAGCTGCCGGATCGCGAGCCAAGGCCTGCCTCGGGACCGGTGCGAACCCAGCGCAGCCCGGAAATCTCCACCGAAAACCGCGTGCCGGAGCCTCCGTTCTGGGGCAGTCGGGTCATCGAGCACGTGCCGCTGAAGGCGGTGCTGCCGTTCGTCAACGAAGCCATGCTTTTCCAAAAGCAATGGCAGTTCAATCGCAAGGGACGCGCCCAGGCGGAGTGGGACCGCTATGTGGACACGGAGATCCGGCCGGTCTATCGCCGGCTCGTGGAGCAGTGCGAGGAGCACCACATCCTGCACGCCTGCGCCGTTTACGGCTACTGGGCCTGCAACAGCGAGGGCAACGATCTGATCCTGTGGGATCCGCAGGACTCCGCAAAGCAGCTCGCGCGCTTCACGTTCCCTCGTCAGCCGGAGGATCCCTTCCTGTGCCTGGCGGACTACTGGCGGCCCTTGGAGACAGGCCAGCGCGACGTGGTGGCCTTGTCCATCGTGACCATGGGTCAGCGGGCCAGCGAAGTGGCCCGTCAGTGGTTCGCGGACAACCGCTACCAGGACTACCTCTACCTCCACGGGCTCTCGGTGGAGGCGGCGGAGGCGCTGGCCGAGTACGTCCACCGCCAGGTCCGCGTCGAACTGGGCATCGCCGACAAGGACGCCCGCGATCTGCAAGACATGATCAAGCTGGCCTACCAGGGCTGCCGCTACAGCTTTGGTTATCCGGCCTGTCCGCGGCTGGAGGACCAGGCGATCATGTGGCCCTTGCTGGAGCCCGGACGGATCGGCGTGATCCTCAGCGAGGAGTCCCAACTCCATCCGGAACAGTCCACCTCGGCCGTTATCGCCCATCACCCGCAGGCCCGCTACTTCAAGGCCTGAGGACCAGAGGGGTCGAGTGCGGCCCCCAGGGTTGCCGGAAAACTCAGCCGCGCGCCCATGGGGCGAAGCCTCTTCACGCAGGCACGGCCGCGGATCCCGAAGCAGGGTGGCGCATTCGGGCCATGCGCGCGTGGCACTGCTCGCGCGTGAGCAGCACTCAATGTAGTCGCCCAATCCTTGATCCCTCCAACGTTCCGTGCCTGTGCAGATGCGGTCTTACCACGCGCATGGTACCATGCCCCGACGGCGGCGGCGCCGCCCGCTCAGCCGGTGAAGCGGTAACGGAGGCAGGGACGTGACGGGATTCGTACACAGACTGGTAATCTTGACGCTGACTCTTCTTGTGGCGGGCTGTGCCCGACCGCAAGTGCGGTCCATGGCCCGCGAGACTTATCTGGATAAATGCCGCGGCGCCTGGGCCGGGCAGATGATCGGCGTGGCCTACGGCGGACCCTATGAGTTCACCGTGACCGGGCGCATCCAGGACGAGCCCATTCGCCCGTGGAAGCCCGAACACATCAGAGGCGCCTTGTGCCAGGACGACCTGTACGTCGAGTCGATCTGGCTCGATGCCCTGGACCGCTACGGCCTGGACATCACCCCCGCCCAGGCCGGCCAGGCCTTCGCTGACACAGACTGCGGCCTGGAACACGCCAACAATGCCGGACGCGAGAACGTCCGCCGCGGGATCCTGCCGCCCATGTCCGGCCATCCCGATCACAACCGCCACGCCGACGACATCGACTTTCAGATCGAGTCCGACCTGTTCGGCATCATCTGCCCCGGCCTGCCGCGCGAGTCTAACCGGCTGTGCGACACGTTCGGGCACATCATGAACTACGGCGACGGAGTTTACGGCGGCATGTTTGTCGCAGGAATGTACGCCGCCGCCTATTTCGAATCGAGCGACGTCGAGACGGTGGTCCGTGGCGGGCTTGCGTGTCTGCCGGCGGACTCGCGCTACGCCCGCATGGTCCGCGACGTCATCGGCTGGTACCACCAGCACCCCGAGGACTGGCGGGCCACCTGGCACGCCGTCGAGAAGCGCTGGCAGGATGACGAGGACTGTGTGCCTGGAAGCCCGTTCAACATCGACGCGACGATAAACGGAGCATACGTCGTGCTGTCCCTCCTGCACGGGCAGGGAGATCTGGCCAAGACGCTGGAGATCGGCGTCCGCTGCGGGCAGGACAGCGACTGTAACCCGGCGACGGCCGCGGGTGTCCTCGGGTGTATGAAGGGCCTCAAGAGCCTGCCGGCCGAGTACACCGCCGACCTGGCCGCGATCGGCGCCCAGCCCTTCTGCGGCTCGTACCACAGTTTCGAGCAAGCAGTGGAAGCTTCGCGCATCCTGGCCGAAAAAATGATTGTTCGTGCCGGCGGGCAGGTGGGTAGCGCCGGGTCAGCGGAGAGCGCCGGGCAGATACCGGCGGGCGGAGCCGGAAGCTCAGACGATGTCTGGCTGATCCCTGTACAGCAACCATCGCCGGCCCGACTCGAGCAGTGGGAGAACCAGCGCCCCGCGCTGGCCATTGCCATTCCCCAGACCGAGGTCGACTCATGGGATCCGCGCTGGCGGGTGCTCTCCTGCGGGCACGAGATGGGCCCGGGCTACAAGCCCGATTTCGCCGGTGTCGAGCACGTCCTGCTGCTGGTGCCGCGCCGCGACGGCCCGGCCGTCATGGAGGGGGAACTCGAGGTCCCGCCGGATGCGAAAGTCATGCGCATCCCAGTGTCGTCCTTCGGCTCCGACGGCCACTGGGTCGGCGATTTCCGGCTGAAGGTGCTGATCGGCGGCGATCCGGGCGCCGATGAGGTGATCCGCACGTTCGGCCGCTTCCAGAGCCGCACGGTGGATGTCACGCGCTACGCCGGCCGCAAAGTCATGGTCCGCATCGAGGTCCACCAGGAAAACGACTACCACTGGGAGCGGGCGTACTTCGGGCGCGTAACGTTCGAGTGAGCCGCCGGACGCTGCTTGCATGAAAGGGAATTAATCGAACTCCGGCAGACCCCCGCCGTTTCAGTGGATATGGCCCGTTCAGCAGAAGGGAGTAGGAAGATGAGTTTTACGGGAGGTTTGGCCATGAGAACGACTTTTTTGCACAGCCGTCGGCTGGGGTGGGTCGTGCTGTTTGCCGGCTCGACCTTGTTCTCCTCATACTTCCTGAGATGCGACCGGGCGGCCTTGAATTTTCAGCGCGGCCTTTTCCAGGGTCTCGGCGAGAACGTGAGCGATCAAATCGCCGGAGCCGTCGATTAGCAATTCGCTCCGGATCGGGTGCGCCGCGTGCTTCATTGCTCTCAGAGCTCGATCGGCTGCATCGGCGCCGAAGCGGAAGCGGGCGTGCGATGAAACGGCTCAGGGTCGAGTTCCAACGCACGCCGCGCTTTGCGACGCCTGCTGCGGTCGGAAGACTGCTTTCCTTACTCGCGCTCGTCAGACATGAAGCGTTCTGACGATGGTGTGGCCTGCTCTGCCGCCGAAAATCCCTCCCACTCCAGAATCTCCAGTCCGCACTCCGGGCACCGGCCGGTGACGTTGCCGGTCAGATCATAGCCGCACCCGCGGCAGTACCGTCCGCCCGGCGAGAAGGGCTCGCGGAACTCGTACTTGTTCCAGATCACCATGCAGTTGGCCCACTGGTCGCCCCAGCGCTGGCCGCGCATCATCGTGATGATCGCACCGATGACGCCCACGTAAGGGATCATGAGAACGAGGTTGCGCTTGATCGACTGGCCCACGGTGATCGGTTCGCGCGTGATGACGTCTACCACCCGCACCCCGAACAGCAGCTTGCCGGGCGACCGGCCGTTGAAGGCATCTTTCATGGTGAACAGGAACGGCAGCACGAGCCATTGCAGGACCGCCAATCCAGCAACGAAAAAGACGGTCTGCTGGCCGGCCCGGCCGGCGGGACCAACCCGCAATGGAACGATCGCAAACAGCACAAGATGAGAAATTATGGTGTAGAGAACGGCATCAACGAGATACGCCGCTTGCCGGCGGTTGGCGAAGCCGTTGCGGCACTTGTGGCAGACCTTCACGTTGTAGAGCGTCTTGCACTTGTGTGGCCTGCGGAGGGATCGCAGGCAGACTGGGCACGTGGCTACGGCATCGGGCGCTGTGGCAGGGAACGAACTCATCAGCGGCTCTCCTGTACGGCCATGGGCGCGTGCGAACGCATCCCCCACGATACTTCAAGACTGGCATCTCTGCCAATGTGGGAGTACACAGCAGGGGTTTGCTGGGACCGTGGCAGGCTGAGCGGCCCCGCCATCTGGCTGAGACCGGAAAGCGGGGAACCGGCCTTTCTTGGCTGCGCCTCCATCGAAACCTATCGTCACTTGTTCGCCGCCTGGTTGGATTTGTGGTACCCTCCTGCACCGCCCGTACGGCACGGGGCGCAGGACAGACCGGCCGGGCAGGGAAGCCGGCTCGCCGCGCATACCCGCGGGCATGCCCAGCGGATCATCCGCTGAACAGGGAGGAACGGCTTTGAAGGCTGTCGAGGATCTGCTCAAGAGTGCCAGCGACTTCATGTGGGGACCGTGGATGCTGGTGCTCCTGCTGGGCACGCACGTCTTTCTCACCGTGCGCCTGCGGCTGATCCAGCGGTACATCCCCCGGGGTATCCGTCTTTCTCTTCGGCGCACGCAGGAGGGGGCAGGGGAGATCAGCCACTTCGCCGCACTCATGACCGCGATGGCTGCCACCGTGGGGACCGGCAACCTGGTGGGTGTCTCCACCGCCGTGGCGGCCGGCGGGCCGGGGGCCGTTCTGTGGATGTGGCTGACCGGCGTCTTCGGCATCTCCACCAAGTACGCCGAGGCCGTGCTGGCGATCCGATATCGCGTGGTCCGTGCGGACGGGTCGGTGGCCGGGGGTCCCATGTATGCCCTCGAGCGGGGGCTGGGGCAGCGGTGGCTCGGCCTGTTATTCGCACTGTTCACTGTCGTGGCCTCCTTCGGCATCGGCAACATGGTTCAAGCCAACTCGATCAGCTCGATGCTCAAGGAAACGGCCCAGGTCCCTCCCGAAGTGAGCGGCATGGTCATGACAGCGCTGGTGGCCATCGTCATTCTGGGAGGCATTCGGTCCATCGCTCGGGTCTGCGGCATGCTGGTGCCCTTCATGGCCGGCTTCTACTTGCTCGGGTGTCTGTCCCTGCTGATCATGCATGCCTCGACGCTGCCGGAGACGGTCCGTCTGATTCTCTCCAGTGCCTTTACCGGCCAGGCGGCAGTAGGGGGATTTTTAGGTGCGGGAATGAAGGAGACCCTCCGTTTCGGCATTGCCCGTGGACTCTTCTCGAATGAGTCGGGCATGGGCAGCGCGCCGATCGTCGCGGCCGCGGCCCAGACCAAGAACCCGGTCCGCCAGGCGCTGGTATCCTCGACGGGAACCTTCTGGGACACGGTGGTGATCTGTCTGGTGACAGGCCTTGTGGTGGTCAACTCGGGACGATGGCAAGAGGGGCTCGACGGGGCGGCACTGACCCGCTCGGCTTTTGAGTTTATTCCGGGTGTGGGACCGGCCATTCTGGCCGTCGGACTGCTCACGTTCGTCTTTTCGACGATCCTCGGCTGGTCGTACTACGGGGAGAAGGCCTGCGAGTACCTCGTTGGGTCGGCGGCCATTTTCCCGTACCGCTGTCTTTGGGTAGTGGCGGTGTTTGTTGGCGCCGTCGTCAAGCTGGACGTGGTATGGGCCTTCGCCGACATCGCCAACGCGCTAATGGCGGTCCCCAATCTCGTCGCGGTGCTGTTGCTGAGTCCGGTGATCGTTTCATTGACTCGTCAGCACCTGTGGGAGGGAGGCCTGGATGCGGAACTGGCAACCGAGGCGATCGCCACCTCCGAGGCTCAGTTGCCGCCAGCGCTCACGGCAGACGTCGATGATGCCTCTTTACGTTGACCAGCGAACCACGGAATTCAGCTCCCCGGCCGTGCGTGCGTGATCCGGATGACCACCGGGTTGGGCCATTTCCGATCGTTATAGATCCGCTGGGCCCGCATGGCTTTGATGTGCAGGCCGTTGTCGTCCTGCGTCCAGGTCGTCTCGGGGATCAGGTCGGGCTTGTACTCGACGACCCGCCCGGACTGGCCCACGATCTCGATCTGGCTCTCAGGGGTGGCTCGTACGCTCTTCAGCGTGAAGGTGCGCCACGTCTCCCACGGCCACGGGTCACCCGTCACGATGGCGTAGACGGTGTCTGCGTTGCGGGCCTGCGTGAACCAGATATCCCCTTCGTTGGTCACGTGCCACGGACGGATGTCGAAGATCGCTTCACGGTTGATGAAGTTCCACAGGGCCATCTCCCGGAGCAGGCCTTCCTGCTCGGGCGGGATGAAGCCCTCGGGATGCGGGCCGATGTTGAGCAGGAGGTTGCCGCCCTTGGCCCGGGTCTCGATGAGCATATTGATGAGCTGTGTGCCCGTCTTGTAATGCTCATGGGTCGGCCGGTATTGCCACTGCTCGCCCATGGTGAAGCAGGCCTCCCACGGCCCGGGCAGGGGCTGTCCGGGAAGCCTTTGCTCGGGGGTCTCCATGGCCCCCCGGGTGACCACAATGTTCGGCTGGAGGTCCCAGCACAACTCGCGGAGTTCCTCGGCCGGACCGTCCAGGAAGATGATGTCGATGGGACCATAGCGGGTCAGCAACTCACGGAGCTGGGCCTTGTCGTGGGCCATCAGCCGCGGATTGTTGACCGGCTGAGCTTCCGGTCGCCTCCGGCTGACGTCCAACCCCTGCTGATGCAGCGTCCAGAAGTCGTCGGGTGAGAAGTAGAAGCCGATGGCGATCCCCTCACGGCGGAATGCCTCCACCACCTGGCGGGTAATGTCCTGCCCGTAAGGGGTCCGCATGATGTTGAAATCGGTGGTCCGGGTGTCGTACATGCAGAAACCGCTGTGGTGTTTGGTCGTGAACACCACGTAGCGCATGCCGGCCAACTTCGCGAGTCGAGCCCACTCGCCGGGATCAAAACGGCGCGGGTTGAACGATTCGGGCAACTCATTCACGAACCGCTCGAGGTAAGCCTTGTCCGCTCCGACCATGGAGTGACTGATCACCAGCCCGAGTTGGGCGTCGAGGCTCCAGTGGATAAACAGTCCAAAGCCGAGTTCCCGAAACCAGGCCAGCCGGTCGGGATTGTTTCCCTGCTGCGCTCGTTCACTGGCCCGGCTGGGTGCGGATTGGGCCGCCCGGCCATGGGGGGCGCTGCATCCGACAAGGCCGAGGGACCACGTGGTCAGAACGAAAGCAATACAGCCGCGGTTCATCTGCCGAGCCTCCTTGATCCTGCTGGTTCACGTCTCCTGCGGACCGGCCTGAGGGCAGCGGCGATCGGTCGCGCATCCGGTACCTGGACTGGCTGGCGCAGGTGGCGCTTAGCTTACGGCAGAGTCGCTCCTTTGTGAAAGCCGGCAGGATCTGCGAGGTGGGCGCAAAAAGAAAGCACCAAGGCACACTTGGTGAACTTGGTGCTTTCCGGAGGGGAAAGAAGCCGAAATGGACCGGCCCTCCGGACAAAGGCAATTGTGGTTAACCTTCGTCTTATTATACGCTGGTCAAGAGAAAAAGTGCGAAAACATCGAAGAAAATGGAAAAAAACGGCCGAAGAATCAATGCTAAAGCGACTGCGGCGCGGCACTTGCTAGAAGGGTTGAAGCTGCAACAAGTGTTGTTGAGAAGATGGGAGGTGTGTGCATCCCGCCTTCCCGGCAAGGTAAAGAACTCGCGCCCCATGCTGCGGGTTCGCCGAAAGCACATTCCTCTCAATGCACGCCGGTCCCGGACGCGTGAACTTCTCTTCAGGAGCCCCCTTGGTCTCAAGATCTGTTGAATGTGGGCGACGTCGCGCCCATGTATCGGCGGAGACCACGAGAGTGTAAAATCAATTTCATCGGCTCGAGGTCGGCGGGCACAGCCGGCGAGCGTAAGGCCGGTGGTGTCGGCGGTTTGCGGGCGACGTCATTCTGGAGGTTGGTCCGATGGTGCAGCACAAGCGTTCCCGGAGAGCGGTTCTGGCGGCCGGTGTTTCTGGTGTGGTCACGGCCTGGGGTGCTGCCCATGCCGCCGAGTCAAACCAGGCGCCGCGGCCCAGTGACAGCCCGGCCGGGGCGGCCCCCTCCCGCGTGGGCCCGTTACCGCCAGTTCTCAAAACCAGTATCGCCGCTTATTCCTACCGCTCCGTGCTGGACACGCCCGGCAAACCCGGCCAGATGTCGCTTTTCGATCTGGTGGATCTCGCGGCCAGGCTCCAACTCGACGCGATTGAGCCAACCTCCTATTACTTTTTGCGCGACGACGATGAGTTCATTCTTCGACTCAAGAGGCACACGTTCCTTGCCGGCCTGGAGATCAGCGGTACGCCGGTACGGAACAACTTCTGCCAGCCGCCCGGTCCGGAGCTCGAAAAGGAGATTGCCCACGTGCGAAGCTGGGTGGACCGGTGCGTCAAGCTCGGCTCGCCGGCCATCCGGGTTTTTGCGGGCAGTCCGTCCAGGGAGCTCTCGCGAGAACAGGTTTTTCCGCATCTGGTGGCGGCGATGAAAGAGGCGGCCGCCCATGCCGCTTCACGCGGCGTTTTCCTGGGACTGGAGAACCACGGTTACATGACCGAGACGGCCGATGACGTCCTGCGCGTCGTGGATGCCGTGGGCAATGACTGGCTGGGCGTCAACCTGGACACGGGCAACTTTCAGAGCGATCCTTATGCCCAGATCGCGAAACTCGCTCCCCGCGCGGTTATCTGCCAGGTCAAGATCCAGGTGGCCGGCAAAGGTCCCAAGGAGCGCCTGCCTGCCGATTTTCCGCGCATCGCCGGCATTCTGCGGGAGGCGCGGTACCGGGGATATGTGGCCCTGGAGTATGAAGGCAAGGATGCCCTGAACGAAATACCCATCTACCTGGCCAAGCTCAAGCAAGCCATGGGCGGCTGAACAGGTTCACCCGACAGGTGACAGTTGTCCAGGTTTGAGCGGCCGTACGGAATTCAATACCGCGGCTCCCCGCATTCGGTTTCCGGTGGACCCGGCCAGGTGGCTTGTCTTTACTTGGAGGCTTCAGTGCCGCCGGAGAGAGCGGCTCGGACGTCGCTGAGAAGCTGATCGACCTTGAAGGGCTTGTACAGGACGGCCGCGAGACCTTCCTGCCGCGCGCGAATGATCGAGTGGCTGGGATCGTATCCGAACCCGGTCATGAAGATGACCGGACAATCGGGGTGCATGTCCTTGACGGCCGCGAAGATCTGGTACCCGTCGTGGCCGGGCATTCGGATGTCGCTGATGACCAGGTCGTAGCTGCGCTGACTGATCATCGCCAGAGCTTCGTCGCCGTCGCGGGCGATCTCCACTTCACTGCCGTGTTTGGAGAGCACGTCGCGGACGGCAACGCGGATGATCTCCTCGTCGTCCACCACCAGGATTTTCTTGTCCTGCAACACCGGATCGGACTGGGGCCCTTTGGGCTTGGATCCCAGGATTCCGTCGGCTGGCTGGACCACCTGTTTGATCGACTCCTTGATTTTCACCACGTTGTCGCTGATGGCTTGCAGCCGGTGCCGCAGATCGTCATGGCCGATGTAGTCTTCCATCAACGTCGAGGCGTCGGCAAGAATATTGCCCAGCGGCCCGGCGATCTCGGCTGTCACGTTGTCGGCCAGTCGCCCGGTGGCGGTATGCCGCTCCACCACGAGTACGTCCAGGAAGTGCAGCGCGATGGCCACGTATCGGCCGAAGATCTCCGCGAACTGCCGGTCTTCCTCGGTGAAGCCTGCCACGCGGTCGCTCTCGATGTTGAAAACGCCCAGCACGTGATCGTGCAGCCGAAGGGGTACCGTCAGCGACGAGCGGGCATCGTTGATGCCGACGAGGTAACGGGGATCGTTGCGGACATCCGGGCAGATGTAGCTGCGGCCGGTCGCCGCGACGTACCCGCTGATTCCGCTGTTCTCGGTCGAGGCGTAGATGTCGATCTGCTGAGCCTCAGCCGGGTAGCCGGCGCACAGGACCAGCTCGAGCTTGTTGGATCGCTTGTCCAGCAGGCGGATGGCAAAATTGTTGAACAGCAGCAGTTCCCGGGTGTACCGGATCACCTTGCGCTCGAGCAGCTCGAGCCGCTGCCGCACGTCCATCTTGCCGAGCTGTTCAGGATCGACGCAGACGAGTTCGCGGCCGGCGTTGTCGATGGCGTCCATCTTTCTCTGGAGCCGGCGAGCGCGAGTCACATCCGAGACGACGGCCACAAGCTGGGTCTGGCGGCGCTGGGGATCGGTGATGGGGGTGATGGTAACGTCGTAGTAGTGGTCACCCTCGGTGACGAGGCTCAATGATCGCGGGCGATGAACGGCCCCCGGGCCACCGAAGCCTTCGAGGCAATGCCGACGGATCCGCTCCCGAATTTCGTCCGGAAAGTGGCTGAGGCGGCTGTTGGTCCAGACCACCCGTCCATCCGTATCGATGATGCAGACCCCTTGGGCGATCGCATCGAGCACGGAATTGAGCTGGAGATAGGTATCCAGCCGCTGAGCTTCGGCCAGATTTTCGGGGCTCAGCACAATCAGGGCGTAGTTGTCCTGCCGCAGGGCTTGCGTGGCCGCTTCACTGGTTCGGACCAGCGTCACATCGCCCAGAGAGCGAAGCGGCTCAAGTAGATCCGCGGCCGGAGAAGCCGCCGCATCGACGACCAGGATCTTCCCTAGACACGTAGGGCTTTGACTCATCGAAAACCACCCAGGCCCATGGCTCGTCCTTGCCCGAGAGGATTATATACGAGCCGGCAAGGGGGAGGCCGTCCATCCTGGTCGGCGATCCCTAATAGAGTCCAGAATAGGGATGTTACCTTAATCCCTTCCGCGGCATCAAGTTCCAGCTCCGCGGTGCTGCTATCGTTATCGGCCCCCATCGGAGGCAACTCGCGTTCGATCGCTGGCGTGAGCGTGGATCAGTGGTGCAATCCAGTCGGCCACAAACCGGCGATTGGCCCAGCCGGTGTGGTTTCCGAGATGGCCGCTTTCGGCCATTTTGCGGGTGTAGCGCTGCTGGTGGAGGCGCGCGGCATAGAGCTGGCGGTCCTCCTTGTCCAGGCCCCAGGGTATGGTGAAACCCACTGCTCCGGCCGCACTGGTGTGCTGCCCGTCGATGGTACCCATCACGGTGGTTCCCGCCTTGAGGAAGCCGACGTCATACGGGGAGTAGAAGTTCCAGATACCGCTGCGGGTCCGGCGCAAACCCCGTCGCAGGTCGTAATCGGGGGCAATGGCCGGCGCCAGCAGGATGGCGCTGGAAATAGCCCGGTCCGCGGGTAGCGCCTCGAGCACCAGAACAGCCAGGCCGCCTCCGCCCGAATGGCCGATCAGATGCACCGGCTGATCCGGGTGCTGATCCTGGTAGTCCATCAACTTGCGAGCGACCTTGCGGGCCTCGCTACGGTTCCGCTCACTGTGTCGCAGCGTAATCGGGAACAGAACCACCGACCCGGCCGTCCAGTCGTAAACCTCAATCACGCCGGGAAAGCCGCCATCGACCAGACCCTTGGCGATCCGGGTATTCAGATAACTCTTGCCTTCGATGCCGGGCAAGATAACGGTATAGCCGCGATCGATGCGCTCCGGGGTTTCCAGCTTGCTGAAAGTTCCACAGCCACTGAGAAACGACAGGATGATCAGGCCCGTGGCGAGCCCCATGGACTCCCTGCGCAGTGACCATCCGGCGCGCTGGGGGCGATGCCGCGGCGGAACGGTCAACGCAGAGCTCCTGTGCGGGTGCTGCAAAGGGGGCGATGAGTGGACATGCACGAGCAAGAGCCTTTCGGAAAGCGGCGGCGTATTCCCCATCTCCAGGTTGGGATCATACCCTCGGCAGCACCACGCAACAAGACTCGTGGGTTTCCTGCATGAGCGGGCGGCGATCAGCCGCGGTGAAACCTGCGTTGACCCGCGGGTTGATGCGGGCATATACTCCCGCCCATGGCCGCACATTGGGCGCAACGACTTACGCTCGTTCAAGGCGACATCGCAGG
>BTUC01000012.1:0-30604 GCA_045863575.1 Phycisphaerae bacterium
ACCACCGAGAACCCCAACCTGTTCGAATTCACGGAGGATTTCGAGCAGGAGGGGGCGATGGATAACTGGACCGTGCAGTGGTACCTGCCCTACTTCGACACGCCCCAGCTCTTCCCGGCCAACGATCCGCTGTTGTACACCAATACCTGGGCGTACCCGGCGACCATGCCCATGCCGCAGAGCCAGTCCGTCGGTTACTCTTCCGATTTACAGGACGGAAAAACAGAGGCGGCATGGCTGGAGAAGCAATTCCTCGGGCTCGTTCAGCCCGGGACCTACCTGATGCGCCTTGAGTTTGACTGGTACGTGTACAAGAACAAGTCGCAGGTGAACGATCCCTGGGCCGTGGGCAACCGGGTCTTCCTGCTGACCGACCAGCAGGTCGGCAACCCGACGCTGAACTTTGATGTGGAGACAAACCCCAGCCCCGGCTTCGTCTGGGTGCGGTGGCCCGGCCGGATCGGCAGCAGCACCAACTGGGGTAATAATGGCGTGTGGTTGCACCAGAGGTCGGACGTGGAGATCACGACTACCACCGGGAACTTTGAACTCCGACTGCTGCTGCACAACAAGAGCCCACGTCAGCAGGCCGTCGCCTGGGACAATGTGCGCTTGTCCATCATCAATCCCTGTAACCCCGTACGTTATGATGCAGATGGCGACCTCGACGTGGACCAGGAAGACTTCGGGATTCTCCAGGCCTGCCTCACCGGCCCGGATCGGGGGCCGCTTGATCTGGAGAAGTGCCGCTGCGTCATCGCGGATACGGACAACGACGTGGATGGCGTCGAGCTGACCGCTTTCAAGGCATGCGCCCTCACCTCGGGACCCGACATCCCGGCCGATCCGGCCTGCGACGATGCACTGCCGAATCCGTAGTCGGTAGCTCGCTTCAGGGCGGCATGTGCGAACCGGGTCGAGTTACGGCCTGTCCGGTCGTAACTCGACTCGTGCTTTCGCCGCGGTCCGATTCCAGATGTGGACTACCGGTTCCGATTTCGGCCGGTCCGGATGCCCTCCCACCGCGGAGCCACGTTGGCCGTGTTCCAGTCTTCGTACGCCTTCGTGAGGCGCTCCACGACTTCCGGGCGCGCGTCAGCCAGATCCGTTTGCTCGCTCAAATCGTTCTCGAGGTCAAAGAGCAGACGGGCGCCAGCAGGTGGCCGTACGCACTTCCACTTGCCTTCCCGGACCGCCCACCCCGAGCCGCCTCCGACCCGCCAGAACAGGCGCTCATGCGGCGTCCCGCTCTGATCCCCGCGCAGGTGCGGCAGAAGATTGACACCGTCAAGTGGAAGGGTCTTGGGGATTTCTACACCACAGGCCGCCAGCATGGTTGGAAACAGATCCATGCCACTCACCGGGGCCTGAAATTTTCTCCCCGGTGACAGATGGCCCTTCCAGCGGGCCAGAAAGGGCACCCGAATCCCGCCCTCGAACACCTGTCCCTTGGTTCCCCGCAGGGGCTCGTTGCTGGAGGCGTTCGCCGCCGGGGGGCCGCCGTTATCGCTCATGAAAAAGATCAGCGTGCTCTCCTCCAGCTTCAAATCCCGCAACCGCTCCAGCAGCAGGCCGATCCCATCGTCCATGGCGCTGAGCATGGCGGCGTACGTTCGACGACGTTCGTCGGGGATCGATTGAAAGCGTTCCAGGTAACGGGCCGTTGCCTGCAACGGGCCATGGACGGCGTTGTAGGACAGGTATAGAAAGAACGGTTGATCTTCATGGGCTTCGACGAAACGGACGGCTTCGCGACTGAACACGTCGGTGAGATAGCCGGACTCCTCGAACGTACGGCCATTGTGCTGGAGCGGAGCGTTGTATTCCGCGGCCCCCTTCCGGCCGGGCAGGTACATGTGTCCCCCGCCGAGAAAACCATAGAAGTCGGTGAAACCCCGCTTGCGGGGATGGAAGCACGGAGCCCCGCCCAGATGCCACTTCCCGATGATACCGGTCGCATAGCCGGCCTTGCGGAGCAGCTCCGGTAGCGTGACCTGATCGACGGGTAAACCAATCTCGTCGTTATCCGGCGCCCACGGCGGATTGTTCTCGTGCCCGAACCGGTGCTGATAGCGCCCCGTCAGCAGCGCCGCGCGCGTCGGGCTGCAGAACGGATGTGGAGCATAGCCGCTGGTGAACCGCACGCCGTCGCGGGCGAGAGAATCGATGTGAGGGGTGGGAACATCCCGGCAGCCGTGATAACCCACATCGCCGTAGCCGAGATCATCAGCGAGTATGAGAATGACGTTGGTCTGCGGTCGCGCAGCCTGAGCCGGTGACACGCATGCCATCAATGCAACCGCAGTGAAGAGGAACACGAACACTCGTGAACGCATCGTTTTTCTCCCCTGGCCGTCTGCCACCTGAACCCAGGATATCCTGACCGGCCAAAAGAGAAAATGATACGTTCCGCGCGTGCCGGCGCCCAATGGCGGCATGCCGGTGGATCGGCATGCGAAACAGTGGGAGCGACCCGGCGCGAGGCATGCGAACATGAGAAAGCGCGAAAGTGTGAAAGCGTAAAGGCGTGAAAGCGTGAAAGGGCGTTCAAAAGGAATGAGGTCTCGCCCCCTCACTTTCTCACTTTCTCACCTTCGCACTTTTCCACTTCCCCAGCCCACGTTCATCCTTCCAGAGCAGATCGGCACGCGGTCAAACGCCGGCTCACGGGCGCGGGGCGGCCTGCTGCTCCTCGGGCGGCGCGTCCGCAGGCATGGACGTCACCGGCCCGAACTGGCGCAGATCTTCGTGGACCTTCGAGCCGTCGCCCACCACCACGATGGTGGTCGCCTCGGGCTTGAATGCCCGCCGGGCCACCTGGTCGGTGACGGCCGGGTCCTGGACCTGATCCACTGCTCGGAGGTACTGAGAGTACCAGTTCTCGGGCAGCCCCCAGACGATCAGGTCCCAGTAGCGCGAAGCGATCTGGGCCGGGGTCTCCAGTGCCATCTGGAACCGGCCGATCAGCGAATCGCGGGCCAGCGAGAGTTCAGCTTCGGTGACCGGCTCGGCACAGAGTTTCTCCACTTCACCCAGAGAGGCGGCCACGGCCTCGTCCGTCTTCTCCGTGCGCGTGAACGTGCCGATTTTCAGGGCCGCCAGCTCCGACTCCGCTTCCACGTAGCCGCGGGCGCCGTAGGTGAGGCCCTTCTCGATACGCAGCACACGATTGAGCCGGGCGCCGAACGCTTCCCCGAAGATCTGGCTGATCAGCCGGATGACCGGGTAGTCTGGATCGCGCCGCGAAACGGGCACCACCTGTCCGATGCGGATCTCACTCTGCACGGATCCGGGACGCTCCACGAGGATCACCTTCCGCTTCGCCGGCGGCGGTGCGGGGGCCGAAACATCAGCATCCGCCTGGGCATCCCAGTCGCCGAAGTACTTCTCGGCGAGCTGGAAGGCCTCGTCCGGGGCGATGTCACCGGCGAAGACCAGCGTGGCCACGTCCGGAGCGTAGCACCGTGCGTGGAATGCCTTCACACTCTCCGGGTTCACCTTGGCCAGAGATCGGGAAGTCCCGTTCGCCTCGCGGGCAAGGTAATGATCGCCGAACAGCGCCCGGGCGAACGCCCTGGACGCTATCGTGCCGGCTTCCTGCTCGCTGATGGCCTGTCGCGCGGCGGCACGGCCGGCATAACCGAGCACTTCCTTCTCAGGGAAAACGGGCGTGCGAATCACTTCGGACAGCGTTCGGGCGGCCAGATCAACGTGCTCGGTGAGTGTCCACATTTGGATCTTGGTGTCTTCGTGGTCCACCTGCTCGGAGAGGGACATGCCATGCGAATCGATCAGCTCGGCCAGCTCGCTGCCGGAGTGTTGCTTCGTGCCGCGACGCAGCGTGCTGGCAGTCACGTACGCGAGGCCGGCGATATCTTCCGGGTCGTTCTTGGCCCCCGTGAGCATGTTGAACTGTACGGTGACGGCCGGAACCGAACGTTGAGAGAGCACCAGCACTCGAAGGCCGTTGGGCAAAGTCCGCACGACCGGAGGCGGCAGATCCACCGGACGCGGCGCCTGCCCCGTAGGCATATCCTCGGGAATCGGTAGCTCGACCAGCTTTTCCGCTTCCTTACCCTTGTCTTCGGCCTCCTCCGGCGGCGGCGGGTTGGGATCGGGGCGAATGACCAGGCTGACTCGATTTTTCTCGGTCAGAATCTGCTTCGCGACGTCCGCGACGTCCCTGGCCGTCACGGCCCGTTTGCGCGCCAGATCGGTGTTAACCCGATCGGGATTACCCAGGATGACGGCCGCGTAACCGAGTTGGTCGGCCCGGCCCTCGACCGTCTCGCCCGCGCGGACGTACTCGGCCAGGGCCTGATTCCTGGCCTTCTCCAGCTCCCAGTCCTCAATCCCTTTTTCGGCTACCAGGCGGATCTCTTCGAGCAAGGCCTTTTCACCGACCTCCACATCGATACCCGGCTTGAGCGTCGCGGAGAGAACAAACAGACCGGCCTGCTCCAGCAGGCTGTCGTAAGCGTTGGCGGCAACGGCGATCTCCTGGTCCAGGACCAGGTGCCGGTAAAGCCGGCTGCTCTGTCCGCTGGAGAGGATCCGGGCCAGGATGTCCATGGCAAAGGCCGCATCGTCGCGAGCCGACGGCGCCTGGTAGGCGTGCACCACCATCGGCGACGGCGCCCGATCAGTGATCTCCACGCGGCGGGACGCCGTGGAGGGCGGCTCGACAATGTTCACCCGCGGAGGATCCTGCCGGCGCGGAATGGCTTCGAAGTACTCGCGCGCCTTGGCCAGTACCTGCTCGCGCGTCACGTCGCCCACCACCACCAGCGTTGCATTGTTAGGCACATAGAACGTTTGAAAGAAGCCCCGGAGTTCCTCGGCGGTGGCGGCGTTCAAATGGGCCAGGTTGCCGATGGGCGTCCAGCGGTAAGGATGCTGCGTGAATGCGGTGGCGAACAGCGTCTCATAGAGCTTGCCGTACGGGCGGTTCAGGTAACGCATACGGCGCTCTTCCTTGACCACCTCGCGCTCGGCGGCGAAGTACTCCTCGTTGATCTTCAGCCGGGCCATGCGCTCGGCCTCCAGCCACAGGGCCAGATCGAGCTGCGTGGCCGGAAGCGTCTGGAAGTAGACGGTCATGTCAAAGCTGGTGTAACCGTTGACGTTGGCGCCGTACCGTTGCAGGTACTTGAAGTAGTCCTGCGGTCCAATGCGGTCGGTGCCCCGGAACATCATGTGCTCGAACATGTGGGCGAAACCCTGCCGCTGCGGGTCCTCGTCCTTGCTCCCGACGTGGTACCATACCTGGATGCTGGCCAGCGGCGTGCGGTGATCCTCGAGGACGAGCACGCGCAAACCGTTGGCCAAACGGTCATCCGAGAAGTTCCAGCGTTCGGGAGTGGCAGCTCCGGCGGCGGAAGCGGTAATCACGACGTGTGCGGCGATGATCTGTTTCATGATTCTCGTGTTCATGGCGAGATTCTATGCCTCAGTTCGACAAAAGGCCCGATAACGACAGGAGTATTGGGCCACCGGAGGAGCGGGTCAAGCCCGAAAGGTGACAGCCTGCTGCGGGCAGGAAGCTGGTAATGCTTCAGCCGGGCACGTCTTCCCCTGGCAGTTCATCCCCCGCAGCCGTCCGGAGTTCCTCAAGAATCGCTTCCAGGATCTGCCGCATCTCATCGGTCGTTAGTTCGTCCTGCCGCAGGTTAGCGGCGATCGCCGGATAGGCGCGAAGCAGGCTCATAAGATCCCCCCGATCCTGCACTCGCTTGACCGGGTCCCGAGGCCAATCGCTCCGTTGGGTCCGCAGCTTGGTGAAAGCCAATCGATACACGGAACAGAAGGTGATTTCTTCGCCGTCGATGAGTTCAACAGTCGGCGAGTCAAGAACTCGGGCGAATCGGGTGTCGAGATTAATGTCCACCTCCACATTACTATGGAGATGACGGATCTTGACGTATCGCCGGCGGTCAAACACGAGCTCAAAGCCATACTCAGACCAGGGTTGATCCTGCCGAAGTCTCCGGAAGGGATCCCGTAGCGAGACCAGATCAACGTCCACCGTGGGTCGGGTCTGGCTATCGTAAAGCTGGACGGCCAGACCTCCGACCACGACGTAAGGCACGCCGTGGTCTTTAAACAACCGGGCTACCGACAGCAATGCGGCCCGCTTGTCCTGTTGCAGATCATCGCGCAAGACAAAGTTCTCCCCGCTCAGAACTGCAGCCAATCGAGGTGAAGTTGACATACCCATGGCCGGAACTCCTGATCTGATGCTCGCAAATCCGCGAAAACAAGTCAAGCCCGCCCCGTGTGCGCAGGGTGGGCTTGACCGTCATTCCACGGGGTCAGGAGGGTTCCAGGGACGCCGGACGTTCGCCGCCGCGCCCGAGAAGAGCCTCCTAGAAGTTCATGGTCATGAGGAACTCGGCGTTGGTCCGGACCTTCTGCAGGCGGTTGCGCAGCAGCTCGATAGATTCCACCGGGTTCATGTCGGACAGCACGCGGTGGAGCTTGTAGATGAGATCGAGTTCCTCGGGGGCCAGCAGCAGCTCCTCCTTGCGGGTGCCGCTGGAGTTGATGTCGATGGCCGGCCAGATCCGGCGGTCCACCAGGCGGCGGTCCAGGTGCAGTTCGGCGTTACCGGTGCCCTTGAACTCCTCGAAGATGACCTCGTCCATCTTGCTGCCGGTATCCACCAGGGCGGTGCCGATGATGGTCAGCGAACCGCCTTCCTCAATGTTGCGGGCGGCGCCGAAGAAGCGCTTGGGCTTCTGCAGGGCGTTGGCGTCCACGCCACCGGTGAGGATCTTGCCGGAGTGCGGCACTTCCGTGTTGTAGGCCCGGGCCAGGCGGGTAATTGAGTCGAGCAGAATGACCACGTCGTGGCCGTACTCGACCATGCGCTTGGCCTTCTCGATGACCATTTCGGCCACCTGCACATGCCGGCTGGCCGGCTCGTCGAAGGTCGAGCTGATCACCTCGGCCTTGGTGGCCCGCTGCATTTCGGTCACTTCCTCCGGGCGCTCGTCGATCAACAGGATGATGACGTAGGCGTCCGGCTGGTTCTTGGCGATGGCATTGGCCATCTTCTGCAGCAGGACAGTCTTGCCCGTGCGCGGCGGGGCCACGATGAGCATGCGCTGGCCCTTACCAATGGGCGTGACCAGATCGACGATGCGCATGTTGATCTCGTCGGGCGCGGTCTCCAGCCGGTAACGGCCCTCGACGCCGAGCTTGGCCGTCTCGGAATCCTTGGGGCCCGGATGCAGCGGCGTCAGATCCTCGAAGTTGGTCTTTTCGGTGACCCGCTCGGGGTCCTCCAGGTTGATGGCCTCGACGCGCAGGAGGGCGAAGTAACGCTCCGACTCCTTGGGCGGACGAATCTGGCCGGCAACGATGTGGCCCGTCTTGAGGCCGAAGCGCCGAATCTGCGAAGGGCTGACATAGATGTCGTCCGGGCACGGCAGGTAGTTGTATTCGGGGTTGCGCAGAAAGCCGAAGCCGTCCGGCAGGATCTCGAGCACACCCTCGCCGTACATGAGGCCGCTCTGACGGATGCGCTCCTTCAGGATCTTGAAGATCAGCTCGCTTTTGGAGAGGCCGGTGTACTCGGAGAGCCCCTCCTGCTTGGCAATATCGTGTAGGGCCTGCACGTCGAGCCTCTGCAGATCCTTGATGTGCAGATCGCCGCGTTTGACCTCTTCGTATTTCTGATGCGTTTCCTCGTCGATGGCCGGTGCCGGGGATTCGACCGGCTCGTCGACCATGCCGTTGGCGACGGCCACCGGTGCTTCCTGCACCGACTCCGGGCTCGATCGGCCCGTGCGCCTGCGTCCGCCGGAATGTGACGCTCCTCTAGGCTTGTCATTGGCTTTCGCCATGAACCGTTCCTCCTCGTGGTGAGAAAAACAGGGGTGGAGCCCCGTGTGAATGCTCTGCAATTGCTCGTCTACGTTTCCGCTCTTGAACACCTAGAATGCATGCCCGCGATGCTCACGTGGGGTTATGGCTGCTGGCGAGTATGCGGGAGAATACCTCTTGTACCTGCCGGTGAAGGCTCTCGAAATCAGAGTTGTTAGTCACCCTATAATGGGCGCGGTCCCTCTTAATGTCCAGTGGTTTCTGGGATTTCTCGAGCCGGTCCAGATCCTCCGGCGTCCAGCCCCTTTTCTGGAGCACTCTGCCGAGCCGGGTGTCCCGTGGGGCATCGACAAACACGATCCAATCACACTGCCTGTCGAGACCCGCCTCGAACAACAGCGGAGAGTCCCAGACAATCGCCCGGATCGCGGGATCGTCCGCATAGCGGCGGGTCAGCGCCTCGCGCCGCCGCGCGATCCTTGGATGCACCAGCCGCTCAAGCCGTTGCCGCGCGGCGGCATCGCCGGCGACGATCTGGCGGAGAATCGCCCGGTTGGCACGCCCGTCGGGACCCACCACCGTGTCGCCCCACCACTCCCGCAGACAACTCAGGACTTCAGGTTCATCCAGCTCTTCATGGTTCAAGCGGTCGGAAGCAATCACCGCCGAACCGAGTTCTTCCAGGATCGCGGCAACAGTACTCTTGCCCGATCCGATTCCACCGGCCAGACCGATGATCGGCTTCCCGGCTACCACGGTGGAACCGTCCGTTCCCGCAGAAGCGCTCTCCAGAACTGAATCCTGCTGGCTGGACGACTGGTATCAATCCGCCGGCGGTATTCGCCGACTAGCGGGGTACCTGCTGTCATAGCGCTGCGGAATGTTCAACCCGCCCCTCGGCATTTACTGCCGACCTACTCACTCGCTCGCCCAACGCAAGCCACACGCCAACTCGACTTCGGGGGGCAAACAAGTATCCCTTCAGGGATTCAACTCAGCGGTCCATTTACTGGAGTCCGGAGAGCGAAGGAGATGGCGCCTGAAGGAAACGCGGGTGGTGTCGAGATATACCACTTCCTCGACAACTCACGTTAGGCGCCCAAAGTATAATATCCCACCAAGGGTTTGTCACGCCTCTTTTGCGACAAAAAACGAGATTTGCCGCCCGAGGCCCCTGCGGACGTGCCGGACAAGTTCCCGCGCCGAAGAACGCCGACGCGAATACCCGCCTAAGACACGCTCTATTATAGTGTAACGGCAACCGTGCCAAAAGTTGCAGCCGCCCAACGCTCCCGGTCAGCCCCACGCAAATCACGCTCTGGCTGGGCTAGATGGGACCCCAAAACGATAGGGGTCTTTGCCTGAATCAGCGCCCCCCCACACTTCCGCGATTGCCAACCATCAGTGCCTTGCCATCTCCGAAGAAGCACGACGGAAAACCGCCGATGACGCTCACAAGCGCCACGGCGATCGATACTCGCGTCCGAGGAACCGGGTCGCTTCGCGGTCGTCGACGATCGTCTCCTCCTGGGCGTCCCACGCGATCTTTCGGCCGACCCGATAGGAAATGTTGGCCAGGTGACCAGGAATACTGCTCAGATGGCCGGTGAGGGCATCGGACCGGCATTTGGACCCTGTACGGATACAATCAAAAAAGTGCCGCTTGTGTTCAAACAAGGTGTAGTCGTGACCCTCCATCCTTTCGCTGTGGAGCGGCTTCCTCGAGCTGCGATCAGAGTCCCGATAAACCTGATAACCGCCGCGGTTGATGTGCAGCGTGCCTTCGGTTCCGAAGAACTCGATGCCATGATCCATATCGCCGTGGGGCCGCCAGCCGTTCCCGTGGCGCATGGAATAGGTCAACGTGTAGCCGGGACACTCGAAGACGGCCATGGCCGTGTCCGGGGTCTCACGAACATCGTCAAAGACCAGCCGCCCACCGGCAGTGGACACGGTCTTGATGCCCGGCCCCATGGCCCAGAGCACCACATCAAAAAGGTGCACCCCCCACCCACTGATCATCGCTCCGGCATAGTCCCAGAAGAAGTACCACGTTCCGTGGAAGTGACTCGGATTGAATGGTCGCTTCGGCGCGGGCCCGAGCCATAAATCGTAGTCCACACCTTTGGGGGGTGCACTGTCCTCGGGCCGTCCAATGTTGCCGAACATCTCCTGCGGGTTCCAGGCATTCCATGCGTGGACCATGCTGATCTTGCCCAGTTCGCCGTTCTTGATCCTGGTGACCGCGTTCTGCCAGTGACGGCCGCTGCGTTGCTGGGTGCCGATCTGGGCCACACGGCCAGACCGTTCCGCGGCCTCGACGATGGCCCGGCCTTCCCTGATGTTGTGGGCGGCCGGCTTCTCGAAATACACGTGCTTGCCGGAATCCAGGGCCTGGATGGTCGGGATGGCGTGCCAGTGGTCGGGGGTGACCACGAAAACCGCATCCAGCTCCTTCATCTCCAACAGCTTGCGGAAGTCACCAAAGAGCTTGGGCGAGCCACCGACGACCTTCGCGGCCGCTTCCCTTCGCCCCGCGTCTACGTCACAGAGCCCGGCGACGACTACGTCGTCCATACGGATCAGCTCGTTGAGGTGGGCCGCGGCCTGTCCCCCCGTACCGATGAAGCCCACGACGATCCGTTCGTTGGCGCCGACGGCGCTGCGTGCTGTATTCCCGGCCAGCGACAGCCCCGTGGCCGCTCCGGCGGTCTTCACGAATTGCCTGCGGGTCATTCCTCGAGTTGGCATGGTGCTGCTCCAGATACGAAGAGCGATGAAATCGACAGCAAGTGTGCCACTGCTGTGCTTGCACCGCCGAAGCCTTGGCGAAGGCGTGTCAGCAGTGATTGGTCAGGAGAGGTGTTCGCCCGCTCCCAGACACTGCTCACAGAGCAGTGGCACACAGAGGAGGCCATTGTAAAGCGCCCCTTCCGGCCCGGCCAGATGAGCAAGCCGCGCGGCTGGACCAATAGAATCTGAGGCTTCGGCTGCAAAGAGGGGATTCATTTGGCGCCGACCGGCTGGGCGTGCACGTTTTCCAGCATGCGCTGCAGGGCCACGCGTGACCAGTGCCGCGTCTGGTCGTCCACCCGGATCTGGTTCACGACCCGCCCGGCCGCCAGCTCGTCCAGGCACCAGGCCAGGTGCTGAAGGTCGATCCGATACATGGTGGTGCACAGACACTGCATGCCGGAGAGCGAGCGGATGAACTTCCGGCCGGCATACTGCTGGGCGAGCCGGTTGACCAGGTGGATCTCTGTCCCCACGGCCCAGCGTGAACCTTCCGGAGCCTCTTCCAGCGTCTTGATGATGTACTCGGTGCTGCCGGCCAGATCGGCCTTCTGCACGACCTCCCAGCGGCACTCCGGATGGACCAGGATACGACAGGTGGGATCCTTGGCCCGCACCTCGTCGCAGTGTTTTTCGGTGAACAGGCCGTGCACGCTGCAGTGGCCTTTCCAGAGAAGGAAGCGGGCATCCCGGATCTGGGCCTCCGTCAGCCCGCCCTCGGGCTGGTGCGGGTCGTAAACCACCATGGCATCCAGCGGGTGACCCAGCGCGTAGGCGGTGTTCCGGCCGAGATGCTGGTCCGGCAGGAACAGCACCTTGTCGCCCTGTCCGAGTGCCCACTCGAGCACGCGCCGGGCGTTGGAGCTGGTGCAGCACGCGCCGTCATGGCGGCCGACGAATGACTTCACGGCCGCCGAGCTGTTCACGTAGGTGATAGGGATGATGCGAGTATCGGTGATCGACTCGAAGAGCTCCCAGGCCTCCTCGACCTGATCGATGGCCGCCATGTCCGCCATACTGCAACCCGCCGAGAGGTCCGGCAGGATGACCACCACCTCATCGCTGGTCAGCACGTCGGCCGACTCGGCCATGAAGTGAACGCCACAGAAGACCACGTACTGGGCATCGCCGGCCTCGGCGGCCAACTGGCTGAGCTTGAGGCTGTCGCCGGTGTAATCGGCGAACTGGATCACCTCGTCCTGCTGGTAATGATGCCCCAGGATGACCAGCCGATGGCCGAAATGCCGCTTGTGTGCGCGGACTCTGTCCGCGAGTTCCTGTTGCGTCCATTGAGCGTATTGCGGCGGTAACGGTGGTTGGAAGAGCATGAACCTCTCGTGAGGGCAAGAACCTGGGAATAAAGCTGTTCACCCAAGTATAGCGGCCGCGGGCCATAGCCGACAATCCGCC
Organism: Phycisphaerae bacterium; assembly: GCA_045863575.1. Taxonomy (GTDB): domain Bacteria; phylum Planctomycetota; class Phycisphaerae; order UBA1845; family PWPN01; genus JAAXZI01. Next base: position 12,031 of record BTUC01000012.1, read on the forward strand.
GCTCGCCGGCTCTCACGGCCAGTGCTGCCACCCCAACCCTTCAGAGCCCCAGCGCCGTCAGAGCCCCGAGCGCCGGCACCTTCAGAGCTCCGAGCGCCAGCACCTTTTAGAGCCCTGAGCGCCAGCGAGGGGGAAGCGTCAGCGCCCCGCCCCCACGTCATTCGGCCCCTCGCAGGCGCTCAGGGCTCTGATGGTCTTGCCGCTAATCTGTCATGCCGCCACGATTTTCTGATCCCGGCTTGACAGGCGAACGGTGCATACCTAGGATACCGACACTCTACTGCGGGGTGGAGCAGTTGGTAGCTCGCGAGGCTCATAACCTCGAGGTCACAGGTTCGAGTCCTGTCCCCGCTAATTCCGGCCCGGTCGCAGACCCGACCGGTACCTCGATTCACGTTGAACGCCGTCGAGAGCTCTCGACGGCGTTTTCGGTTTTGCGCCGGACCGCGTCAAAGCCCGACGTGGGACCGTGCGCACCGTCTATGCTGAATTAACCGTGGATCAAACCTGATAGACTGCTTGGGGGAGATTGTGATCCGTGGGAACTCGGGGTCGGCGGGGTTCAGCAGGTAGTTCCATTCATTGGGGACGATCACAACACCAGATCTGATCATTCGGAGGTCGAGGTTGATTCGTGCCCAAGGCCGCGCCAACCCCGTTGGAGCAGCACGGACAGCCCGGGCCGCGAGCCCACAACCGCGGCTGGACGATCTTCAGTGCAAGCCTTTGCAGGTGCGCTGCTTATGTGAAACTCGGGACCCAGGACGCGAACACGGTTTGCGCCGTCTTCGACCATTGGTGCCAGCCGGAAGGCAGGCGTTTCCCATGCCCTCGGGTGTTCACTTCTCGCGGATTCGTTCCAGCTTCCGTCCGACCACCTGCTTGGAGCGATCAGCCGCCACGCTGACCGCCGCGAACATGTCCGCCTGGACCTCATCGACTACGATGGTGCTGCCGCTGCGCAGATGAATGGTGACATGGCAGCGCTTGTCCACGCCCCCCTTCGGCCCGTTCACGTCTTCCAGCCGCACGGTGATTTCCTGAACGATCCGATCATACTGGTCGAGCGCCGCTTTGAAGCGGTCGGTGATATGCGCATCCAGAGAATCCGTCAGCTCAACGTTATGCCCGTGGGCTTTCAGCAGCATGAGCTCCTCCCGATCAGGCGATGGTCCCCCGGAAAGCCGGCCCGGTTCCGACCGAAGGCCCGGCAGCGACCGGAGGACTATCCGCGTGTACGCTCTTCATGATAGTCGAACCTCGCCTGCTTGGCCGCAGCTTGATCTTTCACTCAGCGGTCTCTACAGTGATCAGATCGCCAGGTGTGGCCGGCGAAACCGGCCTGAGACGGGCGGTAGAGCCGCCTGACCCTTGGAACCTGATCAGTCGAACCGACCTGCCAAAGCCCCCCCGCAACCCTGGGGTGGGCCCTCGGCGTGGCCGGGAGCTGCGTAGGGAAGGCGACGCCACTTCACGATCCGGGCCGGATCTCGATGGCTGCTACCTGCCTTCCATGATGCACCCCCTATGGGGCTACCCCCGCAAGGATGGACCATGATGACTCGAAACACAAGCACCGATACCAGCCCACCGGTCGTCGTCCGCGACGAGGTGATCTCGCGGGGCCCGCTGCCGGGCTCGCGGAAGATCTACGTCGCGGGCAGCCGCCATCCGGACGTACGGGTACCCATGCGGGAGATTCCGCAGACCCCCACCAGATCGCACCGTCCAGACGGCGGGGAGGAATCCAACCCCTCCCTGACAGTCTACGATACGTCGGGCCCCTTCACCGACCCCGACGTTCATATCGACGTGCGCAGCGGCCTGCCTCCGCTGCGTGAGGCGTGGATCCAGGCCCGGGGCGACGTTATTCAGCTCGAGGGCCCCACGTCCGAATACGGTCGACAGCGCCTGGCGGCCGCGGCTCTGGCGCACCTGCGGTTCGCACATCTGCGGCAACCGTTGCGGGCCCGACCGGGCCGCTGCGTGACCCAGATGCACTATGCCCGCCAGGGCATGATCACGCCCGAGATGGAGTTCATCGCCATCAGGGAGAATCAGCGCCGAGAGGCGAGTGCACAGGGATCCCGATCCAACGGCCGACTGCATGCCCAGCATGCGGGGAACGCGTTCGGAGCAGCCATTCCCGACGCAATCACGCCGGAGTTCGTCCGCAGCGAGGTCGCCCGAGGCCGGGCCATCATCCCGTGCAACATCAATCATCCCGAGCTGGAGCCGATGATCATCGGCCGCAACTTCCTGGTGAAGATCAACGCCAACCTGGGCAACTCGGCCGTCACCTCCTCCATCGAGGAAGAGGTGGAAAAAATGGTCTGGGCCATCCGTTGGGGCGCGGATACGGTCATGGACCTGTCCACAGGAAAGAACATCCACGAGACCCGCGAGTGGATCATCCGCAACTCGCCGGTGCCCATCGGCACCGTGCCGATCTACCAGGCTCTCGAGAAGGTAGACGGCAAGGCCGAGGAGCTCACCTGGGAGATCTTCCGCGACACGCTCATCGAACAGGCCGAGCAGGGCGTGGACTACTTCACCGTGCACGCCGGCGTGCTGCTGCGTTATATACCGCTGACGGCAAAGCGGGTGACCGGCATCGTCTCCCGCGGCGGCTCGATCCACGCCAAGTGGTGCCTGGCCCATCATCGCGAGAACTTCGCCTATGAGCACTGGGACGAGATCTGCGAGATCATGGCCGCCTATGACGTGTCCTTCTCCATCGGCGACGGGCTGCGGCCGGGGAGCCTGGCCGACGCCAATGACGAGGCTCAGTTCGCCGAGTTGAAAACGCAGGGCGAACTCACCACGCGGGCATGGGAACACGGCGTGCAGGTCATGAACGAAGGCCCCGGCCACATCCCCATGCACATGATCCACGAGAACATGACCAAGCAGCTCGAGTGGTGCCACGAGGCCCCCTTCTACACGCTGGGGCCGCTGACCACCGACGTGGCCCCCGGCTACGACCATATCACCAGCGCGATCGGGGCAGCCATGATCGGCTGGTACGGCACCGCCCTGCTGTGCTATGTGACGCCCAAGGAGCACCTGGGACTGCCCAACCGCAAGGACGTCAAGGACGGCGTGATCGCCTATAAGATCGCGGCCCACGCGGCCGATCTGGCCAAGGGCCACCCGGGCGCCCAGCACCGCGACAACGTGCTGTCCAAGGCCCGCTTCGAGTTCCGCTGGGAAGACCAGTTCAACCTCTCGCTGGACCCCGAGACTGCACGTGAGTTCCACGATGAGACGCTGCCCCAGGAACCGGCCAAGACGGCCCATTTCTGCTCGATGTGCGGACCCAACTTCTGCTCCATGAAGATCACGCAGGACGTCCGCGATTACGCCGCCCAACAGGGCATGAACGAAGCCGAGGCGCTGGCGAAGGGCATGGAACAGAAGAGCCGGGAGTTCCGGTCGGCCGGGATGGAGATCTACCACGCGAAATAGTAGAATGACTATGTCCAAAGCACGAGGTGACTTCATGACCTGCAAGGGGACGATCAGAGGAAAGACCATCGAGCTTGAGGAGCCCCTACCCTTTCAGGAAGGTCAGGTGGTGACACTCTCCGTTTGCCCGCTGGAGCAAGACCTGCCCGGCTCCCCTGCTGCCCTTCTGAAAGCTGTGAAGGCGCCGCCGCACGTCGATTCTTCAATCGTAGATGAGCTCGAACGGGCTATTGAAGAGTCCAAGATCCCGGTGCGGTACGAGGGCGTCTTCGACGCGGAACTTGATCAGTGATTTACCTTCTCGATACGAATGCCCTCAGCGATTTAGTCCGGGAACAACCGACCCTCGTCGCTCGCCTCGCGAGTCATACCTCCCCCGACCAGGTCGTCACCTGCACCATTGCCCTCGGCGAAATACTACACGGTATTCGGCGGCTCCCGGTCAGCAGACGCAGAATGGCGCTGGAGACAAAGTCAGCCGGTGTCTTAAAGGATTGCAGATGCGAGCCAGTCCCCGCTACAGCGGCCGAGCACTATGCAAGCATCAAGTCTGAACTCCAGCGCGTGGGCCTTCCGCTGGATGAGAACGACTTGTGGATAGCAGCCACCGCACTGGCCCTTGGCGCGTCGATCGTTACCCGCGATCGCCATTTTCAACGAGTGCCCGGTCTGACAGTCGAGGATTGGAGCAGTTAGGCGCCGTGTTGGGGTACGGGGACGGCCGCCGCCTGCGCATTGCTCCGCAACCGCAATCTTCTATAGTGGTCCAACATGTCTAATGGCCAGACGAACGAGGCTCCTTGGACGGTCGGGCGGCTGTTGGAGTGGACCACCAAGTGGTTCAACGATCGGCAGATCGAGGGTGGCCGTCTGGCCGCCGAACTGCTGCTGGCCCGGGCCATGGGCTGCAAGAAAATCGAGCTGTATACGCGCTACGAGGCGGAGCCCGCCGAGGCCCAGCGGACCGCCTTCCGCGAACTCGTGCGCCAGGCCGGCCAACATACCCCTATCGCTTACCTGTTGGGCACACGCGAGTTCTACTCGCTCGAATTCACGGTCACGCCGGCCGTGCTGATTCCCCGACCGGAGACGGAGGCCATCGTCGAGCGCGTCATTGCCCTGTGCCGATCGGAGCCGCAGCGCACCTGGCGCCTTCTCGACATCGGCACCGGCAGCGGCTGCATCGCCGTGGCGCTGGCCAAGTTTGTGAAGAACGCTTCGATAACCGCCTCGGATATCTCTGAGGAGGCCCTCACCGTCGCGGCCGGCAACATCGAGCGGCATGGTGTGGCCGAGCGCGTACAATCCGTCCAGGCCGATCTTGCTGCGCTGCCGGGCGATGCCGTTCCTGAAGGCGGCTTTGACCTGATCGTGTCCAATCCGCCGTACATCAGCGCGGATGTGTTCCGCAACCTTCCACCCAATGTGCGTGATCACGAACCGAAGGTGGCGCTGGTCGGCCCGGAACCCAACGAAGACGGGCTGGTAATCTACCGTCGACTCGCATCCGAAGTGCCGACGATCCTGGCTTCCGGTGGCCGGTTGCTCGTCGAGGTAGCCCACGATCAGCCGCAGCCGGTCAGAGACATCTTCACGTCGGTCGCCTGGACCTTTGAGGCCGCCCATCGAAACCGCAACGACGTGTGCGACCGCGTGCTCGAGTTCAGCCGCTCATAAGGGTGTCGCCCCCTGTAGCGGCCGGCGTCGCTGCCGGCCGTCTTACCCACACGAAAGTGGCCGGCGTTTCTGCCGGCCGTTTTACCCACACGCAAATGGCCGGCGTCTCTGCCGTCGGTTCACCCACAAAGAAACGGCCGGCAGCGACGCCGGCCGCTACATGCATGCCACTTGCCCATCGACCGGGGCACTACGCCTGCCAGCCCTTCATGTTCTCGATGATCTCCAGCATGGCCTCACGTTTCTTCTCGAACAACGCGAACACCGCCAGAATCATGGCTCCGAGGGCAATCCCGGCCAGATACCACAGCCAGGTCCAGCCGAAATCGGCCGCCGCATGCCAGATCATAGTCACCAGGGCGAGCACCAGAAACGCCGAACCGAGAAAGAGAAACGAGCGGATCCGCAACACAATGCCGGCCAGTACGCCGGCGACCGACAGGCCGGCCAGGACCAGCGGCAACCACGGCGCCTCGCGCACGCCGTTCAGGAAGATGTCGGCCGTCGAGGAGACATAGATGGTGGTGATGCTGATGTACCGGATGGTGGTCATCTGCTGCTCGGTGAGCTGCCTGCGGTTCAGGTAGGCGGCGACCAGCAATGACAGGGCCGCCGGAATAAGCCATAGCTGCGGATGTTGCACGAACTCCAGCCCTTCCGCGCGGTGCCACAGGTACCAGAGAGCCCCATTTCCCGCCAGGGCAGCCAGCAGAGCGAAGACGAACGACTTGCGCAACACCGCCACCATGGCGTAGAGCACCCCCACGATGATTAACTGCACAGAGTAGTCTACGCGTGAGTCGAAGTCGCCCACCCAGAAACCCAGCACCGGTAGCAGTGGAAGGACGATTCCAGATCTTTCCAGCGGCTCGGCCAGCACCCGCCGTCCCTGACGCCTGAACACCTCGCCGAGCCCTACCCCCACGAAGGAAATGGCCATCACGATGGCCGGCCAGAATTGCTCGAAGAAGCCACGAAAGAGCCACGGCATGGTCAGCCGCACATGCGCGACCAGGAGTGCCAGCACGACTTCGGCGGCATAGACATACCCCATCCGCCCGCTCTCGGAGAGTCCGAGGGGATCGCGACCCCGCCTGGTGGCGAACGCAACCAATACGCCGGCCGCGGCCAGCAGCACGACGATCACCACGCCAATGGCCGTCGGGTGCATCTCCACAGCTTCGCCGCGGGCCACGAAGGCGGCCTCGCAGGACAGAATCGCCACCAAGGTCATGGCCGCGAGGCCGCCCAGCACGGGCATCGTCCGGCCGGCCGCCTGAGTCCACGAGGTCTCTCGATCCAGCAGCTTCCCGAGCACCAGGCCGTAACCGCCGGCCGTTACCGCGGTCGCGCTCATGAGCACGGCCATGCGATTCAGCAGATTGTCGCTCGGGCCACCCGGCTCGGCGATGGCCCATCCGGCCAGGACAAGAGCGCCTGCCGACAAATACAATGCGGCATCGCGCAGTTCGCCCCAGGATGCTGGAGCAGCCAGCAGCCCCAGAGCCAGCGATTGCCCCACGACGGCCAACCCCATCGCCGTGCGCAGCAGCATCGCCATGCCCGGACCGCGGCCGAGCATGTCCGCATCCAGGGCAAAAACGACCCAACTCGCCAGGGCGATCAGCCCCGCCGCCCACATGACATTGTAGGCGACCAACCAGGCCCGCTCCGCCGCCAAGCGGGCCAACACCTGGACGTCAGGCGAAGCGCTCTGCGCAATGGCTGGTCCGAGGGCGAACCGTGCGATTGCGTTGACTACCAGGCTGTACGCCGCGATGAGCACCGCTCCATACCACGCGAGCCAATGCAGGGGAAGATCGAACTCACCCAGTGCCAGGCCGATAGACGCCAGACCGAGGAGGCACAGTAACGGCCACGCTGATTGGCCGCCACGATCCCACAGGCATCCTGCGGAGATCACCACGGCGGCGGCCAACGCCAGCCAGTCGATCACCGCTGAAGGACCGAACGGCCGAACCATCGCGTCCGCACCCAAGCCGATGGCCGTGATGCACATCACGCCCAGTGTAGCCAGCACCGCTCCCGCTTCATGAAAACGCAATCGCGATTTGCCTGCGCCCAGCCCAGCGGAGAGCGTCATCCACAACGAAGCTAATGACGGAACGGTCAGCGTTATCACGTTCACGCCGATCAGTTCGACGACGGCCGTCAACCAGCGTTCGCCGGAGCCCCTCCAACCCTCCGTCAGCCACCAAATGTTAGCCGCGAGGCTGAACAGCACGCCGCTGACGGAGACATGGACCTCGCTGAGCCTGACCCGGGCGACTACACCGGCGAGCACGCTGAGCGCGACGATGGCGCCCGCCGTCCACCAGGGCCGTCCCGGATCAGCCGTCGTGCCCCGCAACGCCAGCAGCAGCGCGAGCCCGCCGAACCTGTGCAGCCAGAGCCAGGCTTCATCCGCCACCTCGCAGCTCCCCGCAACTGTTCCCGGCAGCTTCAATGGACTGGAACTCCCAACCGGCTCTATCCGGCCGACGAACATAAACCGCAGGAGAACCAGAGTCGTGAGTACGACCGTGCCAACCAGCAGCGTGTGGTAGGCCGCCCAGTTGCCCGCGTCCACGCGGGCCACGCTGAACGACACCAGGGCGGTTGAGATCAAGCCCGCCAGGCAGACCACGGAAATACGAAAGCGCGCGCCCTGCTCCCAGGCAAGCCACCCGGCCGCTCCCAGTGATAGCGCCCAGGCCAGCCAACCCCACAGGCTGCCAGCCGCAGTGACGCTAGTGCCGGGCGCGTCAGGGCGCAGAACAAGCCATCCGGCCGCCGGAGCGATGAACATGATCAGGCCAATGAGTGCTATGGCGGTTTGGACATGGAGCAGTCCCGGCGGTGATGCCCGCCCCTGCTCGCGGCGCCGGCGCCACGCTCGCGCGGCCAGCCAGGCAACGCCGTATCCACCGGTCGTTACCACATTGAGCTGAATCAAGTGGGTCAGCTCAGCCCCGGCGACCTCCCGGCCGGACCTGAGGACGGATATCATCCACGCCAGCGTCACCGTGAGGTTGAGCACCAGCCCACCACAAAATAGGTACCGTGGCGAACGCTCCCTGACACCGTGCCCGATCAAGCCCGCGCTGACCAGGATCAACGGCACGCCATAGCCCACAATCTCGCCCATACGTCCGAACAGGCTATGAACGTCTGGACCGATGACGCCGAAGCCTCCGACCTCGCGCAGCACGCGATAGAGCGTGATGATCAAAACGGGAGCGACGGTCAACGCCATCAGCAACCGGCGCGCATACGACGGCAAACGTCCCACCCGCTCATGCATCTCCGGCCAGCGCAGCCAGTTTACCAGCGGGGTCAGCGGTACACGTACCCACAGAATGGCCGATGCCGCCAGCCAGTAGCCGCCCAACAGCCAGCGGAGTACCGACGCACTCGCTCCCAAGCCGGTCCAGTGACCCGCCAGGAGCAGACAACCCGCCCACAGTGCCACCACGATGCCCAGCACGAAGGCGATTTCGAAGCGTTCCCATAGCCCCGCGATGAACAGCACCAGCAGCGTAGCCCAAAGCCACCACGAGCCGGAGCCCAGCGCATGCATGGCCCGTCCCCAGTTCCACGATCCGCCTGCCTCTGATGCTTCCGGTGTAGCGGCGAACTCGATGATGAGGCCGGGCCGGATACCTGTGATCGCGAGTATTACCAGGGCGACCAGAACGACCAGGGCCATCACCTGATCAACCGTCGGCCACGCCGGCCGCAGCATGCGATCCAGCCAGTTCCAGACCAACATACGGCGGGCGGTAAATGTGGACAGGCCGTTGGAGTCTGAAGAGCTCGATTCGGCGTCAACAGACCCCAGTCGCTGCAAACGACCACGAGCAGCCCGCACACCCAGGCGCGCGACCAGCCATGCCAGCCCCAGGAGGTTCAGTGCGATCCCCACTGCTTGCACGGTCCCCGGGTGGGAGAGAGCATGCAGGTCCCGCGTGAACCACGGCCGATCCGATACGATGGCCACCGCCCACAGTCCCACACCGACGGTCAACGCCGCCTGCGCGGCCGTCAACAATGCCGGCCGATCGAACGCGTACGCGAGCCCAACTCCAACCACTGCCCACCAGACGGCCCGCCAGGCTTGCAGGTTGGTCGTCTCGATGGACAGACACGCCACGAACGGCAACAAGGCAAGCCCGCAGACCGCGAACGCAGAGACGCGTAGCGGCTCCAGTACGCGCTGGCCGCCTGAATAGACTCTCTTTCCCCATGCCGACGCGACAAAAACGGCCGCAGCGCCGATCACGGTCGCATGCATCAGCATGGCGGCGAACCACGCGCTCGACGGCTCGCTCCATCCGCGTGCTTCCGCGTATCGGAAAGCCAGCCCCTGAATCAAAGTGACCAGCAGCAGGCCGGACCCGGCCCAGAGGGCGCCGCTCCAGCGCCGAACAAAGCCACCCGCCAGCGCCGTTACGCAGTAGATGCCGAATACCCAGGTCGCCCCGTGATCCTCGGACCGGCCCAGACCGTGCAATGACGTGAGCACTACGCTCAGCACCAGCACGCCCCCCGCCACCTGGACCCAGGCCAGACTTTCCGAGAACCGGTGCAGCCGATGCAGCACAATGGCCCCCGCCGCCGCCAGCCCGACCAGACCGACCAGTGCCGGACCGCTGGTGTTGCCAAGCAGGGTACGCGTGAGTTCGTGACCGGTGGCGCCCTCCAAGGTCACATGACCAGCGAGCAGGTGGTATCCCAGCAGGTACGCCAGCGTCACGCACGCGCCAGCCATGACATGGCCCGCCGGTTCGGCGATGATCAGACCGGCTCCGGCGAACACCAGCGCATTGAGCAGGGCCACAAGCAGCAGGTTGCCGGGCTCAGGCCAGGCCAGACCCAACCCGGCCAGCATAACAGCGGCTCCGGCCAGGCCGACCGCTGTCCCGGCCGTCCGTACGCCCGCGTTGCCTTCCGTGTCGCCGGCGATCGAGGGTCCCGCCACGACTGCCGAATCAGGTGCATTCGCCGAGTTCACCTCCTGTTGCGCCAGTCGCTTCCACAGCAATAGCCCACACGCCATCGCCGGCGCCCCCATCAGGGACACGAGCGCAGCCAGGTCCTGCAGCGCCTCTCGAGGACGGCCGGTCTTGAATATCAGCAGGGCCATGGCCAGCAGGGCAGCGAACGAGGCGACGCCCAGTACGATGAAAAGCCGGTTGGCGCGATCTCGATCGAAGAGTTCCCATCCGGCGGCGCGCCGAACCATCCAGCCGACAGTGCCCGCATATCCCGCGAGCGGCAACGCGGCCAGAAGCACCAGGCCCAACGCCGGGGTATCCGTGCCGGCCAGCCACCGGATGAGCAGTTGTGCGGCCGAGGGGACGACGACCGCCGCCGCGGCCAGCGCCGGCCACTCCGGTGTCAGCACGCGCCCTGCCAGGAATGAGAGGGCAGTGAAGATCAAGAGGGCCACGATACCGCCCAGCACCGACTCCACCGCCCCGGCCGTCGCACTTTCGGAAAATGCGGCGATGGCCAGAAAGTTCAGCGGCACCAGCAGCGACGCGATGATGAGCACACCCCGGCTGGTAGTCGGCAGTTTCCATCGATGCTCCATGTACAGGCCCGCGCCGAAGAAGGAAGCCGTCACCGCGGTGAAAATGAAAAACTTCAGAATGGGGATGGCGGCAATCTGGGCCCACAGGCTCACCACCAGGGCCGTGGAGCAGAAGACGATCAACATCCCACCCACCAGCTCGCCCCAGCGGATGTTGCGGTCCTCCATGAAGGCGGCCAGCACCTCGGAGAGCGGCCGGCGCGGCAGGCGTGGAGCTGGCGGCGGCGGTGGTGCCGACGGAGGACCCAGCGGAGCAAGCAATGGGGACGGCGAGACCTCGTCGACCTGGGCTGGAGGTCTGCTTTCCGGGTGATCGACTGCTGGCATACGTTCCGGCAGACCGATTCCAACTTCTGCTGGAGGCGTCGAGAGGGGAACCTGGCGGATAGGAGCCGCCGGAGGCGGAGGGGCCAGGACGGCGGCTCGTTGCTGGGCGACCGCCCTCAGGATCTGCGTGCTGGTTCGTTCGTCGATCAGTCCCTCGGCGCGGAGCCGGGAGACCTCGCGCGAAGTGACCGCCAGATCATGCAGCAGACCGCCATCGGTGGAGGGCGCAGTGGCCCGCCCGCACGCGGGGCAAACGAGTTCGCGACTGACGAAACCGCACTGGGAGCATTCGACGGGCCGTGGGTGACGCGGCCGCGGTGCATCACCAGGCTCACCGCGCAGCGCGCGGAAGGCAGCCGCCCCAGCGACCCAGAGCAGGTGCCCGACGGCCGCAAAGACGACCACCAGCACCACCACCGCGACGAGCAGACAAAGCCATTCCATGCTTCTGCCCCGGTCTGTACCCGCACGAAATCCCGAACGGAATGCGACCACAGCGCGCCATGGCTGTCGACCCCGCAGAACCACCCCGGTTTCCGCGCCTGAAGCGGCATCATACGCGGGCAACTGCCTCTACTCAACGCGGCAACTCCTGAAAGAGCCAACACGGGTTCGTGACAGATTAGGCGATGAGGCTCTGATACCCCGCCGATCCTGGCACGGACCCAGCCAACACCGTGTGCCACCGCTCTGGGAGCTTGCTGTTACCCACAAATCGGGTGCGGCGTGTCCTCCGATCGCTGGTCCATAGCCCCGGGCGCAAGCTCTGGGGAGAGTGGCGTTAAGAGCGGAGAGAGCCCCAAAGGGTTGACAGATGAGCGCGAGCTGCTGGGGCCCATGTGAGGCTGGAGTGTCGATCAGACGGATCCGATCGATCCGACCGATCGGTCCGGTCGGTCCGATCCGTCCGGTCGGTCCGATCCGTCCGATCAGTTGCTCATCACCACGCGACTCTCTGGACGGATAATCCCACATTCCTTGAACCTTCCGACCCGCCGGCCGACTGAACCTGTTGGAGAAACCAATGTCCGAGCGGATGGATAAACAACCCGAACTCCCGCTCCCGCCGAAGCTTGCGGAGGATCTGAGCCGTCTCTGTCGCCACGTGCCCGAGGTGCCGCCCGACGTAGAGGCGGACATTTTGGAGCGGGCAGAAGGCTACTTCCGCCGCCAGCGTCTTGTACGGCGAGCATTCCGCCGGGCGGGAATTGCCGGACTGGCGGCCGCGGCCGCACTGGCCGTGGTCGTCTGGCGTGGCGGATTCCCGTCGGGCCCCCAGGAATCTCAGGTGGCCAGCGCTCCGCCAGCATTGACGCCCACCGCGAGACCGGCTGCTCCCGAGGACATTGACGGCAACGGGCATGTGGACATTCTCGACGCCTTTGCGCTGGCCCGGCTGCTCGATGGCAACAGCGCTTCGGGTGATTCATCAGCCGCATCTCAGAAGCGAAACACCGCAACTCCCGCAGGGCCTGACCTCAACGCGGACGGCCGTGTCGATCAGGAGGACGTGGACCTGGTTGCCATGGCAGCAGTCCGCCTCCGCGATGAAGCCACATCGTCGGACGATTCATCGCCAGACGGCCACCGGAGGGCGCTGCAATGAGCAAGCTTGCTCTGGCCGGAACACTCGCGGTGATGACCTTCTGGGTTCAAGCCCATTTTGCTGGGGATCATGCGGCGGAACAGCCAGACCCGACTCGATCCGCTGAAAAGCTGAACCAACGAGCCGCGGGCTTCAGCCCGCGCGGCCGCTCGCACACGGAGAATGGTACTTCACCTTTTGCGTGGCTCCACTTGGTGTCCGAAGCGATGCCGACGACCGATGGAGCTCCGGCGCCGGATGCCACAACGTCGACTGATGCCATACTGATGACTCCTGCCTCATTGAGTCTGCGTTTTGTGGCCGTCGATATCTTCATCGACTCGGGCGACAAGCCGCTGGCCGCCTACCAGTTCGAGTTCACCGCTCAGAGCCCCGAGCGCAGGCGAGGGGGAGTTCAGAGCCCCGAGCGCAAGCGAGGGGGAATCACCGGTCCGACCATCCGGGCCGACCCGACCGATCGAGCGCTCCCGACTGATCGAGCCGATGCGACCGCACCGTCCGATCCGACGGATCAGTCCGATCTTCTCATCGGGACCTCCATAGAGCAGGAGATTAGCACTGCCCAGGCAGTCGATTCAGACTCCGCGGGGCTCTCCACCGGCCAAGCCCCCACCACGACCCTCCCCCGGAGTACCGGGGGAGGGAAAAAAACGCCCCCCCTTGGTGCGGGTATCGGGGCAGAACAACCGGCTGCCCCCGCCGATTTGAACCGGGCTGCTCTGGGCCCACTCAACTCTCCCGGCGTCAAGATCGTCGGCGTCGAAGGCGGCGAGCATACCGCCTTCCGCGAACCGCCCTACTACGACCCCGCCGCCCTGAGCCGCAACCGCATCATCATCGCCGCGTTCAACACCGGCCGTGACCTTCCGCGGGGCAAGACCCGCGTGGCTCGCCTCCACCTGGCCATCACCGGGCCCGAGCCGGAATACACAGCGAAACTCGACATCGCCGCCTCGGCAGAGGGTGCGGCCATTCCCGCAACAATCAGTGAGGAACCTGGAGTAACAGAATGAGCACGAAGAGAACACTGAATTCCCCCGTTCCGGGTACTCAATGGGGATATTGGATTGTCTGCCTGGCGTCACTGATGGCGGGATGCTGCTGTTCCGTGCCCATACAAGAGCGCCGAGCGCGACAACTCGCCTCGCGTTACCCTCAGCTACTCGACCTGAACCCTGACAGAGATGCAGCACCCTTCTCGGGTTCGTTCCCTTGCTCTGCCGAGGAGCTCTGGATCATCCGCCGTTACCCAACTCCTGCTACTGCACAGCCGGATCACCGCCCGGGTTCCGGCGAGCTGCGCGCGAAACTCCCCGGCCAGGAGAAAGACGTCCCCGTCCCGCTCAAGCACACCGACGTCAAAGCCCAGATCAGCGGCTACATCGCCACCGTGGATGTCACCCAGGAGTACCACAATCCCTACGACGGGAAGATCGAGGTCGTATACGTATTCCCGCTGCCGGCCAATGCGGCCGTCAACGAGTTTCTCATGACCGTCGGGAAACGGAGGATCCGCGGCATCATCCGCGAGCGCGAGGAAGCCGAGCAGATCTACCAGGAGGCTAAAGCCCAGGGGTACGTCGCCTCCCTGCTCACCCAGGAACGCCCGAACGTCTTCACGCAATCGGTGGCCAACATTGAGCCGGGCAAGGCCATCGACATCAACATCAGGTATTTCCATACGCTGGCGTACGACGACGGCTGGTACGAGTGGGTCTTCCCCATGGTTGTGGGGCCGCGATTCAATCCGCCGGGCAGCACGCAGGGAATGGGGGCCATTGGCCGGGGACAGCACGGGGCATCGGGGCAGAAGACGGAAGTCCAATACCTCAAGCCGGGCGAACGCAGCGGACACGACATCGGCCTGGCCGTCAGCGTGGACGCGGGCGTGCTCATCGAGAAGATCCTGAGTGTGAACCACGTCGTGCACACGAAGCGTCTGTCTCCGGAGCGCACGGACATCGTTTTGAGCGATCTCGATGCCATCCCCAACAAGGACTTCGTGCTGCGCTACAAAGTGGCCGGCGAGAAGGTCAAGTCCGCCCTGCTGGTGCAGCGCGATCAGCGCGGCGGTTTCTTCACGCTCATGCTCTATCCGCCCGAGGGTCTGGCCTCCCTGCCACGCGGGCCGGTCGAGATGATTTTCGTAATTGACTGCTCGGGGAGCATGAACGGCAAGCCGATCGAACAGGCCAAGGCGGCTCTGGAGCGCGGGCTGCGGCGGATGGGGCCGGACGACACTTTCCAGGTCATCCAGTTCTCGAACAACTCGTCGCAACTCGGTCGCCGACCGGTGCCGGCGACGCCGGCGAACGTCCGCCGGGCACTGGCATATGTGAACTCGCTACAGGGTGAAGGCGGTACGATGATGATCGAGGGCATCAAGGCCGCGCTCGACTTCCCGCACGACGAACGGCGCCTCCGGTTCGTCGCCTTCCTCACCGACGGCTTCATCGGCAACGAGGCCGAGATCCTCAGCGAAATCCACAAGCGGCTGGGCGCATCCCGCATCTTCAGCTTCGGCGTGGGTTCCTCGCCGAACCGCTACCTCATGGACCACATGGCCCGCGCCGGCCGTGGAGCGGTGGCCTACCTGAGTCTCAATCACAGCGGCGCGGAGGTCATGGACAGCTTCTTCGACCGCATCAGCCATCCAGCGCTGACAGACATTTCCGTGGACTTCGGCAGCATGCAGGCATCCCAGGTCTTCCCCGGGCGGGTGCCCGACCTGTTCGTCGGGCGACCGGTGGTGCTCACGGGCCGATTCGAAGGACGCGGGCAGGCCACCATTCGCCTCACGGGCAGAGCCGCCGGCGAGCCGCACCCGATCACGCTGACCGCCAACCTCGATGACAGTGCCGCGGCCCACCCGGGCATCCCGGCCGTCTGGGCCCGCATGCAGATCGCCGACCTGGCCGACCGGTCCCTGTGGGAAGCAGGCTTCGACGCACCCGCCCAGATCCGGCGGGTAGCCCTCGAATATGGCCTGATGTCGGACTACACGGCATTCGTAGCCGTGGACAGCCTCACCCGGACGGTCGGAGACCACGGGACCACCGTGGGCGTCCCGGTGCCGGTGCCGGACGGCATGCGCTATGAAACCACCGTGCAGGAATGATGAGCAAAGGCGGCAGGAGAACCACAATGTGGCGACAGAAGCTCTCGGGCGCAATCCTCATCACAGCATGCGGATGCACCGTTCACCACGAGGTGGACCTGCGACAATATGAAGACTTCGACTGGGATCGAGTGGTCCATGTCACGATAGTGGATCCGGGACCGCTGGGTGGCTGGAGTGTCCAGAGCATCGAGTTGAACTCATCCGACGGCAGATCCGTCCGCCTTGTGCCCCACCGCGATACACTCGAAGCACTCCTGGTGCTGAAGGTGACGAGCACCCAGACGGCACCGTAGGCCTGATCATGCTGCGGGCGTGGAGGCCGGCCGACGCGGCAAGCCGGAGCATCGGCCCGCGTGCACACTTGTGGTCAGCGAATGTCTGGAAACCCTTCTAATGGAGAAGTCGCATGCAACCATTCAGGCGCTGCCTGGGCATCCTGGGCGCACTCTCGGCAGTCGTGGGCGCCACCGGCTGCGCCAGCAGCGAATACGTCACCCCCGGGCGCGGGGCCGATTTTCGCGAGCTGAGCCTCACCGGCAGCTCCAAGCGCATCCTGACCGACTCGACTGTTCTCACTGCCTTGGACAAGAAAGCGCTGGCCACCTTCCCCACCGGCCTGGCGGTGGTCCGCATCCAGTCGCCCGGATACCATTCACGCTCCGCGCAGGGCTGGGGCACGGGCCGGTACAGTATCGTGACCACCCGCGATATCGAGACGGAAGCCCACTTCGGCCGCCTTGCCAGGATGCCCCAGATCACCGGTGTCGCCCCGCTCAACCGGCTGCTGTTTGATTCGCGGGAACTGAGCAGCGATCTGGAGCTGCGCCACGCGGCCGCCCAGCTCCACGCAGATATACTGCTCATCTACACGCTGGACACCATCTTCCACGTCTCTGACGAAGCGGTGCCGCTGTCGGTAATCACCCTGGGTCTTTCACCCAACCGTTCCGTCCATGCGACCACGACGGCATCGGCCATGTTCATGGGTACGCACAACGGTTACATCTACGGCACGGCCGAGGCCACGGCGCGCAATGACCGGCTCTCCAGCGCGTGGACGGATGGCGAGGCCATCGACGCAGCCCGGCGCCGCACGGAAACGGAAGCGTTTGAGCAACTGGTGGGCGGACTCGAAAAGTCCTGGAGTCAGATCGTCAGCCGCTATGGCCCCCAGGAAACGGAACGAACCGATGCGACGCCGCCCGTTGGAAACCGCAACATATTGTCTTCAGAAGACTTATGACTTAGAGGCACATTCCCCGGCACACCCGGCCCCGGCGCCAGACCGCTTCACTGGTCCGGATCTCCGACCAGCGCCGCCGGTCCTGAGGGCCGATCCGCATCGGGCTTGCCTGAGCAGGCTTGCAATGGTCTGAAGGGCGGACTATAGTACCCGGCTTAGAATCGTACGAGAGTAAGGATAAAGTTTGGGCAAGCGGTCGGTCCGGATGATCTTTGGGAGCCGGCTTGCGGGTTTAATCAACTCAGTGGTGGATGGCGATGGCGATTACGGTAGAGCGTAAACAGCAGGTGGTCCAGGACTATCGGCAGCATGAGAAAGACACCGGCTCCCCGGAAATCCAGGTCGCCCTGTTGACGGATCGGATCAACGAGCTGACGGAACACCTCAAGCTGCACAAGAAGGACCAGTCCTCCCGTCGAGGGCTCCTCAAGCTGGTTGGCCGGCGTTCGCGGCTGTTGAAGTACCTGACGGCCGTCGACCGCGAGCGTTATCAGAATGTGATTGCACGCCTCGGTTTGCGCAAGTAGGCGCGGCCTGTGCGGGCGGGCGGAGTGGCACTCCCCCGCTCACCGCCTCTTCGGGCGCATCCCCTACCCTATCCTTGCTGAATCTCGTACGGGTAATCCGTCTGCCCCGTGCCATGCCTGTGGTTCGTGGGCGCTTCACGGCTGGCCTGAGCGCGTCAGCGCAGTCGAACCCGTCGCGGGTGGACGTCAATTTGATTCAGAACCAAGTGCGATTGTAAGGACATTGACTCCGTTTCAAGTGTCGGTCTGGTAAGAGGATAAAGGATGCAGAAGGTTACGGTTGAAGGTGAAATCGGCGGACGAAAGATCGTCTTGGAGACCGGGAGGATTGCCAAGCAGGCAGACGGCGCGGTCATGTGTTACTATGGTGAGTGCGTGGTGCTGGGCACTGCGGTGCATGCGGATCCACGCCCGGGCATCGATTTCTTCCCCCTGACGGTTGATTACCGCGAGAAGGCCTACGCGGCCGGCAAATTCCCAGGCGGTTTCTTCAAGCGCGAGGGACGACCCACCAGCAAAGAAATCCTGACCATGCGGATGATCGACCGGCCCATCCGGCCGCTCTTCCCCGAAGGCTTCATGGATGAGATCCAGATTCAGACGGCCGTACTGGCCGCCGATCCGACCTTTGACGCCGACATCACGTCGATCAATGCCTCCTCGGCCGCGCTGTCGCTGAGTTCCGCCCCATTCGAAGGACCGGTAGGCGCGGTGCGCGTCGGCCGCGTGGAAGGCCAGCTTATCATCAACCCGACCTACGCGGAGATGGAGGTTTCCGATCTCGACCTGGTCCTGGCCGGTCACAAGGACGGCGTCAACATGATCGAGGTCGGCGCACACGAGGTGAGCGAGGAAGACATGCTCGCGGCCATCGCCTTCGGCTACGACGCGATCAAGGTGCTCTGCGGGCTGATCGCCGAACTGCGCGAGAAGGCCGGCAAGCCGCGCGACTGGACGCCGCCGACCTCCAACGACGAGTTGATGCGTGCGGTCCGCGACAAGGCTTACA
>BTUC01000012.1:30614-36811 GCA_045863575.1 Phycisphaerae bacterium
CAACGAGCTACGTACCCGCCGCAAAATCGCTGGCAAGCAGGAGCGCCAGACGGCCATCAAGGAGCTGTACGAATCCGTCCTTAACGAGCTTTCCCCGGAGGACGCCGAAAACCCGACCTTCGAGCGGGCGGCGGTGGCCAATGCGCTTCACGCCATCGAGGCGGAAGCGTTCACCGACGAGTTCATCGAAACCGGCAAACGCACCGATGGCCGCTCGGCTCAGGATCTCCGCGAGATCACCTGTGAAGTGGCCCTGCTGCCCCGAACGCATGGCTCGGCGCTGTTCACCCGCGGCGAAACTCAGTCCCTGGTGGTGACCACCCTGGGCACTGCCCGCGACGAGCAGATCATCGACGGTCTGGCGGAGGAGTACAGCAAGAAGTTCATGCTGCACTACAATTTCCCGCCGTTCTCCGTCGGCGAGGCGAAGCGGATCATGGGTCCGGGCCGGCGCGAGATCGGACACGGGGCCCTGGCCGAACGTTCGCTCGAGGCCGTGCTGCCCTCCGTTGAGAAGTTCCCTTATACCATCCGGCTGGTCAGCGAAATCACCGAGTCGAACGGCTCCAGTTCGATGGCCTCGGTCTGTGGAGGGACGCTGGCCCTCATGGACGCCGGCGTGCCGATTTCCAGGCCGGTGGCCGGCATTTCGATCGGCAGCATCCACAAAGGTGACAAACGCGTCCTGGTGACCGATATCATCGGCGAGGAAGACCATTTCGGTGACATGGACTTCAAGGTGTCCGGCACCCAGCGCGGTATTACCGGCATTCAACTCGACCTCAAAGAGCGGCTCATCACCCTGGAAACCATCCGCGAAGCTCTGAACATGGCACGAGAGGCGCGGATCCAGATCCTCCGGAAGATGCTCAGCACGCTGGATCGCCCGCGCAAGGACATCAGCCCGCATGCGCCGCGCATCATCACCATGAAGATCAACCCCGAAAAGATCGGCGCCCTCATCGGGCCGGGCGGCAAGGGCATCCGCCGCATCGAGGCCGCGACCGGGGCCACGATCGACATCGAGGACGACGGCACCGTCATGGTGGCCTGCATCGGCGCGGAAGACGCCGCCAAGGCCCGCGAGATGATCGAGCAGGTCACCGAAGGCGTGAAGGTCGGCAAGATCTACAACGGCCGTGTGGCCAGCATCAAGGATTTCGGCGCCTTTATCGAAGTGGCCCCCGGACAGGACGGACTGTGCCACATCAGCGAGCTGTCCGACTCTTACGTGAAGAGCGTCGGCGACGTGGTCAAAATCGGCGATGAAGTCCGGGTCAAGGTGATTCTGATTGACGATCAGGGCCGCGTGAAATTGAGCCGGAAAGCCGCCCTGGCCGAGGAGAAAGCCGAGGCCGGCGAAGCCTCCTGATCAAGGGTAGGAAGGCGCCCCTGGCGCCGCTCTCAGCCGGCCGGCCCCCAGTCGAGCAGGTATGTCCGTGGCCCAATCTCAATGCGGGATGGGCCACGATCATTCATATACCGGCAGGGTGTGGCATCGGTTATCAACCGGGTACGCCGATTGAAAACCGGTGTCACAGGAGGCCTGATGGGATCGACTGTTGACTTACGAGACAGGAGACCATGAGCGACACGGCCTTTGTGCTCATCGTAGAGGATGAACCCCAGCAGGCGGACGCGCTGGCTGATGGATTGCGTGACGCCGGTCATGCATGCCGGGTGGCTACCAGTCTGGACGACGCGATGGACAGCATCCGTGCCCGCCGGCCGGACGTGATCGTCGCCGACGCCCTCCTGGCCGGCGCCTCCAACGGCTTTAAGCTGGCCCTGGATGCCGGCCGACTGGCCCCCGACGCCGAAATCATCGTGCTCGCGGATGATGGCGTGTCAACCACGGCCATACAGAAAAGTTCAAGCCAGACGCGGATCTTCGAACTGCTCCGCAAACCCGTGAGCATGGACGACGTACGCGCGGTGGTGGCCCGCGCGGCCGAGCAAGCCCGGGGAAACCGCGACAGCCGCGTCCTCAAGGAACAGGCCGAGCGTCGCTTCGAGTTCGAAGGCATCGTCACGGCCAACGACCAGATGATCCGCGTCCTGAACCGCGTGCAGAAGGTAGCGGACAGCAAGCTGACCGTCCTCATTCTGGGCGAATCCGGCACCGGCAAGGACTTGGTCGCCCGCGCGGTCCACCGCCACTCCCCCCGCCGCGGCAAGCCCTACCGGCCCATCAACTGCGCCGGCCTGCACGAGAACCTCCTGGAGAGTCTGCTCTTCGGGCACGTCAAAGGCGCATTCACCGGCGCCATCGCGGACCACAAGGGGCTCTTCGAAGTCGTCGACGGAGGCACGCTGTTTCTGGACGAAGTGGCCGATATGCCCATGCCCATGCAGGCCAAGCTCCTGCGCACACTGGAGAACGGCGAGATCATGCCGGTGGGCGGCAACGAGATCCGTCACGTGGACGTGCGCGTGGTGTCGGCCACCCGGCGCGACATCCGCACCATGGTGGAGAATGGCGAGTTCCGCGACGATCTTTTCTACCGGCTGAATCCCGTCACCGTCCGCCTGCCTCCTTTACGCGAACGCCGCGAGGACATCCCCCTGCTGATCGAGCAGTTCCTCAAGGCCGCCAGCGAGGCGCAGGGCAACCGGATACAGGGCATTACGCCGGATGCCGTCCGACGCCTCACCTCTTACCAGTGGATGGGTAATGCCCGGGAGCTGCGCAGCGTCGTCGAGGCCATGGTGGTCGAGGCCGACGGCCCCACGATCACGCTGGACGACCTTCCCGAGCACATCCGCGGCAGCACTGATATCGTGCCGGCCGGCCTGCCCAACACGGCCGGCCTGACCATGGAGCAGCTCGAAAGCCTGCACATCGCCAACACCCTCAAGCTGACCGGTGGTAACCGGGAGAAGACCGCCAAGATGCTGGGCATCGGCGCCCGGACGCTTTACCGCAAGCTGCGCGAATACGGCCTGCAATAGCCGGTGGAACCTTTAGCCCCTGCTCAGAAGTCGCGGATCCGCGTGGCCGGTTATTCGCCAAACCCCCCTCGAAGATTGCCCAGAGAATCCACGAAGAAGCTGATCCACGCCGGGATGGTCAACAGGCCGACGGTGATATAGCTCATGAGATCGAGGATCAGAATCAGCATTGAAGGCTCCTTTTTGGGGTATCCACACTCTGTCATGGCTCAGTCAAACAGCTCGCCGCCACGGACAACGAAGCTGCGCTCCTCACTGGAGAGATCCTCGATCACCTGCAGTGAGGGCTCGAACATTGCTCCCTTGTAGCCGCCGCTGCGGATGGTGAGGAATCGCGCATGCGCCCGCTCAATATCCTCTGCACCGGCATTCTCGGCCCGACCGCTGCGATCAAAGACCACCAGGTCCCGATAGCCGCGCAGGGGCCCCTTTCCCAGCTCGGATTCGCTGGTCGAAGCGTACGTTCCCAGGGCGAGCACTCCCGACACCGCCTCCATGAAGGCATCGCCGTAAGCTTCCGAGCGCCTGAGGAAGTGGTTGGCCACATCGCGGCGGACCAGCCGGACCTCCTCCTCGGTCAGTTCACGGAGGCGATGGCCCTCCAGCAGTCGGTAGTCCGCACGGGCGAGGTTCTGGTTGACGTACTCGTCGGACAGCAACAGGGTGCCGACCTCGTCAAGCATGCTGACCAATTGGTTGAGGGCGAATCGCCCCGGGCTGTTGTTCAATGCCAGCGTGATCCGCTCCGCATCGTTCCATTCGTACATGGTGCGCATGGCCACATTGGGCTGATCAAAGAAGTCCTGATCGTACTCGAGCAGCGAGCGAACTCGAACAATGAAGCGCTCCCGGTAGCAGGGCGCCATGGCCGCCTTGTTGGCGGCAGAGTCGCCGATGATCTTGAAATTGAGCCACATCCGTGTGGTCGCCAGCCGCCAGGCCCGCTTGGTGATGGTGCCGTCGAGAACGTTGGGCTCGAACAGGCTCCAGGACCGCCGGATCTTGCTCGCTTGCAGCGAATCGAACATGGCCCCCACGCGGAACGACGCCAGCCGCTCCAGCGGGTGCTCGGAACTGGACATGAAGGGGAGGCTGGTGGTGCTCAGCGGCTCGCGCCCCAACGGCAGCTCAAAGTAGCCCAGTTGCCGGCCTTCATCAACATCCCGCTTCTCCCGGTCAATGGTCGGGAAACGGGCCCGCACCAGGAGGTGGGCCATGGTCTTGGACTCATCCGACGATTCACCCTTGTTCAGGCCGGTCAACGGCGAGCTGCTGTCTGTGTTTTCCAGTGACTTGAGCACAAAGGACGAGATCGGCGTGACCATGTTCGGCCGCAGCTCCGTGGTCAAAGCCGTGAGGTCGTTCGCCGAGCCGAGCTGGGTCGCGCCCGGCGACTGAATGATGTTGCCCTGGCTCGAGTAAAAGGTGAGCGCGATAATGGAATTCTCTTCCTTCTTCTTGACCATGGCGTTGTCGAGCGCCTCTGCGTGGCGCTGCTCGAACGCTGCCCCGTAGGTTCGTGACTGCGGTCCCACCAGGATTTGCTCGAAGCGCTGGTTCTCCAGCCGCTGTTCAAGCAAGGTGCGCAGCTCCGTGACGGTAGTGCACTCCAGGAACTGGCACTTGAGCTCAGCGGACGTGTTCGGGTCGCGCAGGAACATGGTCAGGAGTGTCTTGAGCCTCAACTCCTCGAGCTCCTCTTCGGTCATGGCCGTCGACGAACCCGGCACCGGCGCGATCTGAAAATCCTGCAGCACCAGCCACGTACCGGCCTTGGCGCTGATCTGGCTGATGGCCCCTGTGCCCGTGGCCACGATCAGGTTCTGATCCTCCTGCGAGATCAGCGCGGCCAGACCGTCGAAAGTATTCGTGGCAGGTCCGACCGGCACCGTGTACTTCGTGGGTGGTATCAGGGGGTCTTTCTTGATCTTGTGCACGATCAGGTTGCGCTCGATGCGGCTCCAGTATTTTCGCAGGCTGTCTACCACGTCGAGCCCCAGCGTATGCTGAACGCCGTTGGGATCCACATAGGTGAGGCCGAACGTCTGCTCGCGGCCGTCGAAGAAGATCGGGTCCGCCCCCACCGACCAGTCGCCGCCGACTGCCGTCCAGGTCCGCGCCGTCTCGAAGGGAGGCAGCGCCGGCGGCTCCAGCGTCACCAGCGGAGTAGCCGCCGGCCAGGCGCCAGCCGCCACGCTGTTAAGCTGCTGGATCTGCAACTGTTGATTGGCGATCGCGGTCAGTGCGTTGATTCCCGTCCTTCGGAGCACCCCCTCGACGCCGTAGCCGCGATCGACTTCGTGCACCCCCAGCATCTCGGCGTTGAGCCGCGCGGCCACCGCCCCATTGACGATATCGCGGTCGGTCAGGCGGACGGCCTCGATGCCGATGGTCAGCTTCTCCGCCATGCGCTGTTCCAGGGCGTCGGTTTCATCCAGGAAGGACTTCACCATGGCCTTCGGCAGGATCACCTCGACGTCCCCGAGATTCGGATCAAAGTGGATGCCCGGCCTGTCGAGCGGAGTCGGCCCCGGGAAACCGGCCAAAGCCATCTCCCGGTTGACCCGTTCCACCACCGGCTGGAGGCGATCGATAAACTGTCCCGTTTTCGGGTTTACCACGTATGAGAAGCGACGGGACTCCTTCACCCACTTGGGCTGGCCGTCGAACTCGCCGGTCGCAGGTTTATAGACTCCCAGCAGTTCGCCGACCCGCTTTCGCGCCGCCTCCTTCTCCTTGGCGATGGCCAGACCCTGCTGATGCGCCGCACGGATTTCCTGTACCTCTGATTCAGCGATCGCCTCGAAATGGTCCGGATGTTTTCGATCGTACAACGGATCGCCGCTTTCCAGCAGTTGACGCGCCTTCTCCATCATGTGCAGCGCGATAATGAGGTATTCCTCTTCGGTCACGCCGCTGACCACCAACCCCCTGACCTGCTTCGCCGGCCCCTGGTAGGGATCCATGCCGATGTCGCTCAAGTCAACGCGAACCTGGCGATCCGGCGGCACCGGCTCAATGATCGCCCCCTCCTTGGGATCGAGTCGGTCTTCCAACAGCCTCGCCAGGTGTGCATGCACCTCCTCGAGCAGTGCACCCATATCGATCCTCTCGAGCGCGCTCAGAACCGCCGCCTGCTCGGACTCCGACCGGAGCGGCAGGGGCAGCCGATCAGGATGCTCGCGCACAAAGCTGCTCAAGGATTCGGGCGTGAAGCGGGCGGAAAAGCGCGATGGCGCGCCCGG
>BTUC01000013.1:0-36493 GCA_045863575.1 Phycisphaerae bacterium
AAGAACTATCGAAAAAACTCGAACAGGCTCTTGACTTCGCATAGAAGGTCTCGCTGGCGCTCAGGGCTCCGACCGGGACAGCCCTGATTCCCGTAACCACGGCGCTGAGAATGACGGAGTCTATAAGTCCTCGTAGGGCAATTCGAAGAGCTGCCGCATGGCCGCGAAGTCACCGGTCTGATAACCCCTGCGGAACCAGCGGATCCGCTGAGCGCTGGTGCCGTGCGTGAAAGAGTCGGGGACAACCGTTCCCCGTGACCGCCGCTGCAACGTGTCGCCGCCGATCGCATTGGCTGCGCGAATGGCCTCGTCGATATCACCGGTCTCGAGGATGTTGCGAGTTCGATCGGCATGATGGGCCCAGACACCCGCCAGGTAATCGGCCTGCAACTCCATGCGCACGGAGAGCCGGTTACCCTCCGCCTCGCCCGATCGGCGTCGCTGGGCCTGGACCCGCTCGTTGATACCGACAAGGTTCTGTACGTGGTGACCGATCTCGTGCGCGATGACATAGGCCATGGCGAAATCGCCGGGCGCTCTGAACCGCTCGCGCATCTCGCGGAAGAAGTCGAGATCCAGGTAAGCCTTGCCATCCCCCGGGCAGTAGAACGGCCCGACCGCCGCAGAGGCCAGGCCGCAAGCCGATTCCACGCGCCCCGTGAACAGCACCAGTTTGGGTTGCTCGTACGCGCGCCCGAGTTGGCGCCGGAACAGGTTCCCCCACACATCCTCGGTATCGGCCAGCACAACCGAGACGAAGTTCTTCAGCGGCTCGTCGCGCGGATCCACCTGAACCGAGCCCGACGAACCCCCCGGGTCCATCTGCTGCAACAGCGGCGTGGGATCCTGCCCGGTGAAGATGGCGATCACAATGATGATGAGTGTGACCACCCCACCGCCGGCGCCGACCAAGCCCTTGACCGGCATCCCGCGACGATCCTCGACGTTCCCGCTCTGACGCCTGCCTCGCCACCGCATGGCGGTCCTCCTGAACCATGCTCCGTCGGCCGTGGATATCCTCGGCCGATAGATGCTATTCCAGTGGTTTGAGCAGCAGGGGATGAAGAGTCGCTCATCTCTGAAAGTTGGGAGTTACGGGCCGTCGCAACCGGCATCTGCGGTGATTGCCGGGCCGCTGGCGCAGGCCTGGAAGGCGGCGTAATCGTCCGCGTCCACGTCGCCATCGCCGGCTCCGGCGGCATCGCGGTCGAAACACCGGCAGTCCCCGCCCACCGGCCGGCCGGATCCGGAGTAACAGAGCTGCCAGGTTGCGAAATCGGTCTGATCGACGTCGCCGTCGCCGTCGGCATCCGCGAAGGGGTCGTGGCACGTTCGCGGCAGTCCGACGTACTGAACGTCCGCAATCAATTCGTCGATCACGGCCCCCCAGGCGGGGTCGGAGGTGATCACGATCTGTTCGCCAGGCTGGGGCGCATCCACCTGCCAGCGGCTCAGCGTCACCAGCCACGCCCCGCCGGTCGGGACCTGCTCGGCCGTCGCCGTCTGGCTGCCCAGCAGGTCAGCGTTCTGCACCACCACGAAGGGGGGTTGGCTGATGTCCTTGAAGTAAGTCACCTGGACCCACACCTCGGCATACTCTGCCTGCGCTTGCGGGCCATCGATGGTCACCAGCATCTGGCCGCCGGGGCCGCCGATGTCCCAATACCCGGTCTGAGTGCCCAGGCCTTGCAGAAAATGAATCCATCCAGATCCATAAAGACCTACAGTGATATCCACTTGCGCGCCACCGAACGGGTTCAGAATCACGGCGGGCAAGGCCGGATTGGCTGGCGAACTGAACGGCCAGTCCTGGAAGCTGGTATCCGCCTGGCCACGCCATGGGGGCGGCAGCGAATCGGCGGCATGCAGGCGGGGCACCCAGGCCAAGCTCACGAGCAGCGTTGCCACGGAGAGGCAACGCGGCCACGATCGGGCGTGTAGCGACAAACCACCTGGAACGCGGCCGCGTCCATCTGCCGTCAACTTTCTCATGGGCGTCTCCGGAAGGAGGTCACCATTGCGAGCAAGCCCGCCGCCAGCAGGCACGCCTGGGCAGCGCCTGCGCCACACAGGCCAATGGGCACCGGCTGCAACTCCGGCGAGTCCAGGTCATCGGCCGAACCCTCGGCTGGATCGCCACCCGCACTATCACGCGGAGCCACAACGTCGCCCGGTTCTCCGGGCGCACTGCCGCCATCCGGCGCGTCGTCGACGGGATCTTCCGGAGAAGTGGTTCCGCCGTCCGACGAGGCTGCGCTCACCGTCACCGTCAGTTGGGCCGATGCCGTCGCCCCACGCCCATCATTCACCACGAGCACGACCGCATACGTGCCGGCCGTGTCAAAGCGATGCTCCACGGTACTCCCGGAGCCACTCTGACCATCACCCAAATTCCAGGTGAAGCCGAGCGCATCGCCATCGGGATCGCTGGAGGCGCTAGCATCGAACCGGACAAACAGGGGTGCAGCACCGGCCGAAGGCTCCGCGCGGATAATCGCCACGGGCGGATTGTTTGTGGCAGGGCCTCCACCGCCGCCATCTCCCGTAGAGCCGATCTTGATGGTCGCCCCCGAAACAGTGCCCAGCACGCTGCCTCCCGCGCCGCCCACGGCGGTGAAGCCATTCAGCGGAATGTTCACTTCGGCCGAGGCCGCCTGAGTGCCCGCAGTAAATTCCAGCGTCGCCAGCAGCAGGTCGGTGGTGGGTGCCAGGCCCGTCAGCGGAGAAAGGCACTGGTACAGGGCATCGCCGTCATCCCAGGTATTGTTGAACAAGCTGCCAGCCGGGAATTCCGCACTACTCCAGGCATAACCGCCTCCCGCCACTCCCCCACTGAAACTGACGAGCGCCGGGTCCCACGCAACCAGAACCTCCGCCCCGTCAAAGCTCGTAGGGGTATCGCTACGCGCCCAGAGCTCCAGCTCGAAGCTGGCTCCGGGGCTGACCTGCACCACCTCCGGCTCCAGTGAGAGGTTCACCGCCCCCAGCGTGCCGACGGACAGAATTGCCACTGCCGCCATCGATACCCGGCCCCAGACTGATGTCCGCATGGATGACTCCGATCTCGGCGATCTCGCGCGCGCTATCCCCCTGCCCAGTTGTCCAGAGGCCTGCGAGTTGCTCTGACTCCGCCGGCCGTCGCCCAGGGCGTCAGCCAACGCCTCCCTCATTTCGCCTCTCAATGAGGTTGAGACAAGTCTATCGGATAGACGAAAAGGCGTCAATCTGTGCGTTGGAGGTTTAAGCCGGAATCCATGTGCCGATAACGCGTCCAGCCCTCTGTTAAAGCCCAAAGTGCCCCGTGCCGTTGCGAATTCCGCGTGTCCCACAGCCAGCCTGGATGGCCGGCCGTTCTGCGAACGCATCATCGGCTTCGAGAGGTGGTCGTATCCAATACCCCTGCCCTTCCTTCAAAAGACGACGGAGCCCCATGGAGGCCCCTTTGAGAGGCTTACAGAGCACAGGCACCACCGGACTGGCGCACCGAAAGGGGCAGCCGTGACCAGGCACCCCGGGGAGGAGCTGCCGCCCCGGGGGTCTGGCTTTACAGGCATCTCAGGGTTACTCCGCGTCTCCCGCCTTGAACCAGCTATTCTTGAGGATGGAGTAGTCGTGGAGTTGCACGTCACCGTCGCCGCTGATGTCGGCCACAGCATTGTGCGTATTCCAGTTAATCTTGAGGACGGAGTAATCGAAAATGTTCACGTAGTTATCCGCGTTGAGATCGCCGCCGCGCAGGTAGTGGTCGGTCGCGTCACTCCAGCCGTCCACTCCGTCTCGGATGAAGTCCACACCGGTTGCCTGACCTTGGGTGTCGAGTGACACGGTGAGCTTCTCGCGAAGGTTCCACGCGGTTTTGGCGCTCAGGGCGGTCGTCCCGTCGGGAACGTTCACCAGCGTATATGAGCCGATCCCTCCCGTGAAGCTCAGGCTCAGCTCCCAGCTCGCCGGCGAACCGCCGCTGGCCACGAACCTCACCGTGCGAGCCGCGCCGGTGAAGCTATCCAGCTCGACCCGCCCGCTGATCTGATTCTTGTTCACGCAGATCTCGGCGGAATCGTCAGCACCGGAGTTACCCAGCGTGTCCTCGGCGTTCACGCGGATAGCATGAGCCCCATTGGCTGTGGAGGCGAGCACGTCCACCGTGTAGTGATAAGTATCGCCGCTGACGTCCACGTAGCTGGCACTGCCGATGCCGTCCACGGTGACCGCCGGCGGCACCACCAGCCCGGCGCAACCTCCGTCCGTGACCTCCACGTAGATGTCCACCGTCCCCTGGACAGCGACAGCCGGGCAGAGCACGCTGGCGCCGTTCTGCTCGGCGGTGATTGCCCCGATCACAGGAGCGGTATTGTCCACGCCCACGCTGACGGCCGGTGAGTCCTTGGCGTTGCCCGCCCGGTCATAGGCCGTCACGTGCACGCTGTAGGCGCCATCGGCGTATCCGCTCAGATCAAGCGTATACGGACTCGCCACCGCACCCAAGGACGACGAGTCCACGAACAGCTCGTAGTAATCGACACCTGAGAGGTTGTCCGTGGTCGCAAAGTTCAGGATCGTCTGGTTCTTGGCGCACAGCGGATCGGCCGTCACCACGAAGTCCGCCGGCGGCGTGCCGTCGATGACAATATCAACGCTGTCGCGCTTGATCGGCCAGACCGGCTGCGCGTTCAGATCGCTCAGGGCGGTGACGTAACCGCCGGTGCCGTCCGGCCTGAAGATCAGCCGCGTCAGGCCTTCGGTTGTACCGGCAGTGAGAGTCACCACGGCCACCGTGCCGTCCGCATCCGTGCCGGTCGGGCCGCCTTCCAGCGTCACGCCGATGGCCGTGTCGATCTCATCGGCGACCGCCCAGCTCTGGTAAATCAGCTCGGTCCACACCCCGCCGCCCGCCGCCACCGTCCCGGCGTTCAGATAGGTGGAACTGTATCCCAGCAGGGCCTGACAGCCATTGACCATCTGGGCGAGGTTGGCCACGTCCATGTCCACGACTACGGCTTCGCCCGGCCGGACATAGAGGCTTTCCGCTTCTGGGACCAGCAGGAGGATATTGAATTCGGAGACGCAGAGGGTCTGGGACGAGTCCATCGTGCTCAGGCCCGCGTTGTCGGTGGCATTCACGGAGATGGTGTGCGCGCCCGGCGTAATCGAACCGGCCACGTTGACCTGGTAGTGGAACGTGTCACCCGCCTGATCCACGTAGGTGGCCGGCCCGATGCCGTCGACGCTGACGGTCGGCTGCTGCACGCCGCTACAGCCCATGTCGGTGGCCGTCACGTGGATATCGACAAGCCCCTTGCGTGCTTCCGCCGGGCAAAGGACACTGCCGCCCGCCTGGCTGGCGGTCACGCTGTGGATCGTCGGCGGCGTCGTGTCCGTGACCGAGAAGTTCGCGTTGCAGGTGGTTGCATTGCCCGCTGAGTCAGCGACCGTCAGCACCACCGGCGTGACGCCAAGCCCTACCAGGGTGCCTTGGACTGGGCTCTGGCTCACCGTCAATCCGGCCGGCGAATCGCAGTCGTCGCTCGCCACGAGCGCCGCAGTAAAGTCCGGCACCGCAGCCTGACAGCCGCTGACCGGCGAAGCTGTCTGCGGCGGCGGGCAGGTGGTAATCTCAGGTGGCGTGTTGTCGCCGACCGTGAAACTCGTATTGCAGGTGGCCTCGTTGTTGGCCGCGTCCCGTACTCGAATAATGACCGGCGTGATGCCGAGCCCCACCACCGTTCCCGCCGCGGGCTCCTGCGTGATCATCAGTTGAGCGGCTGCGGTGCAGTTGTCTGAGGCCGTTACACCGGCGGTGAAGTTCGGCACCGTCGCCTCACATGCCCCCGCTGCGACCGCAGTCTGCGGAACCGCACAGGCCGTGATATCTGGAGCAGTCGCATCCACGACGGACACCGTCACTGTGCAGTTAGCAATAAGCCCGCTGCAATCCGTGGCCGTCAAGGTGACGATGTGATCGCCGATGCCGACCTCCTGGCCGGCGGGCGGATCTTGCGTGAGCACCGGAGCGTCGACACAACAGGTGTCGGCAGCCTCGGCCTGGGCGGTCAGATCGGGGATCACGCCCATGCAGTTGGCGCCGGCGGGCACGGGGGCGGGATCCACCGGACAGGTGATGGCCGGCGCCGTCGTATCCTGAACGGTCACCGTCTGCTGCACCGTGATGGGCGCACCGCTGTAGTCCGGATCGGTGGCCGTCCAGGTCACCGTCGTCACGCCCAGCGGGAAGTGTGCCGGAGCATCGTGTGACAGTTGGGCGTCCGTGTCGCAGCCGTCAATGACCTGCGGCGTAGACAGGAAATCAGCGATGGGCTGATAAGTCGCGGGCGTTCCTGAATTACCCTGGCACTCGACGGTCAGTGGCTGCGGTACCGGGGAGATCTGCGGAGCGGCCTGCTCCACGTAGACGGTCAAGGTGACCCGGGTGGCAGTGTTACCGGCCAGATCCTGCGCGTCGTACGTCATCACGTATACGCCCAACTGGTTCGGGTCCACGGTATCGCCGCCCACCACTGCGCTTAATCCGGAATCGCAGTTATCGACCACCGTCGGGACGGGCAGCGTCCAGCCGGAGCCCTGGCATTGGATGTGCACTTCGCTCGCACTGGGTTCCAGCGTAATGACCGGCGCAACGGTATCGTTGACGGTCACCTGCTGCGTGCAGGTGCCGGTGTTTCCGGAGCTGTCGGTCACTGTCCAGGTGACGGCGGTCGTGCCCTTCGGGAACGAGGCCGGCGCGTTGTTGTTGACGGATGCCACGCCACAGTTATCGCCCGGTGTCGGCGTACCCAAGTCTACGCCGGCGGCCGCACACGAGCCGGCATCGGTACCCACGACGACATCGGACGGACAAGCCACTACCGGAGGCTCTTCATCAATCACTGTCACAGTCTGGATGGCCGTGGCGCTGTTGCCGGAACTGTCCAACACCGTCCAGGTCACCTGGGTGTCGCCTTTCTGGAACTCGGCCGGCGCGTTACTGGTGACCGAGGAGACCGCACAGTTGTCGGAAGTGCTGGGTGTTCCCAGGGCCACTCCCGCGGCCGTGCAGGCGCCCTGGTCGGCGCTGACCATCACGTCGCTCGGTGCAGTAATCGTGGGCGGAATCATATCCACTACGTCGACCGTGGCCTCACAGGAGGCAGTGTTGTTGCCGGCGTCCTTGACGGTCAGCGTCACTTGCTGAGCACCCAGGTCCGCACAGGTGAAATCGGTCCTGGAAAGCGACCGCTGGGTTATGCCACAATCGTCCGACTCGCTCTGTGTGATGCTGGCGGCCGCCAGCGTAGCATGGCCGGCTGCGTCGAGTGCCAGCGTGGTGGCTCTGCATACAACAGAGGGGTTGGCGACATCTTCGAGGGAGACGACGGCCGTGCATTCAGCCGTTTTGCCGTCCGACTGGGTGACCTGAAACACAACGTCCTGTGGCCCAAGCTCCAGGCAGTTGAAGGTCACACTGTCAGCAAACGCGCCACCGCCGGACTTTTTGATCTTGCGGCCGGTGATGGTGCACGTTCCGCCGGGCGTGCTGCCGCCGTCGATCTCCGACGCGCTGACCGTGGCGCTGCCGCCGGACAGCGGACGAGTCACGTCCTGGCAGACGGCCGTCGGGGGGGGAGAGGGCGCCGGCCCGCAGATCTCGACCTTGTCCCAGGTCACGTCCGAGAGGCCGCCAGGATTCTCGCCGGACTTGAGCACCAGGTACATGGTTCCGGCCGTGGCCGTGAAGTTGATAATCCTTGTTCCCACGCAAGTTGAAGTCTCGTCCCCGTTCCAGTTATTGCAGACCCAGGTATCCCACTTCAGCAGCAGCGTCGTCCCCGGCGTAGAGGCACTGTAATCGAGTCCGTCCTGAGGAACGGCCGTGCCGACCAACGCTTCGGCCCAACACCAGTTGGCCGGGCTGTTGGCATCCCGTGTCTTGATGCGAATCGTGTAGAACTGGCCAGCCACGAGCTCGATCTGCGTCCAGATGCCTCCATTGAAGTTGCCTGTAGAAGTCACTCGGACGCAAGGGCCACCGCCCGTACCATCCGGGGGGGCCGTCGTATCGTTCCAGTTCACGTTGGCGCCGCCGCGCTGCGTCCACTGGGACCACTGGGCACTCGACCCGAAGTCGGGATTGGCAACCCGGTTGTCTGAACACAACGGCCGGGTCAGCGTGTAGGCCGATGTCGTCGGGCCGAAAGCGGAAGTGCAGGAGCCGTTGGCCACCGTGGAAGCCTGAACATCAAACGTGAACACCATCCCCGGAACAAGCCCGGTCACCGTCTTGGTTCCCCAGGCGGACCTGGTCTGCCAGACAGCGTTCATGCCGAGGCTGCCGTTGGCCTGCACGAATCTGGGGCCGTAGCCGGCCCCGACGCAGCGGAACGCGTAGTACAAGTCAGCCGGATCGCTGGCGTGGTTGGCGACGTTCATGGTGCTCTGGGTTGCGGCGGTCAACACGGGAGCTCCCGGTGCGGCAGGAGCCACACAGGGGTCCGGCCCCTGAACACTGACGTTATCGAAAGAAACGCTGACATTACCGCCTACCTTGAGCACGAGGTACATGGTGTTGGCATTGGCGATAAACGAGCCGCAGTTGTTGATCTGAGGCGCGGTGCCGTTCCAATCGTTGTTGGACCACGTATCCCACTTCTTCAGGCGCCTGGTTCCCGCCGGTGTACAGCCGGAGCCGGTGCAGGAGATGGCCGCGCACCCGTTACCGTAGTCGGAGCCGTTGACCGGTGCGCTGGTCCCGATCAGTACCTCGCACCAGGCGGCATTAGCCGGCGAAGCGACGTCCCGGGTCACGACGGTCACGTCGTACTCGAAGCCAGGAACCACCGATATGGCCTGGTAGACGCCGCCGTTCATGTCGGAGCTGCTCATCTGCAGACACGGGCTGCTTCCACCGATCGGCGCGTTTGGGCTGCTGAAGTCGCGGGTGACCGTGCCGCGCTCGGTCCAATGAGTCCATCCGGCGGGTCCGGAGGAGAAGCTGCCATTGGTGACGCGCTCGCCCGCCCATGCCGTCGGAACGGCCGCTGTCAGGATCAGTGAGCCTATCGTGGCCAACCGCGCGATAAGACCCGGGTGCGTAATCATAGATGTTCTCCTGCCGCGCATGGCGCGCTCTGCTTGAAACGGTTTGCGAGAAATGTTCTGCTGGAATAAACCCCCACCAGCGGAGTATGAGCCGCTGGTGGGGTACAGGGAGAGAGGTTTACCAGGGAGTCTCCACGGCGCGCTGTTCGAGAAGACAGGCCGACGACTGGAAAGGAACTCCGTGGCCGCCGTGTGACCACACGCCCGCGGCGTCGCGCCAGCACGCAGCCGAACGCCAGGAGCGCCATGACGGCCGCGCCAGGCTCGGGCACCGGCACCCACTGGACGGCGCTCCAGCGGCCCTGGCCGTCCTGGGCGTAGCCGACAATGACGCCGGCGTCGTTGATGCCGTAGGCAGAACTGAACAGGCCGCCCAGCGTGCCCAGGTCAGTCAGCCCCGATCCGTCGTAGACGAAAGCGTGATAGTAGCCAGCCGACAATTCAGCCCAGCCGACCACGTGACCGTGGTTGTTGAGTCCATACGCCCAGCTCTCGCCGCCCCCGAAAGTGCCCAGATCGACAACCGGGTCGGCCCAGTTTCCGCTCCAGAGGCCCGCATGGTTCTCGGCGCTGCCGGCCGGTTTCCCCCACAGGATGATCTGACCGGCATCGTTGATGCCGCTGGCGGCCTGCCAGGAGCCCCCGGAGAGCCCCCCCAGATCGACCGGGCTGTCGTCGACCCAGAGGGCCGCGTGTTGCGTGCCGGAGGCAGCATCCGCCCCACCGACAATCTGGCCGGAGGCATTCAGGTCATAGGCGATGCTGTAAGTTCCCCCCAGCGTACCCAGGTCATACGCCTGCCCCGCGGTCCACCGGGTGGCCCGGTATACGCTGCTGCTCACGTAGGAATTCCCCACGGCCGTCCCTGACGCGTTCACGCCCCAGGCAGTGCCCGCCGGCCCCCCCAGCGTGGGCAGTTCCGTGGGCACGCCGTTCTGCCAGATCGCAGGTTTGGCCACGCCGGCGGCGGAGTTGGCCCAGCCGGCGATGTGGCCATTCTCGCCGACGTCCATCGCCCGGCTGCGCAGCCCGCCCAGCGTCGGAAGCTCGGACATGCTTCCGCCGGACCATTCAAAACCCCGCTCGTACCCTGAAGAAAGGGTCGCCTCGCCCGCGATCAACCCTTGATTATTGATCGCCCGAGCCCGCGAGAAGCCGCCGCCCAGGAAGCCCAATGGCTCGATCCGGTACTCCAATGACCAGCTATGCGTTGCACATACCATCAACGCGCCGCTGGCTACAAGCAGCACGCGAACGCCTCGCGCGCCTGCGAGGCGAACGCCCTCGAGGTACTTGCTCCTCAAGAATACCCCCATAGCCAGAGTCACCCCTTCAGATTCCCACTTGCCGTTGCGATTGGCCGGCCGGACGCGACTGCGCCCGTCCTCAAACCCGCCAGCGGCGGCACAAGACGGCGCCACCCCAAACCAGTGCCAGCAGACTATGGGGCTCCGGCACCGCGCGGGTGTCGATGATCACATGATCGATGGTTGCGCCCGCGGTGGTTGCCGTCAGTATCATCTGGAGCGCACCGGGATTGGGACTGATGGTCCACACGCTCTTGTCCAACATCCAGGCGCCGCTGATGGGGTCACTCTCGAACAGTGCGGTCTGAGCACTACCCGGAACGAGAGCTGCACCGGGGACATCGATCGTTGGCGCGGCCGTGAGGTCGTCGAAATAAGTGACCTGTACCCAGACCTCGACGATGGGCAGTGCACTGGGGCCGGCATCGAGATCAAACATGATTGATCCCTCGGAACCCAGGTCCCAATATCCCGTCTGCGTGCCCAGGCCCGGCAACTGGTGCAGCCAGCCGGAGCCAAACGGCCCCACCGCGATGTCGGCGCTGGGACTGCCGTACGTGGCGTTAGTGGCCGGCGCGGGGTCCGCCGCATCCGAGAACGCCCACTCCTGAAAAGTCGAATCTGGTTGCCCCCGCCAGGCCGGCGGGAGCAAGTCGTGAGCCAGAGCCGACTCGGCCACGAGAAGCAGTCCCAGTCCAATAGACAAATTCCGGATGTGTCGCATTTCCCTGCTCCTTTGAACTCTCCCCGCACAGATGAACAATCAGCTTAGCCTCCAACCCTCCTGAGATCAATGGGTATTTGCCTAAAATGATCTATTACTGTAAATGCCTGCGGCCCCTTTACTTGTTCTCGAAGCCCTCCCAGGGAACCGCAAGCCAGGGGCGACGGGCAACCCCGCCGCCCCTGGGCAGTCTGCATCACTCGGCGTCCCCGCGTACGAACCAGTTGGTCTTCACCAGGGAATAGTCCAATCCCTGGACCTGGCCGTCGCCGTTGACGTCGGCCAGCGCGTTCGTGCTGTTCCAGTTGTTCTTGAGCACGGAGTAGTCGAGGATATTCACGAAATTGTCCGGCTTGATGTCCCCACCCAGCAGCACGAATGCCGCCGAAGCCTGTCCGTCCGTGTCCAGGCTGACGGCTTCCCGCCTGCGCAGGTGCCAGTCTGTCTTGGCGCTGAGTTGAGCGGTTCCATCCGGAACGTCGCTGAGGACGTAAGAGCCGGCGGCGACCTGCGTGCCGGTATCGTTCGTAAACGCCAGAGCCAGCGTCCAGGTCTTCAGCACCGCGTCACCCGAGTCAGTGGCCACGAACACAACATCACGGCTGAAGCCGTAGCTGGCAGACGAGAGCGTACTGAAGCTGACCGTGCCGGTGATCTGGTTCTTATTGATCAGGAATGTGTCGGTGTCCACGGTCTCAGTACCGGCGCCATCGGTCGCCTTCGCAGTGATCATGGCCAGGCCGTTGGCCGTGGCGGACGTAACCATCACATGGTAGTTGAACGTACCGGCCGGGCTCTCGCCGTCGGCTACGACCGTCAGCGGGTTGCCGCCCGCATCCACGACCGTCAGCAGCGGCACCGCGGGGGAAAGCTCGCAGTTATCGCTCGCCTCCACCTGGATCGACACGCTGCCCTGAATCGCAGCGGGGGCTCCGACCCCCAGAAGCTGCTGGGTATTCTGCTCGGCGCTGGTGATGTTCACCGCCGGCGCCTCATTGTCATTGACGGTCACCGTCTGCGGACAAGTCGAAGAGTTGCCGCAGGCGTCCACCGCGGTCCAGATGATTGTCGTGACACCCTTCGGATAGGGCGCATTCAGGGCAAGACCGTCGTCGCGAACGCCGCTGACGGACGGGCCGGTGTCACAAGCGTCCGTTGCCGCCGGCGCCCCGGGATCGACTGTGGCCGTGCAGAGACCCGGATCGGTGTTCGTCGTGATGGCCGGCGGGCAGGTGATGACCGGCGGCGTCGTATCGACCACCTCTATCGTCTGCACACAGGTGCTCTCGTTCCCGCTGCCGTCGATCGCCTTCCAGGTCCGCGTGATGGTGCCGGCCTGTGCGCATGTGCCCGCGACCACAGAATCGCTGTAGGTGATGGTCGGATCGGGTGGGCAGTTGTCCGTGGCGGTGGCGGTGCCCGTCACGGACGGATCCGGGTTGACGGACTGCGTGAAGGTCACATCGATGACCGGCGCACCGCCCTTCTTGTCGAAGAATGTGCCCACGAAGGCATAGGCCCCGTTGGACCAGTCGGTCGGCACCGTGGGGGTCCCGCTGAATCCGTGGGAATACCAGTACAGGTAGTCAAAGTGATTGACGTAGGACCTGGACACAGTGTTGGCGCCATAAGTCAGCGAGAAGTTGACCGGATCGAAAACGAGTTGGAACCCGGATATCGACCCTCCCAGATTCGAAGCTGCGTACGCTTGCGTGGTGTTCGAGAAACTGAGCTGCTGGCCCAGGCCGATCCGACCGTTGTTGAGCGTGTTGACCGCGGCGTACGCGGTATCGATAAACCCGAAGAAGCTCGTCAGGGTATTGTCCGGATCGCTGCCTCCGGGAATATTCGCGGCCACCCAGGCGTCGTAGCGATCCTTGGCGATCAGGCCAACGAACACGGACGAGTTGTTCTGCAGAGAGGCGATATCCACGCTGCCGGTCACCACGACGGGGCCGCTGCCCGGTGCGAAGGTGAACAGCTTGCTGCGATCGATCTTGAAAGGACGGTAGTTGCCGTAGGCCGGACTCACGTTCGCATCGGGCACCTGGTGCGTTCCCGAGATCCGAACTATGGTCGGACCGCATTCGATGCTGGTGTCGGCCGGGCAAGTGATCGCCGGCGCTTCCGTGTCGTTCACGGTGACCTTCTGCGTGCAGGTCGCTTCGTTGCCGGCGCGATCGATTGCCTTCC
This sequence comes from Phycisphaerae bacterium, assembly GCA_045863575.1. Classification (GTDB taxonomy): domain Bacteria; phylum Planctomycetota; class Phycisphaerae; order UBA1845; family PWPN01; genus JAAXZI01. Next base: position 13,318 of record BTUC01000013.1, read on the forward strand.
AGGTCACGATCGTTTCGCCCTTGGGGAAGACGGCCGGCGCGTCATGCGTGATGCTCTCCACGCCCGCCAGGTTGTCCGTGACCACCGGCGTGCCCAGGGCCACGCTCGAGGCATCGCACGCACCGGAGTCCGTGCTGACGACGACGTCGGGCGGGCAGTCCAACACCGGCGCGGTGCCGTCGACCACGATCGTGAGGCTGTCAACCTTGCTGGGCAGAATGGGATCGGCGTTCAGATCGCTGAACATGGTCACGTAGCCGTTGGCGCCGTCGGGGCGGAACACCACGTGCGTGGTGCCCTCGTGGTTCCTGGCCGTCATGGTGATGACGGCGACTTTTCCATCAGCGGTGGTCCCGGCCGTACCGGTCAATTGCACGCCGATAGCGGTGTCCAGCTCACCTGCGGTCGCCCAGCTCTGGTAAATCAGCTCGGTCCACACGCCGCCGCCCGCGGCCACGCTGCCGGCGTTGAAAAACGCGGAGCTGTAACCGATCAGGGCCTGACAGCCGTTGACCATCTGCTGGAGGTTATAGGCGTTCATGTCGATCACGACGTTCTCGCCGGGCTGGACGTACAGCGAGGCCGCCTCCGGTTCGAGGATGAGCAGGTTGTCGGGCTGCGTGACCGTGGCGGTCAAGGTATTGGTGGCGGAGTCAAAGGTACCCGACAGGATGCCGGGATTGGCGCTGCTCCAGTCCACCGCGGCGGGCCAGCCGGCCGGCTGGCGGTCACCGAGTTCGGCCACGAGCTTGCCGCTGACAGTGGCCGTGGACCAGTCGGGAACATAAACGGCCGTCATCTGGTACGAGCCTTTTTCCAGGTACTCAGCCTCGGTGTCGAAGCCGTAGCCTGGTGCGAGGATCCAATAGGTGCCGGAGTAGATGATGGTGTGGTCGTCGATACTGTCGACGGTACCGGTCAGAGCCCAGCCATATTTGTCCAGGTCGGTCCCGACCTGGGGCAGATCCAGCGACGCGCTGTAGCTGGTGATCTCGCCCCATCCAAACGGCGTACCCGCGTCATCGTGGGGCCCCAGCGGTCCGACCTGCATCCAGTCACCCGGAGCGGCATAGGTGTTCTGGGAGTAGATCTGGCCGGAAAACCCCATGTTCAGGGCCGCGCCGGCCGGTGCTGCGACCATCCAGGCTACAGCCAATGCCGTCAGAGTGATTCCGCTCGTGCTTTTCCTCATCGCTGTCTCTCCTGAATTGCCGGCCAGATTGACCACCTGTACAAACGGCACGGGTGGGCCCCACAGCCCACCCATGCTCAGGTCCCTCTACACCCCTACTGCTCGTCACCCACCTTGAACCAGTTGGCTTTCATGATGCCGTAGTCGATCGTGCCGGTGAACCCGTCGCCGTTGACATCAGCGGCCAAGCCAGGCCCCCAGCTCGCCTTCATGATCGAGTAGTCCAACACGTTGATCGAGTTGGTGGCATTGAAATCACCTCCGAGCAGCTTCTCGTCGCCCGTGAAGTTGATCACCGCCTGCCCATTGCCGTCCGGTCCGCAGGGCAGCTTGTTGCGCAGGCTCCAGGCCGTCTTGGCGCTCAAGCCGGTGGTGTCCGCCGGAACGTCGGTCAGCACGTAGGTGGCGACCCCACCGCTGAAGCTCAGGGGCAGCGTCCAGATCTTCGTCGCCCCGCCGGTAGCCACGAAGGTGACATTGCGGCTGGTGCCCACGAAGCTCTCCAGCTCGATCTGCCCGGTGATCTGGTTCTTGTTGAGTTCCAGGTAATTGTCCGTATCGGCGGCCGTGTTGCCCGCCCGGTCGGCCACGCTGGCGCTGATGTCCCACTGCCCGTTGGGCGTGCTGGAATCCACCGTCCAGGTGTAGCTGAACGGTGCGGCCGTGTCCGTCGTGGTGAGGTTTACGGTCGCGGCACCGTTGGTCAGTGCAAGCGTGGGCGCCGCAGCCAGGCCGGCCAGTGCGTCGGAGGCCTCGATCTGTATGGTGACCGCGCCCTGGACAACGGTGTTGGCCCCGTCCAGAACGTTGGTCGCACCCTGGACGGCCGACGTGACGCTGATCGTCGGCGCCGTGCCGTCGATGACCATGTTGGCGCTGTCCAGCTTGAGTGGCCAGACGGGCTGGTTGTCAACACCAGACAGATAGGTGCTGGCGACCAGACCCGGGTCAGGAACTGCGTCAGAACGGAATACCATCCGAGTGATCCCTTCCGCTCCGGTCGGAGTCAGCGTGATCACGGCTGTCGTGGCATCCGACTGCGTGCCCGCTCCAGGATTAGCCTGGCTCAAGTGCACGCCGACGGCCACATCGAGGTCACCGCCCGCGTTCCACACGTCGTAAATCAACTGGTCCCAGTCGCCCCCACCCGCCGCTACGTTGACGTCGCCCGTCCCGGCCTTGAAATAGGTCGAGCTGAAGTTCAGCATGGCCTGCAGGCCCGTGACCTGCTGGGCCAAGTTGGCCACGTTGAGATCGATGACCGCCGTCTCGCTCGGCTTGATGTAAACGCTGGCCGTGGTCGGCTCCAGATACAGCAGGTTGGCGCCCGAACAGGCGGGCGGAGCCGACAGCCACGGATCGTAATCCACGCTGCCGCCGATCTGCGCGGCGATCACCGAGCCATCCGTCGTGCCCCACCAGTTGTTCCGGGCATCAACCAAGGACTGCGACTCATTCCGAACAGCCTTCAGAACGCTGCCGGTGATCGTGCAGTTCTGAAAAACCGCGTTTGTCGGCCCGAGGTTACTCTTGCCCGGTTCGCCCCATCGGATCCCTTCCTGGCATCCCGCAATCAGCGAACACACAATCTGAACGTTGTCGAGACTCGCCGGAACCGAGCTGTAAGAGCCATCATCACGGGCCTTGACCGTGATTCCAGCCCCGTTGATCGCGTCGCCCGCTCCACAGTTGGTTACCAGCGTGTCAATGAATAGGATGTTTTGAAAGGATTTGTACTTGAGATTGAGGTCAATCCCGGCGGCCCACGCTCCGGCAGTGCCACTGTTGCGGACCTGGATATTGGAGAACGAGGCGTGGTCGAGATTCTCGAGATACATTCCCTTGGAAGTGTTGTTGTTGAAGGTCGTTCCGGTCACGGTGACGTTTGTTACCAGCGGGCTGGTGGCGGTGGTGTAAATCTGCCATCCGTACGCATTGCCGTCCATATGACCGCCGGTGATCGTGAGTCCGTCGATACCTGCGTAAGTCGGAAAGCGAAGTCCCGTCCCGCCGTTGGATGACAGGTCGCAGTCAGTCAAGTCAAGATCAGCAAGACTGGCCGCACTGGTCGGAACGTTGACGTTAATGCCCTGAGCCGTATTGGAAACGCAAGCAACGCTGTCAAAAGTCAGGTGACTGGCGTTGGCGGCCGCAATGTTGATGCCACTGGCAGCACCTGTGACCCGCAGGTCTTTGACGATCAGACGCGCAGACGGGGAATCCCCGCTCGTGCTGATCAGAATACCATTCCCGGAAGGCGGCGTGATGATCGTGTCCACAGCAGGATCAGTTCCGTTGCCGGCCCCGACCAGGACGAGGCGCTTGTCCAGGGTGACATTCTCAGCGTACACGCCCGGGCAGATGTAGATCGTGTCGCCGGGGCTGGCCGCGGCAACGGCGGCGCCGATGGTATTGTGGGCCGTATCGTTCGCGTCACAGCTCCCCACGCTGGCCATGCCGTCGTCGTCCACCATGATCGGCGGCGGCCAAGAGGTCAGCCAGGGAGTGAAGTTCACATTGTCTGTCACCGCAGTGCCGGTCCCGCCAGGGTTTGACGTTCCGTGGAACGGTCCATTCGCAACCCCCCACCAGTTGTTCGTCGCGTCCAGAGCAACCGGAGAAAGATTGTTGATGCCATAGGGAGTGGAAGCCTGCAGGCCAAGCTGTGTGGGGCCGGCGATGCTGTTATTCTCAATTACCATATTTGAAAGGTCGTTGCCGGAACCGCAGTTTCCGACGTAGATGCCCCAGGTGAAGTTGCTCAAGACGTTGTCGGTAATGGTCCAATCATGAGCCTTCCCGCCAAAGTATATCCCGTAATAATTATTGGGCGTCGGCACGTATGTGCCGCAATCCATCGTATTACCCGCAATGGTGACATCATAGGTCCCATCGCAGAAATCGCTTCCGACGGCCACTACGAAATTGGAAAACTGATTGTTCGTAATGCTGATGTGGCGAGCATCATTGACCCAGATTGCGAGCCGAGCCCCATCAAACTCGTTATTGTCAATATCCCAGTATTCGAATTGGTAATCCGGGAAGCCGATGCCGCCGTCAGTAAACCCCTCGAACCGATTATTCCGAATCAACCCATGCTGAGCGGCCGTGGCACTGCCACGAATGCCGATTGCCCGGGCGGCGTCGCCGGTGTTTCGGAAGCAGAAGCCTTCAACGAGCGTGGGGCCGGTCTGAGCCCCGCAGTTGCCCGTACCGATGCTCAGCGCCGGCGCGTCCGTTCCTCCGGAGGCGACATCAATGAAAGTCGCCGCCTTTCCCGCGCCAGACAAGGTTATACCGAGCTTAGCGCAGGGAATCGTGATAGGACCTGCATACACGCCAGGAGCAACAGCAATCGTATCACCGCTCGAAGCCGCGTTAATGGCAGCCTGAATGGTAGGCTGATCGGCTGGAACATTGATCGTCGCCGATTGTGCGGCACTGACGACAGGCAGGATGGCCATGAGCGTTATCGCGAATCGCATACGTGATTCTCCTGTAAAGTAAAGCCCTCGAAGTCGGCCCCCCGGAAGTAATCCGCACCCGCGATGATCTCGAGCCGGACGGCAGGGCTATGACTGGCCGGGAAGGCCACACTTGGCCCTCCCGGCCTGCGACGAACTCCTCTTTACTGCTCGTCACCCACCTTGAACCAGTTGGTCTTCAGGACAGAGTAGTCGGTCATATTCACATCTCCGTCGCCGGTGATGTCCGCAACGACGTTGTGACTGAACCAGTTGGTCTTCAGGATGGAGTAATCCAACACGTTGATCGAGTTGCTGCCGTTGATGTCGCCACCGAGCAGCTTCGCATCGCCGGTGAAATCGGCCAGCAACTGACTGCCGTCCGACTTGGCGAACGTGCTGGTATCACCGCTCCAGGGTATCCAGCTCTCCGGATACCTTCCGAGCAGGTTGGTGCGCACCTGCAGAGACCAGTAGTACGCCACCCCGCTTCCGCCGAGAGCGCTGTACGGCACCGTGATCGAGAATGTATTTCCCGAGGCGTTGCCGCTGGCACTGAATCCCGTCGGCAGTGTCGTGGTATCCGGACCGTTCCAGCCGGTGCCATAGTCCTGATAATGCCACTGCTGGTCACTGAAGTCCGCGAAGTACACCTGGAAGGAGGCGTTCGGGTAGTCGGCAGACGTGCCGATGGCCAGCCCCGCTCCGTAGTGCGGTCCGGTGGTATGAACGACGACGTCAAAGGTGACGCCCTCCGCGCCGTGGGTCTTGGTAATGGTGGCGCTGACATCACCCACCGTGCTGACCACTTCGCCGATGGTAACATCGAGCTTACGGCGGAGATTCCAACCGGTCTTGGCGCTCAGTGAAGTGGTTCCATCGGGCACATCCGCCAGGGTGTACGTCCCGATGGGGGAACCTTGTGCGAAGCTGACCGGAATGGTCCATGTCTTCGCCCCACCGTTGGCCACAAAGGTGACATTCCGCGTGATCCCGCCAACGGGCGGGTTCAAGCTTTCCAGTTCAACCAGCCCGGTGATCTGGTTCTTGTTGACCAGGAACGTATCGGTGTCCACCGTCACGTTGCCGCTGCCGTCGCCCACACTGGCCGTGATGGTGGCCAGACCGTTGGCCGTGCTGGCCGTGACCGTGTAGACATACGTCCACGGTCCCGTACCGCTGGCCGTCAACGTGGTCTCGACGTTGTTCGCATCCTTGACCTTGACCTCCGGCGGGGTGACCAGGCCCGACAGGCCCGTATCAGAGGCACTCACCTCGATGGTCACGGCACCCTGGATTGCAGATGCTGTGCTGCCCTTCGACGTGAGCAGCTCCACGCTCTGCATCGCCGAATCGATGCTGATCACCGGAGCCTGGGTGTCCAGGACGACCGTGCGGGTGACGGTGGTGCTGTTGCCGGCGAAGTCCGTGGCGATCACCTCGATAGCGTTGCTGCCTTCGGTCAAGATGACCGGCTGCGAGAAGGCCAGATCATCCTGCGTAGTGTTCAAATAAACCTGAACTGTGTTGAGCTTGATTTCCACGCTGCGGACGCCGGAGGCCAGCGTCTCGTTGTCTGTGGCCGTCCCTTCGATGGTCAGATCGGCGACATTGGTCTTCAGTCCATCCGCCGGCACGGTGACCGTCACGACCGGATCGGTGGTATCAGCGGTCTCGTATTCCTGCACGACAGCGCCGGAGGAGCCGCTCTCCACGCCCGCTGCGGCATAGGTCACCTCCAGCTCCTGTCGATCGAGCGTCTGCCGCGGATCCAGCCCCGGCCCTGGATCCGCCGGGAAAGCCACGGAGCCGGCCATCTGCTTGTAGATCTTGTTCAGGGAATCCTGATGAGTCACCAGCGGATCGTTGTAGACCGCCTGGCCATAACGGAACCATGCGTAGATGATCACATCCGCCTCGGTACCACTGGTCACTTCGACCCAGTTGGCACCATCCCAGTTGTAGCCCTTCAGAGCGGAGTTGAAGCCGCTGCTGCCGCCGAACTGAGCCCCGCTGGCAGTGGCATTCCACCAGGCGCTGTAATCGGTATCCACCGAGCCGGGGGCGTCGGCATTCAGCCAGATGTCATGGAAGTTGATGCTGATGTTCCGAGGATCGAGCTTGGCCGCACCCGGGTTGGACTGTACGCCATTGTACAGCCGCCACACGAAGTGGATGGCGGTGCCAAGCTCCGAATTGGCGGTCTCCAGCCCCTTCCAGCTATGGAAGCCGCTCACCATCACCGAGGAGTAATCCTGGGCTCCAGTGAAAGGCTCAAACCGCTCATAGTCGCTGCCCTGGGCCGTACCGCCGGCCAGCGCACCGGCCACCGCGTTATTGAGCCAGCCGGCCCAGCTCGGGCTGCCGTACTTGTTGGGGGCCAGCGAGCGGTAGACGTCGATCGCCGGCGCGGCTTGGGTGTAACTGTAGTTCACGGTTGCCGTGCCCACGTTCCCCGCGCGGTCTGTGGCGGTGAATACAACCGAGTTGGAGCCCAGCGCGAGAATGACCTGGATGCTGAAGTTCCCATCTTCGTCCGCAACCAAGGGTACGGCCGCGCCACCGTTCAATTGATAAGTTAAGGATTCCAAACCCGAGACGCCGTCGGTAACGGTACCGCTAACCGTTTGCCTGGCCAGGGGCACTGCGCCGCCGGCGGACATGTTCGAGATCACCGGCGGCGTGCCGTCGATGTAGATGTTGGTGGAGTTGACCTTCGCCGGCCAGACGGCCTGTCCAGAAGCGTCCGCCAGGATGGTGCTCTGCGTGAGGTACTCATCGGGCACGGCATCGGGACGGAACACGACCTGGGTGATGCCCTCCGGTCCTGCCGGAGTCAAGGTCATGTAGGCTGTTTTCGCGTCAACATTTGTCCCCGCACTGGCCTGCTCCAGTTCAACGCCGACGGCGATATCCAGGTCTCCACCAACCGTCCAGACGTTGTAGATCAAGTCATCCCAAACGCCGCCGCCCGGAGCCACGCTGACCTCATTGGCGCCGGCCTTGAAGAAATTGGAACTGAAGTTGAGCATGGCCTGCAAGGCGGTGACCGGCTGCGTGAGGTTAGCCACGTTCAGATCCACGACGACCGTTTCGGAGGGCTTGACGTAAACACTGTCGTCGGTGGGCACCAGGTAGACGACGTTGGATTGAGCCGGCTTGGTCAGCCAGGGATCGTAATCCACATTGTCGCTGACCCGATCCCCAGAGCCGGGGCCGACCGGCCCGGGACCGTTGGCCGTGCCCCACCAGTTGTTCTCCGCGTTGACCTGGGCCGTGGCAACATTTCGGACCCCGGTTTCCACGCCGCTGCCGGTGAAATTGTTGTTGTTTGCTGTCAGAAGCGTCTCGTCCACGAGGTGAGTGTCGGTTACATACCCGACGTGAATGCCCTTCGAGCAGTTGAAGAAGGTCGAACCCGTTACGGTGGCATGGGTGCCCAAGCCATAGTAGTCGGTGGCCAGCACACCGGCGGAGGTGGACTGATCCGACGAGGCAACGGCCGTGCAATTCGAGATGCTGCAGTTGAGCACTGTTCCCGAGCCACCCGCGCCGAACTCGACGGCATAGTCGAGCCCGTCGACGCTGCCTTTGCCGGTATAGGTACAGTTCTCGACGGTCGCGACGGGCAGCGGTGACAAGACCGCTCCACGGACATGGACGCCGATCCGCTGGATGTTTGAGAAGGTACAGTTCTTGATGGTGGACGTTCCGGTGAGGAGGACGATGGCCCGTCCAACGTACGTGGACCGGCGGATGTTGCGGAAATCGCAGTCCTCGACAGCGAGGTTCCCGCGGCTCTGGATGGCGCTGTCAATGGCGCGTCCGGTTCCGTCCAATCGTACGCCCTTGAGCGTGAGGGTATTCCCAGCCGTCACCAGCCACCATCCCGCGCTGGGGTCATATGAACCCCCACTCGTATTCGTGGTGGATTGAACGATCGTGCTGTCGGCGCCGGCCCCCTGAATGGTAAGGTCCTTGTCGATCAGCAGTTGGCCGGTTTCGACGTAGGTGCCGGGGCAGATCATAATGGTATCGCCGGCACTGGCGGCAGCGATGGCCGCCTGGATGGTGGTGAACGCAGCGCCGCTGCCGTAGCAGTTGTTACCGGAGCCATTCACGTAAAGAACAGTGCCCAGATCGATGTCGGCGATCTCCCCGGTGGTCAGCTCGATGCGGACGCCGTCGATTTGGCTCTCGCCGGTTCCGCCGCCGCTGTTCGCCCCCAGGGTGAGGTCGATCATCATGATTTCTTCGCTGGAGAAATCCCAGGTGGCGCCGCCGTTCCCGGTGACCTCACCACCGGCGATCAGGTCCCAGGTCAAGGAAGAGCTTCCAAACGCTGCCTTCCGCGCCGTACTGTTGTCGTAAAACACGAGCTGGTTCGTGCCCGCACTGGTGTTCCACTGGTTCCAGGCATTCTCGGGCGCGTTGAGGTTGAGCGACGAGGAGGGACGGGCCTGGAGCCTGCTCCGGTACCAGGAACTGCTGTTGCCATCTCCGGCTTGCACGGTGGTGTAGATACTGGGTCGCCAGTCGATCGCGGTCGCGGGAGCCGGTTTCCTGGTGTAGTACGAGAGCTGGGCGAGCTGCCCGACGGTCACGTTCTTGCCGAAAAGGGTTCGCATGCCGAGGCGCAGCGTTCGGTAGCTGGAAGCATCGGGGCTCGAACCGTCGCTGCTGTTGACGACGTTGGCGTAGAAACTCGACGTCCCATATGCGGGCGCGCCGCCCGACACGGTGTCCGGTGCGGCCGAGTCCCAGTCATACCCAAAGGGATTCGTCCCCGCGCCGTGCGGCGGGCTGAACTCGGGCTTGCCGTCGGCCAGCGACTGTGGGCTCACCAGGTAATCCACTTCAGCCGCAGTGGCGCTGCTGGCAATAGCCAGTAACACCGCCACGAACACTGCTGTTGCCGTGCCTCTCATGTCGTGACTCCTCGTGTGAAAATGATGTGCACATCCCCGCGCCCGGAGGCGCGACATTCCCCGGCGGCAATCGGTGCACAAACAAAAGAGAGGTCGTCAAGAACGACACACTCTTAGGTCTGTGCCATGCGCAGGGCTAAAGCCTCTTCCCACGATGAGATACGCGCCCGGCCGTCAGTCGAGGGTTCCTGCCCCGCATGTAGTTTGCGCGGCGCTTTTTCCCGACCCCCTGGAGCTTTTCCGAGTACCCGCAGCCATGCAATTGCGCGCGAGGGTTTTGATGAGATGGATCACACAACCTCACGCCTGCCATGCGAGTCGCACGGGTGTCCGATGCGTACCTCCTGATGATCCCCCCTCCCCGAGATTCAGGCTCAGGTTAATCTTTTTTGAGGTGGAAACAAGCTGGCTAAATAGCCAGGTTCACATTTTTATGGCGTGGTCCTGTTTCGAGCTGGCCGTGTGTCGCGGATTCCTTTTCATCCACCAGTGCCACATCTTCAACACCACATCCACCTTGTTGAAAGTGTCGAGCTTGCGATGAATGTTGGTGATGTGCAGGCGAACGGTGGTCGGCGAGATCCCCAGTTCCTGGGCGATGAGGCTGTTCTTGGCCCCTTCGCAGATCATTCGCAGCACCTCGGTCTCGCGACGGCTTAACTGGTGATAGCTGGAAAAATCTTCGACGATGGCTCGCACGCGTCACCCCTGCTTCCCGGTTTCGACATCCTACCCCCTGAGAAAACAAACATCCCGTGGCTTCAGCGTAATGCACCAGAACCAGTGCCGCAACACAAAAGAGACACCTCAACCCATATTTGTAAAGAAAGGTTGAAGAATTCTCTTGACGAGCAGCCGCCTGGCCCGTATGTTCAACACCACGCGGCAAGCTCGAAACGCACCGGATTACATGGCTTTCGATGCGGTTCGCTGCCGTATTGGGGGTTTTATCCAGGCCCTCAACGTGCTTACCTGGGGGCTCGCACGCACGGTGCAGTTTCGCCCCCGGTTGACGGTGACCAGGCGTTTTAGAAAGCGCGGAGTGCCTGCGCCGCCTGCGGCGCAGGGGAGGTGGAAGGGACAACTCGCGGGAGTTCCGAAGCCTTTGAGCTGATTCCCCTCTACCCCGCTCTGGGGAACAACCACGGCAATCGGGCCAGGGCAGTGGCCACGCGATGTCCTGCCTTGGTAGTCGCCCAGCGCGGCAGATATCGGTCTGTCCACGGAGCCCCATCTCGCGAACCGCAGATCACAGGAGTGCACGCGATGCAATTGAAGCACTGTCTGGTCGTGGGCCTGCTTGGCAGCGCACTGCTGGCCTCCCCAGGTGCGGCGGCCGTCCTCGAGCTGGAAGCTCAAAGCGGCTCCATCTATCTCAACACCAGCGACAACCTCATCGTCCACATGAAGGTCTCCAGCCTAGAGTCCGAGGTGAAAGCCTGCCAGGCGTTGATCGGCTTCAACTCGAGCCTGCTGCAGGCGAACAGCGGATGCATTGCTCCGGGCGGTGCGATCTGGGATGACCTGATTTACTCCTTCTACGACAACCTGGGCGGCGAGTTGGACGCCGCCATCGGCGTATATGGGGAATCCCAGGCCGGTGCGTGCACGGATGAGGATTCCACTGTGGCCATCATCACGCTGCTGGCCATCGCCGAGGGTCAGACTTCGCTGGTATTCCGGCCGGCCTTAGACTGTGACACCACACGCGTCCAGTGCACCTACCTGGCCACCTGCGACGCGCTGCCGCTTATCCCCACAACGGTCAACAGTACGACTATTTACATCGACGACACGGCCCCCACCACCGGGACGTTGTCGCTGACCCCCTACTGCACAAAGACCACCACAACCCTCAGCTACAACGCTCAAGATGACAACAGCGGCGTCAGCCAGGTGGACGTCTACGTGGACGACGTCATCGTCGGGCTTGACGTCGACTTGACCACCTACACGCTGGACGTGAGCGGCTACCCGGACGGAGTCCATATCGTCAAGATCGTGGTCACCGACAATGCCGGTAACACCGCCGAAGACACCGAACCGGTCCACGTGGATAAAACGCCCCCGGTCATCACCGGCTGTCCCTCGAACATCACCCAGGCCAACGATGCCAATCAGTGCAACGCGATGGTGACCTGGACGTCGCCCGGTGTCTCGGACAACTGCGATGGGGCGCCGACGCTCACATCCACCCACACCCCGGGAAGCACCTTCCCGGTCGGCACGACCACCGTCACCTACACCGCAACCGAGGCCGTCGGTAACACGAGCACGTGCAGCTTCGACGTGATCGTCACGGATGAAGAAGACCCGGTGATCACCACCTGCCCGCCCGACCGCACGCTGCCGACGGACGGAAGCTGCCAGGCGGCGATTCCTGATCTCGTATCGGAAACGATTACGGCCGATAACTGCGGCATCGCCAGCACGACGCAGAGCCCCACCGCCGGCACGCTGCTGGGCCCGGGCGCACACGTGGTGACCATTACGGCCACGGATCAGGCCGGCAACACCGCCACCTGCACCGTCAACGTGACCATTGCCGACCAGACCCCGCCGACGGTGACGTGCCAGGACGCCACCGTCGTTCTCGACGCGAACGGACTGGTCAGCATCAGCCCGTCCGATGTCCACGACAGCGGCAGCGACGGTTGCGGCACCGTCAACCCGGTCTCTGTCACGCCGAACGCATTCACCTGTGCGGACCTTGGGCCAAACACCGTGACCTTGACTGTTGATGACGGGAACGGCAACACGGCCACCTGCACGGCCACGGTAACCGTGGTGGACGATACGCCGCCGGCCGTGACGGACTGGCCGAACAATCAGACCCTGGATGCCGGCGAAGCCTGCGACGTGCCCCTACCGAACCTGACCAACGACGTTATCGCCGGCGACAACTGCTCGTACACCGTGACCCAGAGCCCTGCCGCCGGCTCCACTCTGAGCGGCCTCGGCGACCATACCGTCACCATGACCGTGCAGGATCCCTCCGGCAATACCGTCACCCATGACGTCACCATCACGATCACGGAGTCCACCGCCCCCATCCTCGACTTCCTGACGGCCAATCAGAACGGCAACAGCGTGCTGACCCCTGCGAATCCAGCGGTCCAGGGCACGGTGGACATTTATGTGCCCGCCACCCACGTGGGCTGTGCCACCTTCACGGAGGCCAACATTAGCGTCGACGTAGCCGGAATCGGCCCTGCCACCTATGTGGACAAGGCCGGCGACGTCTACCACTTCACCGTGCAGGTGGTCCCGGCCACGGCCAACGGCGCGCACCTCATCACCGTCATCGCCGAGGACTCGCTGGGCAACTCGAGCAGGTACGACGACGAATCCCTCTGGGTCAACAAAAACACCATCGCCGCCCAGATCGAACTGGAGGAATTCGTTGGCGCCAGCCGTCAGGTGACCCTTGTGCTCAAGGGCGCCGCGGTGAGCGAAACGCGCACGGTAAGCCTGACCGGCTTCACGAACCACGTCGCCAGCGTCACGCTGACCGGCGTGCCCGACGCCGTGACCAGCATCAGTGCCAAAACGGCCTGGTCGCTGCGGACCCGCCTCACCGGCCTGAACATGAGTGCCAACAACGGCCAGGCATCGGCTCTGTTTACCGGAGCCGACAAGCTCAAGGGCGGTGACCTGGACGGCAGCAACTCAATTAACGTGCTGGACTATGCCCGGCTCAAGGTGAAGTGGTACGGCACCGATCCCAGCGCCGATATCGACGGAAACGGCTCGGTCGGCACGACGGATTACTCGATTCTGAAGGCGAACTGGTTCAACGTGGGACACCCGGAGTAAATGGAGCCATACCATGTAGCTTGCTCCGGGAGAGGGTTATCAGGCCTTCCCCGGGGCTGGCGGTTTCTAAACAACAAGATCGGGGATGACCGCCAGGCGAGGTTCTGAAGTTTGAGCACTCCGGCAACTGGAGCAACCTCGAAAGCAACAGGGGAGTGATCTGACATGCGGCAGTGGATATGGAGCTTTCTCGTTGCAGCGGCCTTGTGCCCGGCGTCTTTTGCAGCGGACACCTTGACGCTCAATGTGACCGGAGCCGGCGGCGGCGCGCTGTACGTGCAGCCGGGTGCGAACGTGGTCATCGACCTGAATGTGAGCGGTCTGCAGCAGCCGGTTAACGCTTGCCAGGCACTGCTGGGATACAGCTCGACATACTTCCACTCCGGCACGGTGGCTCCCGGCGGCGGAGTGTGGACTGAGCTGATCTACCAGAGCTGGGTGGTGCCCGGGCAATTGGACACGGCCGTTGGCCTGAGTCTCTCCGGACCGTCCGGTACGCAGGCCGCCGGCACCGTGGCCATGATCACCGTCACGGCCAAGGACGTGGACGGGCTCACGCAGTTCGTGTTCCGCCCCGACGGACCCGGCGACTTTGTCACCATGCTCAGCACGGTGGACTTCCTGGCCGTGCTGCCGGTCAAGGTGGACAGCCAGGACATCGTGGTCGACGGCACGCCGCCGGTTGTGGAGATCACATCAGCCACGCAGAACGTCGACGAGTTACTGATCGAGAGCGGCTCGGTCACCTATGCCTACCCCGGTGCGGTGGACATCACCGTCACGGCCGCTGACGCGACGGCCGGCCTGGCCTCGCCCCCGGTCGTTACGATAACGCCCAGCGGCGGGACGCCCCTACCGGCCGCTTTCGTGAATGAGGCACCGGCGGGCACATTTCATTACACGTGGACGGTCACCAGCACCACACCCAACGGCGTGGCCACCATCGAGGCCACGGCCACGGACAACAGTGGCAACTCCGCCGCGGCCGTAGTCAAACATTTCGTCACGCAGAACCAGACGCCTGCCCCCGACACGCTCACGCTCGACGCGGTGAACACGATCGGCAATGTGCTGTATGTCCAGCCTGGCGGTACCGTGGTCATCGATCTGGAGGTGAGCAACCTGCAGCAGATGGTCAATGCCTGCCAGGCGCTCATCGGCTACAGCTCCACCTATCTGAACGCGGGGACGGTCGCTCCGGGCGATCCGGCCGTGTGGTCGGAGCTGATCTACGAGAGCTGGGCGGTGGCGGGCGAACTGGATACGGCCATCGGCGTCAAGCTGTCCGGCGGCCCGGCCGGCACGCAGGCGGATGGCACCGTAGCGGTCATCACGCTGACGGCCGGGAGCGTCGAAGGTCTCACGCACCTGATTTTCCGTCCGGATGGCGAGAACGGCTATGCCACCATCCTGAGCACGCTCGCCCATGAAGCTGTCTACCCGACTCGCATCAACAGCCAGGACATCCTCATCGATGGCACGCCGCCGGAGCCGTTCGCTGTAGCCGCGGACACGGCCTGCACCGCGGACCTGGTGACCCTGACCTTCGCGACGACCGACGCCCTCAGCGGCATCCACTACTACGAAATTTTCGTCGATGGCTCATCGCGCGGGCCGGCGACCAGCCCCCATGCTTTGAGCCTGGCGGGCGAGGCCGATGGGCCGCACAGTATCGTGGTGAAGGCGTTCGACAAGGCCGGCAACATGACGGTCACGCCGCCCGTCGTGGTACAGAAGGATGGTACGCCACCGGCCTGGACCAGCGGCCCGGCCGTGGACACGGTTTGT
This sequence comes from Phycisphaerae bacterium, assembly GCA_045863575.1. Classification (GTDB taxonomy): domain Bacteria; phylum Planctomycetota; class Phycisphaerae; order UBA1845; family PWPN01; genus JAAXZI01. The sequence goes on from BTUC01000013.1 coordinate 28,506, forward strand.
ACGCTCGGGGGAGCGACGCTGACCGCCGCCGCATGGGACGCGGGGTGCGCCGGTGGCGCGTCACTCTCCTACGAGCTGGATGGCGGCGGGTATGTGCCATTCACCAGTCCGGTGACACTCATGCTGGGCAGCGATGGCGACCATGTGATCAAGATCAAGGCTGCCGACAGCCTCGGCAATGAAACCGCCGCAGCCCTGTTGAACGTCACCCGCGACACTGCCCCGCCGGCCATCAGCAACGTGCAGGCCGTGCAGAATGGTGCGAGCGTGCTGTGTCCCTTGACGCGACGGGCGGCTTCGCCGCTCCTGGACGCGAACGCGTCCCCGTCGTGTCAAGGGTGTCCGGCCGAGGCCGCACAGGGGGTGGTCGACATCTCAGTGGCGGTGATCGACGTCGGCTGTGCGGGCGTGACCACGCCGCCCACGGTAACAGTGGCCGGGATCGGCACGGCCACATTCGTGACCGGCGTCGGTAACACCTATCACTATTCCGTCGCGGTGACTTCGACGACAGCCAATGGTCCGCACGCGATCACGGTAGATGCGGCCGACGCGCTGGGCAATGCCGCGCAGTCGACCAGCACGATGCTGTGCGTGAACAAGAATCAGATCACCGGCACGGTGGAATTCGACACGTTCTCGAGCGTGTCCTACAACGTGACCCGCGATGTGGTCTTCAAGGCCACGGACGCCGGCGGCACGGTGCTGGCCACGTGGACCGTGCCAGTGACGTTCACGAACGCCGGCCCGCCGGGCCTGGCCAGCGGCGGCTACACGCTGACGCACGTGCCGGCCAACACGGCCAGCCTGAGCGCCAAGACCGCCTGGCACCTCCGGCGGAAACTCACCGTTACGCTCGATGCCGATGGCCAGGGCATCGGCGCATTCACCCGGACCACCGGAAAAGATCTCCGCGGCGGCGACATCCGCCAGGACAACACCGTCAACATCCTGGACTACTCGACCCTCAAGAACAACTGGAACAGCACGAATGCCGCAGCCGACATCAACGGCGACGGCTACGTCGGCCTGCTGGACTATAGCCTGATGAAGTCGAACTGGTTCAGGATGGGAGACGAGGAGTAGACAGTGTAGCGGCCGGCGTCTCTGCCGGCCGTGTGATGTGGCACTGGCGCTTCGCCGGTCAAGGCAGCCCAACGACTACGGCCGAAGCATGTCCGGAGCTTGATCGGGATGTTCAGTGCGCCCGGTATCGGCCGGCCGTGCGACGAAATAGATAGCAGACTCTCGCTCGAAGGAGCAATGCGATGGCGGCAGCGAAATCCCTAACAACTCAGTTGGCGCTCACATTGACGACTGCAGCCCTCTTGCTCGTGGATCCGCCCGCCGCCTCCGCTGGAGAACGGGTCACGAATGGTGGCTTCGGGAGCGGCACGGGGTGGTCTAACTGGACGGAACGTGGCACGGTGAACCGCAACTTTAACAGCACCGCTGTTCCCACCGGGGGGACTAGCCCTTGCCTGCAAATCAGCAGTGGCGACATGAACGGCGGTGTTTATCAGGCACTGAGCCTCGTGAATGGCCAGCAGTACACGTTGAGCGTAAAATGCCGAGACGTCAACTCGCCACCGAACTCCGCTTGGGCGGAGGTACACATTCATCAGAATGTTCCCGTGAATGGATCGGACTACACGGTCGGCCAGCTCATGAAGTGGGACACCTGGAGCTGCAATGACTGGAATGGTACCGCTGGATGTGTTCAGAACACCACCAGCTTTGCTGCAACAAGCAGTACGATGTATCTGGTGCTCAAAGTTGGTGGGAACGTGGATGTCTCCTTCGATAACGTCAGTGTAATCGGCCCTGATCCCGATACCACAGGACCTACCTTCGGGGGGACCATTAACCCGAGTACTACCACCGACCAGACACCTGATATCACCGTCGCGGCCCAGGACCCAGGCTTCGGGCTCGACGTATCAACTGCGCAGTATGCATACTCCACGAACGGGGGCACGACTTGGAGCATCTGGATGGGTCGATCGGCCCTGCGTTCCCGAGGCACTGCAAGCGGATCCGGGAATCAGTACTGGTATCGGGATATGTCCAAGCCGAATTACACTGTCGTCAGCGGCGATGTGTTCGAGTACGATATCTATTATCCGGAGACGTCTCAGAATAGCGGCGCGATGGATTTGGAGTTCACTGACGGCACAAACCTACGTGATTCGGGAATTAGTGACCAGAATGGCCGCAGCCCGCATGCAACTATTGATCTGTCAGCGGTGGCAGATTTGAAGTGGTATCATCGCGAGTTCAGTCTTACAACCCGAGCTGGCAGAATCATCAAAGCCATCGAAATGGCTCATGAAGCGGATAGCGGCACCTCTGAGTTCTATGTTCGTAATGTTCGCATCGTGAACGGACTGAGAGTAAAGGTGCTGGCCTACCAGGATGAAGCCACATTTGCATGGCCGACAGAAGAGTTCCCACCTGGGGCATCTGGATACACGGATCTGGTCACCGACACAGTTGACCCCGACGCAAGCACCACCTGCAGCGCTACAGGGACGGACGGGACCATAGCGAGCCAGACCATCACTGCCAGTGGCGTTCCCTTCAACCAGATCAGTTCCACACAGAACAAAATCAAATTCCGCATGTCTGACATGGCGGGATACTTTTCCATCAGCGATATCTTTAACGTGACGATCACGTCATCTTGCACCGCGCCAAATCCCCCCACGGGAGGGAGTGCCACGGCCAATTCCGCCACGCAGATCACCTGGGGCTGGACACGGGCCTCAGGTGCGTCGGCAGAAGTTTACCGCATCTATGATGCGGCAAGCGGCGGGACGGTTAAGGCCACCTCTGCAGGTCAGGCCATCTCTGTCGCGGAGACCGGGCTTAGCCCTAACACGCAGTACGCCCGCTGGGCGGCGACGTATACGTGCATGGAGAGCACGAACCGACTCGCACTGCCCACCAGGTACACGCTCTGCAACGTGCCCGCCGCCCCGACGATCGGCGGTGCGACAACATCAACTCTCAACGTGACGCTCAATCCGAATGGCAACCCGGCGAACACGAGCTACGCGATCCATATCTCACCCGCCGTGAGCGGCGGCAACTGGGTACAGGCAAACGGATCAGTGGCGGCTAACCCCGTCTATCAGACGGCCACAGTGTGGGGCAACCCCAAGACCGTCACCGGCCTAGCCTCCGGCACCCAATACACCTTCTACACCAGGGCGCGCAACGGCAATGGTGTAGACACTTCAGGCGAACCGACTGCCCAGGGCACAACCGTCTGCACTGGCACCGAACTTCTGCTCAACGGTGATTTCGAATCTCGGACAAGCCTGTCGGACTACGCCAACTGGACCGAGGGTGGTACGGCATTGAATGACAATGTCAACGGCTGGACCAACACTGCCTGCAGTGGTGGACACGGCAACTACTCACCCGCTATACGTACATGGGAGTTCTGCGATGGCGGGGCGCGCGAGTCGACCCTCGAACAGGTCGTGAACCTCTCCGATTCAAGCTGTTATGTGGCGAAGGTCTGCTGGGCAGGAGAACACTGGTGCGCCAGCACGCTCAATCATACCGTCCCCAAGGCCAAGCTGGACGTGACCTTCTACAACGCGGCTAACGGCGGCGGCACCATCCTTCGAACCGATACGACCAACTATGTCAACCACTCGGCGACCGGCCAGGCCGAAGACACACTGTTGCTGGGTGACATGCCCCCTGCTGGAGCGCTATCTGCCAAGATCAAGATCTATCTGCACACCGGGCTGGGGGGCGCCGGTTGCGGCTATTGTGGAGGAAACGGTCATTATACCACTGGCCTGCATCAGGCTTCCTTCCAAGCCGCGTGTCCTGTTCTGGCCACGCCAGGCCAACCCACTGTGGGGAACCCCAGCTCCACGACTTTGAACGTGACGAATAATGCGGCCGATTCCACCACCGCATACTTTGCCCTCCGGATCAATGGCGGGGCTTTCACCAACCAGTACATTCAGGCTAACGGCAGCGTCGGGGCAAGCCCCGTGTGGCAAACGAAAGCCGCCTGGGGCACCAAGACGGTCACTGATTTGGCCAGCAGCACCAGCTACACGTTTGACGTCTCCGCGGCATCTGATTCCTCCGGCACGTGCGCCACCGGTTACGGTCCCCCGGGCAATGGCACAACTTCCTCCGGATGCGTGGCGCCCAGCATCGACACACATCCATCAAGCCAGTTGGCCGCCGTCGGCGCGACCGCCACGTTCACCGTCGCGGCTTCCGGCACGGCTCCGTTGTCTTACCAATGGCAGAAGAAACCGCCCGGCGGGAGCTTTGAGGACATCATTGACGCCATGGATGTGTCTTACACGACGCCAGCCTTGACCCCTGAAGACAATCAGAGCCAATACCAGTGCGTCGTGACCAACGCATGCGGCAACGTGACCAGCAACACCGCTACACTCACGGTGACCTGCGGCTTCACCACGGAGTTCCTGCTCAATGGTGGCCTGACACGAGCGCTTGGCGGAGGTGCGTTCTGCCAGACCAACGCCGGTGCATTCTCCAATTGGACGCTTACCGGGGGCACCTGGTACGACGAAGATCGGCTGAAGGCGAACTCCATGGACGGCAGCTGCGGCCCGGCGGGTGTCGGCCAGCCCGTCATCGTCCAGTCCTTCGGTGTTTCGGCCGGTGGAAGCTGCTACACGGCCTCATTCAGCATGCGCCACGACGACTACCATCCGAGCGGGTCGGGCGCGTGGAGCCAGGGATGGGGCAAGCTCACGGTGTACTACTACACCGATTGCGCGCAGACCAATCCCTGCACGCCGGCTGCCCACACGACGGGCAGCATCACCAATCCGGCAAAGGGCACGTGGCACACCTATGAACTGATGCAGGCTCCACCGGCCGACTGCCGGTCCATCAAAGTCGAGGTCACTGCCTACGCCAGGCAGCACAACGGCGGCTTCGGCTTCACCGACATCGACGACATCTCCTTCAAGAGCGACGCCGCACTGGCCTGCACGTGCCCAAGCATCAGCAGCCATCCCATCAGCGCCGCCATCTGCGCCGGTCAGACCGCGCAGTTCACGGTCACGGCCACCGCGAGCCCTGCGCCGACCTATCAATGGCGACTGAACGGCGCAGACATTCCGGGCGCGAGCTCGGCCAGCTACACGACCGGTGTGGCCGGCAGCTACGATTGCGTCGTGACCAACGCGTGTGGCTCGGTCACGTCTAACGCGGCGACACTTGCGGTGAATGCCGCCCCGGCGATCGGTGCCCAGCCTTCCGGTCTAACCCGGTGCGCAGGCGAGAGTGCCTCCTTCAGCGTCACGGCCACCGATGCTACCGCCTACCAGTGGCGTAAAGGCGGCACGCCGCTGGCTGATGGCGGAGCGATCCTGGGCGCGAATACCGCCACCCTCACCATCGACCCGGTGTCCACCGGCGATGCCGGCAGTTATGACTGCGTGGTGAGTGGTGCCGCGCCCTGCGCCGATGTCACCTCGGATGCGGCTACGCTCACCGTCCAGCCGGCGCCTGCCGCCAATGCCGACGGGCCGTACACCACCTGCGGTACCGCCGCGCTGACGCTGGCCGGCTCAGCCAGCAACCACTCGGGCGTGACCTGGACCAGCAGCGGCAGCGGTTCGTTCTCGGATGCCAACGCGCTGGCACCCACGTACACCCCCAGCAGCGCCGACGTGGTCGCCGGCAGCGTCACGCTGACCCTCACGGCCAGCCCCGTGGGCCCCTGCGCGACGGCGGCCAGCTCGAACACTACCCTCACGATCCATACCGACCCATCGATCACGACGGATCCGACCAACCAGATCGTGCGGACGGGCCAGACCGCCACCTTCCAGGTGGTCGCAGCCGGCTCGGCACTGGCCTATCAGTGGGAAGTCAGCACGGACGGCGGATTCAACTGGAGCTTCGTGGCCGACGGCACCGGCGGCACGACCGACACCTACACCACCGAGCCCACGCTCTACGGCATGCACGGGTATCAGTACCGTTGCGTCGTGACCTCCGGCGTCTCCTGCGGATCGCCGGCAACCTCCGCCGCGGCCGTTCTGGTGGTGGACAACTACAGTCCGATTCTGACCATCGATTCACCCTCGCCGGCGCGCACCTGCAGCGAGGGCACCGTGTCGTTCGCCCTCCACTACACTGATCAGGACAACGGCGACAACCTGACCGTTGATCTCACCACAGATGACGTGACGATCAACCTCGGCTCCGGCCTGACTGGTGGTTCCGCATCCGTCCAGAACGGCAACAGCTCCGACCCGACCGTGACCATCTCCGGCGTCACCGGCGACGGCACTTTCACCATCAGCATCGCCGCAGGCAGGGCCACCGACCAGGCCGGCCGTCAGGACGCCGGCGGCACCAGCACCTCGGCGGCCGTGGACACCAGGCCAGAGCTCACCGCCCAACCGCAGGCCTTGAGCATCTGCGCGGGCGAACCGGCCACTCTCTCCGTGACGGCAGCCGGTGTCGGCACCGTCTACTACCAGTGGCGCAAGGACGGAAGCGATATCCTCAACGCGACCGGCTCCATCTACAGCATCCCCTCGGCGGGGTCCGGAGACGCCGGCAGCTATGACTGCGTGGTCACCGATGACTGCGGCACGACCTACTCCGACACAGCCACGCTGACGGTGAAGACGGCCGCCGTTGTCACCGTCGATCCGGCCAACGCCGCAGTCTGCGAAGGGCAGACGGCCATGTTCAGCGTGACCGCCACCGGCTCGCCGGAACCCACCTACCAGTGGCAGGTGAGTACGAATGGCATTGACTTTAGCGACGTCGTAGATGGAACCGGTGGCAGTACAGCCACCTATACCACACCCGTGGCAACACAAGCCATGAACGGCTGGATGTATCGCTGCTTCGTCTCGAATACTTGTGGCGTTGACACCTCCAATGCGGCGACGCTCACGCTGAATGACGCCCCCGCTATTACCGACCCACCGGACAACCTGGTCGTCTGCGCAGGTCAGCCCGCGCAGTTCACCATGAGCGCCACGGGCACGCAGCTCAGCTACCAGTGGCAGGTCAGCACGGACAACTGGCAGAGCTTCGCCAACGTCGGCGAGAACGCCGCCACTTACAGCTTCACCGCGGTTTTGGCCGACAATGGGCGGCAGTATCGCTGTGTCGTGTCCGGCGCCTGTTCACCCGACGCAATCTCCCCCTCGGCCGTCCTGGTCGTCAATGAGCCGCCGTCTATTACCCTGCAGCCGGCCAGCCAAAGCGTCTGCGAGCCCGCCGGGGCGACGCTGGTGGTCGCGGCTTCCGGCACGGCCCCACTCACCTACCAGTGGTACAAGGACACGGTGCTCATCGCCGGGGCCGAATTTTCCAGCTACACCACCGGCGAAGCGGGCAGCTACGTTTGCGTCGTAACCAACGATTGCGGCTCCGATTCGTCCGATCCCGCGGTGCTCAGCGTCAACACGGCGCCGGCTTTCACTGTCGACCCGCTCGGCCAGATCGTGGACGAGGGTCAACCAGTGTCCTTCATGGCCACCGCCACCGGCACGCCCAACCCGACGTACCAGTGGCGTAAGGACGGCATGGATCTCACCGACGGTGGCGGCATCAGCGGGGCGACCAGCAGCACGCTGACCATCAATCCCGTAACCGGCGCCGATGCGGGCGATTATGACTGCGTAGCAACAAATGCCTGCACTTCAGTCACATCGGCGACGGCCGTGCTCACCGTCCGGACCGGTCCGTCCATCACCGCTGACCCGGAGAATACGAGCGTCTGCGCGGGCGACGAAGCTTCGTTCTCGATCACGGCCACAGGCTTCGGGACTCTGACCTACCAGTGGGAGGTGAGCACCGACGGCGGAGACAACTGGTCGCCGGTGCAGGACGCCACTGGCAACACCTACACCTTTACCGCCCAGGCAACCGACGGCGGAAACCAGTACCGCTGTGTGGTGAGCAATGCCTCCGGTTCGGCGACCTCGGGAGTTGCCGCTTTGTCCGTA
>BTUC01000014.1:0-35958 GCA_045863575.1 Phycisphaerae bacterium
GGTCGGCCTCGACTCCAAGAAAGAGGAAGGTACCCGTCTCCTGAAGTACATGCGCGACAATCAGTTGAAGATTCCCGTGATCGTGGTCGCCTCCCGCGGCTGCGGCAAGTATCAGCCCATCGCCATGAGGCTGGGCGCGAAGGGCTTCCTCGAATATCCGGTGGAAGCGGAGCGGCTGGAAGCCGCCATCGCCGAAGCCCTTCAGGCGCAGGCGGCCGTCGCGGCCGGTCCGCCACCCATCACCCTGGAGGAGCAGCGCACGAACCTCTCCGTCCTGGAGAGCCAATTCAACAAGAACATGAAATGTTTCGCGGGCAAGAACCAGGTGTACATTCAGTCCATCATCCTGGGTGGACGGACCAGCCGGCCTCGCGTCGCACTGAAGTGTAACCTTCGGGCCGAGTATGGCTTAGAGAAGGACGTGTATCACGAGTACATTCGGGACGTCTGCTGCGGCGATCCGTCGCGCTGCCCGGCACTGCGGCAATTTCAGGCCGAGCGAGAGAGCGCCTAAATCACGAGTGCAAGAAATTGATTTTTGATGTAACCAGGAGACCGAGTTCGGTCGGCACCGCAGCCAGCAGTAATCCTTGCGGTTCGGCGGGCCTTCTTGACAGCCCGCGCTAAGATAGTTAGCTTTCTGGAGTTGCGTTGAGAGGCTTGCAACTTCGGCTTTGCCCAATGGCCGGCTTGCAAGCCTCTCTTCGGTATTGTCCCCATGCACCGAGGCCCCCCGGGTCTGGTCAAAACCTCAAGGAAAGTTAGGAACAGACATGGTACCTGTTGCCAGATCATCCAAAGCACGCAAGCGGAAGCGCCGTTCGCATCACGCCCTGGCGAAGCCGAATCTGGTCTCCTGCCCGAAATGCGGGACGGCCAAGCTCCCGCACGCCGCATGTGACAATTGTGGCTACGTCAGCAGTGGCGTCGCGCTGGTCATCGAAGATCAGGAGAGCTGAGTCCCATGCGGATCGGCGTGGACGCGATGGGCGGCGATTATGCGCCCCAGGAGATCGTGCGGGGTGCCCTGGAAGCGCTGCCGACGATGAACGGGCACGAGCTCGTTCTGGTCGGTGACGAGAAGGTCATCCGTCACGAACTGGAGCGTCTGGGGCACCCGAACGGCCACATCGCGGTCGCCCACGCCTCCCAAGTGATCGGGATGGAAGACGTTCCGGTCGAAGCGGTCCGTCAGAAGAAGGACTCCTCGATCGTGCGTATGGCCCAGATGGCGGGGGCTGGCGAACTCCAGGCCGTCATCAGCGCGGGTAATACCGGCGCATTCGCGGCCGCCTCGCAGTTCAAGATGCGGCTGCTGCCGGGCGTGTCCCGAACCGGGATCGCGGTGGTGATTCCGTCGTTCACCGGCCCGATCGTCCTGTGCGACGCCGGCGCGAATCTCACGCCCAAGCCGCACCACTTGCTTCACTACGCGATCATGGCCAGCGCGTACGCCAAGAACGTGCTGCACGTTGACCGTCCGCGCGTGGCGTTGCTCTCGGTGGGCGAGGAAGACGTCAAGGGCACGACCCTGGTCAAGGTGGCCCACGAAATGCTCCGGGCCTGCGAGCGGATTAACTTTGTTGGCAACGTCGAGGGACGGGATCTGTTCCGCGGCGGCTGCGATGTGGTCATCTGCGACGGGTTCGTCGGCAATATCGCCCTCAAGCTGATCGAGGGGCTCGCCGAGGGGCTCTTCAAGACCATCGCCAAAGAAATCGCCCTGGCCAGCCCCGAACTGGCCAAGAGTTTCGAGCCGGTCGTTCAGCGGGTCTGGGCCAACCACGACTACGCGGAATATGGGGGAGCGCCACTCCTCGGGGTGGACGGTGTCTGTATCATCTGCCATGGGCGGAGCGATCACGTGGCCATCCGTAATGCGGTCCGGGTGGCTATTGAGTATCTTGAACGAGACCTGAATTCGGTCATCGCTGCCGATCTGCTGGCCGCCGCGCCCGGCGTCGCCACCGCCACGCAGCGAAGCCTGTAGAAACGATCTCATGACAAACCGGATTTCGATGGCCATCCGCGGCACAGGCAGCGCCTGGCCGGATCGGATCATGACCAATGCCGACTTCGAGAAAACCCTCGAAACGTCGGACGAGTGGATTCGCACGCGAACCGGCATTCGCGAACGCCGGATCTGCGCTCCCGGAGAAAACACGCTCACGCTGTCCAAGCTGGCGGCCGAGCGCGCCCTGGCCGATGCGGGCATGAAGGCCGCCGACCTGGACATGATCGTCCTGGCCACCTGCACGCCCGTGGTGCCCGTGCCCTCGACGGCCTGTTTTCTCCAGACGGAGCTGGGCTGCGGGCACATTCCGGCTTTTGATGTGGCCGCGGCGTGCAGCGGGTTCGTCTATGCCATGGTGACGGCCAGCCAGTTCATGGCCACCGGCAAGTACCGGGCCATTCTCGTCCTGGGAGCGGAGTGCATGTCTTCGATCACCGATTTCGAAGACCGCGGCACCTGTATCCTGCTCGGCGACGGCGCGGGAGCGGCCATCCTCACCCCTGCGGACAACGATTCGAGCGGCCTGTATGACTTCTGCCTCGGAGCTGACGGATCAGGCGCGCAGATGATCTGGGTGCCCGCCGGCGGCTCGCAGGAGCCCGCCAGCCCGCGCACAGTCAATGAACGGCTCCACTACCTCAAGATGCGCGGTCGCGAGGTTTACAAGTTCGCCGTGACCAAGATGCAGGAGGTCATCAGCGATGCACTGGCCCGCACCGGCCTGAGTGCCGGTGACCTGGCCATGGTGATACCGCACCAGTCCAATCTCCGCATCATCGAGTCGGCCGCCGAGAAGCTGGGCATCGGCCCGGAAAAAGTGGCCGTCAACATTGATCGCTTTGGCAACACGTCGGCGGCATCGATCCCGCTGGCCCTCGACGAAGCGCGGCGAGACGGACGCCTTCAGTCGGGCGACTGGATCATCCTGGCCGGATTCGGCGCCGGGCTGACTTGGGGATCCGCTCTCATTCGCTTGTGAGGAACCGTATCTGATGGCGCGAACAGCAATACTGTTCACGGGCCAGGGCGCCCAGTCTGTCGGCATGGGCCGCGACTTCGCCGAGGCATCTCCGGCCGCGGCCGAGGTTTTCGAGCGGGCCAATGCCATCGTGGGCTATGACCTGCGAAGCCTGTGCTTCGAGGGACCGCCTGAGAAGCTCGAACAGACTGACATCCAGCAACCGGCCATTTTCGTGACCAGCGTCGCCATCTGGCGAGCTTTGCACGACGGCAAGGATCTGGACGAAACGCCGGTAGCCATGGCCGGGCTGAGCCTGGGCGAGTACACCGCCCTTCTCGCGGCCGGAGCAGTCCGGTTCGAGGAGGCCCTGAGGCTGGTCAAAAGGCGCGGTGAGCTCATGCAGTCGGCCGCGCGAGCGGTGCCCAGCGGAATGGTCTCAGCCATGGGACTGGATCTGGACCAGGTCGAGGCGATCTGCCGTGAGGCCGCGTCCGGGCAGGTACTGGGCCCCGCAAACTTCAACTGCCCGGGCCAGATCGTGATTTCCGGCGAGCAGGCCGCCTGCGAGCGGGCCATTCAGCTCATCGAAGCGGCGGGCGGTCGGGCTATCCCGTTGAAGGTGGCCGGGGCGTTCCATTCCGCCCTCATGAAGCCGGCCGCCGATGGACTGGCGGCCGTCCTGGCCGAGACGGAATTTACCCCTCCGCGAATACCAGTGGTCGCCAACGTGAATTGCCAGTATCATCTCGACCCGGCCACGATCCGCCAGTGGCTGGCCGACCAGGTGACGCACCCGGTTCGCTGGCAGGCTTCCATAGAGCGCCTGCTGGCCGAGGGGGTCGAGCGGTTCGTAGAGATCGGGCCCGGTCGCGTGCTGACCGGTCTGCTCAGAAAGATCGATCGGAAAGCTCCGGTAGTCAATGTCAGCACGGTGGATGGGCTGGCCCAGTTGGTCGGCTGATCCGGAAAGCGCAGGAGGTTCCCGGATGGCAACATTGACTGATCAGATCGCGCTGGTGACCGGGGGTTCGCGCGGCATCGGGCGAGGAATCTGCCTGGCGCTGGCCCGGGAAGGCGCCACCGTCGTGGCGGCCGCCCGCTCAGAGGATCGACTCAGCACGCTGGTCGAGGAGGTTCAACAGGCCAAATGGCCCGGGCGCGTTGTCCCCCGGCGCCTGGACGTCACGGACCGGACGGCCATCGATCCCTTTGTGGACGGCCTGGCCGAGGAGTTCAAGAAAATCGACGTCCTGGTGAACAACGCCGGCATCACACGCGACGGCTTGCTCATGAGCATGGACGACGAGCAGTTCGAGGACGTGCTCTCCGCCAACCTGCGGTCCGTGTTCTGGATCACGCGGGCGGTGAGCCGGTACATGGTGCGGGCTCGTTACGGCCGGATCGTCAACATCAGCAGCGTCGCCGGCATCACCGGCAACGCCGGACAGGCCAACTACGCCGCCAGTAAGGCCGGCGTCATCGGATTCAGCAAGAGCGTGGGCAAGGAGCTGGCACGGCGCAACATCACCTGCAACGTGGTGGCTCCGGGCTTCATCACGACGGACATGACGGATGTGCTGCCCGACAAGCTCAAGGAGACAGTCAAGCAGCTCATTCCTTGCCAGAAGTTCGGCGAGCCGGCGGATATCGCGGCCGCGGTGATCTTTCTGGCCTCGCCGGCCGCGAAGTACATCAACGGCCAGGTGCTGGCGGTCGACGGCGGACTGAGCATGTAGTACAACTTCGCCCGACCGGGGGGCGCCAACGGCCCTAGCGTGGTGTGAAGTCAGTAGAGCAGGAAGACGGCTCGGCACGGGAGCCGGGTCATATACAGAGAAGGCTGTTGGGAGGCTGGTGCCCTCCCGGCAGGAGGTTCAGAAGTGAACGTCCAGGAAATTGAGGACAAGGTATTCACGATCGTCAGCGAGCAGATGGCCATTAACAAGGCCGAAATCACTCGCGAGACATCCTTCATCAACGACCTCAACGCCGATTCACTCGACATCGTCGAGTTGGTCATGGAGTTTGAGGACAACTTTGAGATCAGCATCCCCGACGAGGAGGCGGAGAAGATCAGGACGGTAGGCCAGGCGGTGGACTACATCGTGGCCCATCACGGCAAGAGCTGATCCTGGCGATTCCGCTCCGGTGCAGGACGATGCCGCGCGCCACGCGCGGCCCGGAGGCCTGCTCCGGCCGGATATCGCTTGCGCCAGGCAGGATGCACTGTCCCCTGAGATCAAACTGATGTCGAGAAGACGCGTTGTCATTACGGGTGTGGGCGCGGTTACGCCCCTGGGCAGTTCGGTCGAACGCTACTGGGACGGGCTGATCTCGTCGCGCAGCGGCATTGGCCCGCTGACCCGGTTCGATTGCACGAACTTCGATACCCGGTTCGCGGGCGAATGCCGGGACTTCAATCCCCTGGAATGGTTTGACGGCAAGTCCGCCAAACGCATGGATCGCTTTGCACAGTTCGCGGTGGCGTCCGCCATTCAGGCGGTCAAGGATGCCGGCCTGGATTTCGCCAAGGAAGACCCCTACCGCTGCGGCGTGATCATCGGCTCAGGGATCGGCGGCATCATGGAGTTGCAGCAGCAGCACGTCCGGCTGATCGAGAAGGGGCCGCAGAAGATCTCGGCGTTCACCATCCCCAAGCTGATGGTCAACGCCGGCACCGGCAATATCTCCATCCACTTCGGGTTGCGCGGACCCAGCAGCGCGGTGGCGACCGCCTGCGCGTCGGCCACCAACGCGATGGGCGATGCGCTGCGCACCGTGCAGCGCGGCGAAGCCGACGTGATGATCACCGGCGGCAGTGAGGCGGCGGTGACCGAAATCTCCGTAGCCGCCTTCAACGTGATGCATGCCCTCAGCACCCGCAACGACGCGCCGCAGCAGGCCAGCCGCCCCTTCGATCAGAAGCGTGACGGATTCGTGATCAGCGAAGGCGCGGGCATCCTGGTCTTCGAAGAATACGAACATGCCCGTCGCCGCGGCGCCCAGATTTACGCCGAAGTGCTCGGTTACGGCATGAGTGCCGATGGCGGACACATCACCCAGCCCGACGAAACGGGCGGTGCGGCGGCCGTGGCCATGCGCAACTGCATCGCCGACGCAGGCATTCCGCTCGAAACCATTGATTACATCAACGCTCACGGCACCAGCACACCGCTGGGCGACGTGGCCGAAACGCGCGCCATCAAGCAGGTTTTCGGTCCACAGGCCCGCCAGGTCGCCATCAGCAGCACCAAGTCCGCCACCGGCCACCTGCTGGGCGCCAGCGGCGGGATTGAACTGATCGCCAGTGTGCTGGCCATCCGCCATGGCGTGCTCCCCCCCACCATCAACCTGGACTCACCCGATCCGGAGTGCGATCTCGATTACGTACCCAATCAGCCGCGTGACGCCCGAAGCCGCCGGGCGATGAGTAACTCCTTCGGCTTCGGCGGCCACAACGCCTGCATCCTGGTCGGCGAACTGACCTGAGAACTCCGCAGACCCCTGGAGACCAATCGACCACCGGGTGTCCCACACTGCTCACAGAGCAGTGGCACACGTCCTGCCAAGTGCGTCAATTCATGCAGCTCGGATCCGGCGGATTCCCCGCACCGCTGTAGCAGCGCTGAAAGGCCCCGAAGTCGGACTGATCCACATCGTCATCGACATCAAAGTCCCGGGTCTGGCAGCCTGGCGTCAGGGAGATCCCCGGACCGGAGATGCACACCTGAAACAGGCCGAAGTCATCCAGGTCCACGTCGCCGTCACAGTCGAAATCGTAGCTCGACGTACAGCTCACGCTCAGTGTGAGGCTGGTGCTCGTCTTGTTCACCGGATCCCACGTCAGCCCCGGCGGCAGCGCCGGAAGAATGACCTGGGCAAACATGCCGTTGATCGTGCCGGCGGTGGTCAGGATCACAAATGTGTCCCCTCCTGACGGCACAAAGCCGTTGATGAGCGACACGTCGAGCACAGTGCCGAACGTGCGGATGGTCACCACGTTGGCAGGGTCAGCTGAAACGAGTTGATCGTAGTCATCGCCGGGCGTGGTGCCGCCGATTTCGATGATCAAGCGGTTGTCGCCGTTGATGCCGGGTCCGTTGCCGAAGTTGTATTCTCCTTCGATGGGGACGCTGGCCGTGGGATGACCGGTTTGCGGGTTACCCGGCGAATGAATTCCGTCGATGAACACATTGCGCACCAGCCCTTCGCCCGCCAGAGTTGAGTTAACGTCGAGCAATTCACTGCTTGATGCACCTGCCAGGGTGCCATTATTGATCAGCGTTCCCGCGGTAGTCGTACCGACCACCCCGCGCCCCTGAATTGTATGACCGGGCGCTTGCGTCAAGGTAACACCGGCAGTGATGTCGAGCCTCGATCCAAATACGAATGGTTCCGCCAGCACGAGCCTCCCGGACCCGGACAACAGGAGTGATTCTGTCACCCTGACTGCCGCGCTGCCGCTACCCGTGCTGTTGACGGTGGCTACGCCATCGTTGGTAAATGTGCTGCCATGAAGCGAGAGGAGTTTCTCGGAGCCACCACCTGGAATATTCAAGACTCCCTTACTGGTCACGTTTTCAAAGTCTGTAGTATTGCTCAGCACGGCGACGCCGCTGCCCTCCGTTTCGAGAGATCCACCCCTTAAGGTCGCGCTGCTGAATTGAACTTGTCATTCCAACTGATGCCGTCGCCTGGCGGATTGGGTGGGTCGGCCGCGCCGTCGTCCCAGATTAAAGTTGCTGCCCGGGCCCTCGCTCCTGCCAGCAAGATCGCAAGGCAGCAGAAAAGAAGCGCTGTCCAAAGCCGGTGCGGTGTCGTCTGGCACATTTCGAGCTCCTCCACAGCCTCAGCTCTATCCGCAGATCTGCAAGGTCTTCCACAGGGGCGATACACTGCCTACCCAGGTGACCGGGGCGCGGGAATATCCGGCCAGGACGAGGTCCGTGACCCCGGGGAGCGACACGACGAATAATGCGCGCTGCCCGAACGGCATGACTCTCCCTCCTGACACATTGATTTGAACGAAGTAATACCCGAACCCGTACCAACTGGCGGCACGATCTATTGTGGTTCACTCCGACCCGGGAATCAAGCAAAGAATTCAATTATTACCATACTCCCAGCGCGTGATACTTCGGGACCTGGTCCGCCGGCTTGCGGACCGATCAGCACCCGAAAGCCCGATCAAGGCGGGTTGCCCGACCGGCCGATAAACTGCTGGGGCCAACGAACGCGCCCTGTTCTTGATGAGCTTGGAATGATCAATGTCGGACGTGGCCTTCAACCAGGACGAAATCGATGCCCTGCTCGCGGAAGCCGGCGCACTGATCGATGACGTGGGTGATTCCGCCCCGGCGCGCGGATCGGAACCGCCGGCTGCCTCCGCGGCGCCGATCATGCCGGGCCCCAGGCCTGGACGCAGCCCCGCTCTGGCGACCACTGAGCATGAGGACCCCAGCCGTATCCTCAACCTGGAGGTGCCGGTCATCGTCCAACTCGCCGAGCGGACCATGCCGATGGCCGACATCATGAACCTGACCACCGGGGCGATTATTGAATTCGATAAGTCCGCCGACGATGACCTCGATCTCATGATCAACAACAAGTGCATTGGCCGGGGAAATGCCGTAAAGGTCGGCGAAAACTTCGGCTTACGCATCAACACGATTGGCTCCGTCCGCAGCCGGATCAAGGCGATGGGCGGGAAGTCTGCTTGACGAGCCCGAACGGGGCCGGGGAGAGTATCCACATGGCCCACCTGCCCCCGGATCATCCGGTTTTTCATGGCCATCCCGGCCTGCGGATCCGCCACTACCGCCAGCAGCTCGGCATGAATCAGACGGACCTGGCCCGTAAAGCCAACGTGAACCAGGGTTTCCTCAGCGAAATCGAGCGAGGCCGGCGAAAACCCTCGCCCTCGACACTGAAGGCCATTTGCCTGGCCATGGATCTACCGCCGGCGGTAATCATCGGTGAGGGACCCGACCACGATACACCCCAGCCGCTGGTGACGCGCGAACTGCCGGTGTACATCCATCTGCCCTCCGGCCCCCCGATTGATGCGCCGGATACTCAACTTGAGATGTTCCCGGTGCTGCGTCATCTCTGGCGCGAGGACCGCTATTGCCTTCGCCTTGCGTTCGACTCCATGGAGCCGACGCTCAAGCCGGACGACATCGTTCTAGTCCAGTACCGGCCGGGGGTTGATCCGCGTCACGTGCAGGGCCGAATCTGTGCCTGCCTGCTCGATGGGCTGCCCATCCTCAAACGTGTCTACGTCGAGCGCCAGCGGGAGAACCAGTTGGTCCTGCTGCGCGGGGACAATCCCGATATTCCTCCGCAGGTGGTGGATGAGGCTCGGGACTTCTCGATTCAAGGTGTGGTCACGCATCTGGTCAGCCGGACGCTTTGATCTTCCCCGCGGCGCGCCACGTTTTCTGCACCAGCGCATCATCTTGTGCACACAACCCGCTGAAGTGACCGATAACCTTTAAGCTGTGGCATGGTGCACGGATACGTTCAACCTGGGTGCGTGGACAGGCGTTGCTCACAACCCGGCAGGCTTGAGGGCGTGCAACTTCCTGCACAAGCGGGCCCGGCAACCGGGGTAGTGGGCAGTTTTTTAACGACCCACAGATCGACGCAATTCCCCAGTAGGCAACGACTTGCGCATTATTCTCTGAATCTCGGGGCGGATCCTGAGGTCTGGCACGCCGCCTGATAATACGCAGGGCGGAGTTTAGGGAAAAGCAAGTGAAAATGTCTCCGATCGAGCGAGGACGAACGTATCGCTTCCGACTCGGTGATGTCATCTGCCCCGACCAGGACCAGGCGCTTGCGCAAGTGACGCCCGACCTGGAGATCACTGGGAATGTTGTCTTTCTGAGTGATCTAGGAGAGCAGGCAAGACGATTCGCCGTGCTGGAGGTCAAAGGGCTGTTCTCTCCCCTGGTTGTGCCGATTGAACGACTGCGGCCGCTGGCGGAAGAAGACGAAGCCCAGAAGAAGTTTGAATTTGCTCGTGAGGAAGAGGATAAACGCGAGTCACCGGTCTAGAGCCCAAAGGAAGTAAGGTTGGCTCTCCGATGTCCGCAGCGGGGAAACGGCAGTCGGCGTTGTTGCACCGTCTGCCCGGTGGAAAAGCAAGGGTTACGCGACGCTCGCCCTCAGGCGAGCGGCAACAGTCTCTCTCTCCCCCCCAAGCTTGGGTTGCTCAAGGTTGAGCAACCCTCGCTTGGAGCGGGAAGAGTCATGCCGCACAGGCTGTGGCATGCATTCCGCTCCTCGCAAGCTCGGGTCACTTCCGGTGATTCGAGCTTGCGGGTGCGGTTTTTTTACGGGCCGATGTAAACCACTGCAAAAGAAAGGTTTGCAGAAAAGCGGATCGCCGCGGGCAACCGGGGCCGCGCCGGTATGATCTCAACTCATTGCGAATAAAGGATTTACATGTCACTTCGGGCACGTTTGCATGCCCCATTTTTGAAGCTTCCGGGAGGCGCTTAAAAAGTCTTGATCGATGAAACTCATTGCGGTAGTATAACTTGCGTGCATTGCGGGGATCTGACGAGCACTTAGGGCACCTGTTGCACTCGAGTACGCCAATGCAGACCATTACGAAGAAAGAACTCATCGACCGGATCGCCGAGAAATCCTCCCACAAGCGAGTGGTGGTCAAGGGGATCATTCAGACCTTTCTGGATGAGATCATTGACGAGCTGGGGCGCGGCAACCGTCTGGAATTCCGCGATTTCGGCGTCTTTGAGAGCAAGCTCCGGGCTGCCCGCACGGCCCAGAACCCCAAGACGCTTGAACGGGTCTCTGTGCCCTCCAAGCGCACAGTCAAGTTCAAGGTCGGTCGGCTCATGAAGTTGCGCCTCGCTCAAGCCAGCGCAGCGAGTCATGCGGCCGCCCAGCGGGCTGCGTCCGAGTCGGCAGCCAGCGGCCAACCGAACGCCGGGTAATTCACCCCAACCTGTCTATTTACGCTTGACGGCCTTCGGGATAGTCGATACATTATCTAGTCGAGATTGAGTCTCAATTAGCGCCGCCGGCCGCTCATGTGGAGACCGCCATTCGCGATCCGCACCTGCCGGCAGATTGCGTCAGGAGCCGTCCGTGCACAGCAAGACCGTGTTTCCCATGGCGATTGGACGAGCCGGAGATGAAGTGCGGATCCATGCCGTGCGGGCAGATCAGGGGCAAACGCAGAGATTGCGGGAGCTCGGCGTTCTGGAAGGCCGAACGCTCCGCATCATCACCAACAGTGATCCGTTGATCTGCGAAGTGGGGAATTGTCGTTTCGGAGTCTGCCGGCGGCTGGCTCGTTGCATACTGGTCGAGTCGGCCAAGTCTCCACTGGCTCGTTCCGCTTGAGGGGAAACCCACCCCGTCCTGAGAGAATGCCATGCCGACGCTTGATACCCTCGCAGCGGGCGAGCAAGGCCGAGTTGCCACCGTGGCTGGGTCGCCAGACATCCGCCGCCGGCTGATGGAAATGGGCCTGGTCCCCGGAACTCTGTTGCGGGTGGTCCGTTTCGCACCCCTCGGCGATCCGATCGATGTTGAAGTTCGCGGCTATCATCTGAGCCTGCGAAAACAGGACGCCCGCCAGATCACGCTGCAGAAGTTGTAGCTGCCGGCCGGCGACGGAATAAATGCGACCGGTCATGCCGACTTCTATTGAACATTCACCCCAACGGACAGCGAAGGCGACGTTAACCGTTGCGGTCGCGGGCAACCCGAACTGCGGAAAAACAACGCTGTTCAACGCCCTCACCGGCCTGCGACAGAAAGTCGGCAACTACCCGGGTGTGACGGTGGAGAAACGGGAGGGCCTGCTGCTTGGGGAGGGCGGCGTGCGCCTGATCGACCTGCCGGGCACTTACAGCCTTTCCGCCTGTAGTCCGGACGAGCAGATCGCGCGAGACGTACTGCTGGGCCGTATGGCCGATACGCCCCGGCCCGATGCCGTGCTCATCGTCGTCGATGCCACCAACCTGGAACGCAATCTTTTCCTGGCCAGCCAGGTGTTGGAACTGGGCCTGCCGGCGGTGGTGGCCTGCAACATGATGGACCTGGTCCGACAAAGCGGCCATCAGCTCGACCTGGCCCGGCTCGCGCAGCATCTGCAAGCGCCGGTGATCGGAACGGTTGGCAACCGCGGTGAAGGCGTGGATGAACTCAGGCGACAGCTCCGTGCCATCTGTGACGCACCCGCCTTGCCCGAGAGACGCCGACGATGGCCGCTGCCGGACGCCCTCGAACGCGAGATTGACTCGGTGGCCGATGTGGTGCGAACCAGCGGCTTTGGCACACCTGACGGCGCCGGCGGTACCGCCCTGTTGCTGCTGAGCGAATGCGGTGCGCCCGCCGGCAATCACCTGCCGCCGTCCCTGCGCCAGGCGGTTACTGAATCGGTGCGTCGCCTGGAAGCGACTCCGGATCTTGACGTCTCGCTCGAACTGACCGCCGCCCGCTACGGCTGGCTGGGGGATATTGTCGAGGATTGCCTGCGGCGAGCTCCCGCGCGGTCGCTCACCGTCACGGACCGACTGGACCGCATACTCACCCACAAAATATGGGGCATGCTGTGCTTCACCGGCATGATGGCGGCGATGTTCTACAGCATCTTCGCCCTGGCCGAGCCACTCATGGGCTCCATCGAGGCGAGCGTGGAATGGGCCCAGACCCAGGTCGCGGAAGCCATGTCGCCCAGTGTGCTGCGCGACCTCATCACGGATGGCGTAATCGCCGGCGTTGGTAACGTGGTCGTCTTCTTCCCGCAGATCTGCATACTGTTCCTGTTCATCGCCCTGCTGGAGGACACCGGCTACATGGCCCGCGCGGCATTCCTCATGGACCGGATCATGAGCCGCGTAGGTCTGCACGGGAAGAGTTTTATCCCGCTGCTGTCCAGCCATGCCTGCGCCATCCCGGGCATTATGGCCACTCGGGTCATCGAGAGCCCCAAAGACCGGCTGGCCACGATCCTGGTCGCGCCGCTCATGAGCTGTAGCGCCCGCCTGCCGGTCTATACGGTTCTCATCGCTGCGTGCCTTCCCGCGGCGTCCTGGATCAAGGCGGTGACGTTGCTGTCCATGTACGCATTAGGGGTGGTAGCCGCCCTGAGCATGGCGACACTCTTCAAGAAGACGCTTCTGCGGGGCCCGACGCCTGCCTTCATCATGGAGCTCCCCCCCTATCGGCTGCCGCGTCCTGGCGCGGTGCTCCGGGTGATGTGGGACCGCAGCCGATTGTTTCTCACCCGCGCGGGAACGGTCATCCTGGCCATCACCGTCATTCTGTGGGCGGCGATGAGCTATCCTCACAGCGACCAGATCGCGGCGCGGTACGAAGCCCAGCGGGAAGCGCTCGCGGCCGTCCAGTCACCGGACGCGGCCGACCAACTCGCCGCGTTGGAAAGCCAGGAAGCCGGCGAGCAGTTGCGGCAGAGCTACGCCGGCCGTCTCGGCCACTTTATCGAGCCGGTCATCCGGCCGCTGGGTTACGACTGGAAGATCGGCATCGGCGTGATCGCCAGCTTCGCGGCCCGCGAGGTGTTCGTCGGCACCATGGGCATCGTGTACAGCGTCGGCGAAGCGGACGAGGAGTCCACGCCGCTCCGCGAGCAGATGCGCGCAGCGCGCTGGCCGGACGGCTCGCAGGTCTTCACACCTCTGGTGGCCGTCGGGCTGATGGTCTTCTACGTGCTCGCCTGCCAATGCGCGAGCACCATCGCGGTGGTGCGGCGTGAAACCAACAGTTGGCGCTGGCCGCTGTTCATGTTCAGCTACATGAGTGCATTGGCCTACGTGGGCGCGCTGATCGTCTACCAGGCGGGTTCGGCACTCGGATGGGGCGGCTGATGTAGTCCGCTCAGCGTTCTGCTCCTGCCGCCGTTGCTCTCTCCACCTGGCATCCCCTCCGGCTTTTAGGAACGGTTGACGCTGGTCTGGGCCCCTTCTACTGTAGTGCCGCTGTCAGTGCCGTTTCCGATGGGCCGATCTGCTTTTGATTCTTGCGTACGGGCTGGCCGCAGGAGAAGACCGCTGTGGATGCTTATCTGGGACTGCTTCGGCCGGACACGAGCGTGCTGCTGGTGGTGGACATCCAGGAGCGCCTGTTGCCGGCCATCCATGAGGGCGAAACGGTTCTGCAGGCCGCCGGACGCATGGCGGCCGCAGCGGGCGCGCTGGACGTACCCGCGCTGCTGACCGAGCAATATCCCAAGGGCATCGGACCCACCTGTACGCCGCTGCGGGGTCACCTGGGTGACTGCCCGCCGATCGAGAAGCTCCGTTTCAGCGCCTGCGTGCAGGAGGTAGCCGAGCGTCTGCGGGAGCTGGACCGCCAGAAGGTGATTGTCGTGGGCATCGAGGCTCACGTCTGCGTGCAGCAGACGGTGCTCGATCTGCTCCGGTTGGGCTACGCCCCTTACGTTTGTGCCGACGCGACCGGATCGCGCCGGCCGCTGGATCGCGACACGGCCATCGCCCGCATGCGCCAGGCGGGGGCGATCGTGACCACCACCGAAAGTGTCATCTTCGAGCTGATGGGCGAAGCGGGAACGGACACTTTCAAGAAGGTGCTGTCGATCATCAAGTGAACTTCTGTCCTCCGGTTCGGATGAAGACAACGGAGGGACTCAGTCCCTGATAATGTGAGAACTGAGACGTGAGCACTGAGAGCAAGGCCGACATGGGACGGCTGAAGACGCGACGAGAATCTATATCCGCACGTGGGATGGCCGTTCTCGTATTGTTCCTGGCCGTCGGCGATCGGACACTCGGAGAATCGAGCTCGCGCCCCGACGGCCCCGACCTCTTGGTGACCACCGGAGCGGACGGCAAGAGGCAGATCATCCGGACGCCCGAGGAGTGGCAGACCCGGCGCCGCGCGATTCTCAGTAACATGCAGCGGGTGATGGGGCCATTGCCGGAGTCATCCGAGCGGGTGCCCCTGGACATTGAGGTGCTCGCGGAGGAGCGGCTCGAGAAGTGCACGCGGCGCAAGATCACGTTCGCGGCCGAGAAGGACGACCGTGTGCCCGCTTACCTGATGATCCCCCACCGACTCACGGGCAAGGCGCCGGCCATGCTTTGCCTGCACCAGACGACCCGCATCGGCAAAGAAGAACCGGTCGGCATGGGTGGACGCGTGAACCTGCGTTACGGGCTCGAGCTCGCTGAGCGCGGGTATGTGACCCTTTCACCCGACTACCCGAATTATGGCGACTACAAGTTCGACCCGTATGCCCACGGCTACGCCAGCGCGACGATGAAGGGGATCTGGAACCACATGCGGGCCGTGGATCTGCTGGCCGGGATGGCGGAAGTCGATTCGGGGCGCATCGGCTGCATCGGCCACTCGCTTGGCGGCCATAATACGCTGTTCGTGGCCGTGTTCGACGAACGGATCCAGGCGGCGGTCACCAGTTGCGGTTTCACCTCGTTTCCCAAGTATTACGGCGGAAACCTGGCGGGCTGGAGCCACAGCGGCTACATGCCGCGAATCCAGAAGCAGTTCGGCAACGATCCGAAACGGATTCCCTTCGATTTCCCGGAGGTGCTGGCCGCGATCGCGCCTCGGGCGGTGTTCATCAATGCCCCGCTGGGTGATGATAACTTCGAAAACTCGGGCGTGCGTGACTGCGTCTACACGGCCGGACCGGTCTTTGACCTGCTGGGGGCGACGGGCCGGCTGATCGCTATCTACCCCGACTTCGGCCACGAATTTCCGCCCGAGGCACGAACAGCGTCGTACCAGTTCTTGGACAGGGTTCTGGGCCATGGACAACCCTGATCTATAATACGCGCCAACGTGTGTGCCACTGCTGTGCTTGCCACGACGACGGCTGTTTCGCGAAGGCGGGTCAGCAGTGCGGGCGTGTGCCACTGCTGTTCCACCCGCTCCCGGCACTGCTCACAGAGGAGCTTGCTGTTACCCACATCTTCTGCCTCAGCATTCGGCAGAAGTGCCGTTTTCAGCCCCGCAGGGGCGGTAGTCAATAGCCGAGGTGCGTAAGCCCTCGGTTCGCGGACGGGCAGATGGTGCGATAAGCCCTGAAAGGGCGACAGAAACTCGAGTCCATCTGTCGCCCCTGCGGGGCTCTCGCCGCTCTAAGCGCCACTCTCCCCAGGGCTTACGCCCTGGGCTATTGACCGGCGCCCCTTCGGGGCGGAGGATACGCCGCCGCCGACTTGTGGGTAACAGCAAGCTCACAGAGCAGTGGCACACGAACGCACTCTTTCAGGAGGTACCGGACAAGATGAGTGAGCGATTTGCCCGACGTGACGTTTTGCGGCAGGCGGCGGTGCTGGGCACGACCATGCTCGCCGGCCAGGGCGGTATTCGTTTTGCGCAAGCGCAGGATACGGAAGGTATCACGGCCCGTCGTGGCCGCGATCGATTCCCGATCAGCCTGAACACGAGCACGCTTCGCGGCCACAAGCTGCCGCTGGACGAGCTGATCGACATTACCGACAAGGCCGGTTACGCGGGCATCGAGCCCTGGATGGACGAGCTCGACCGCCACGTCGAGTCGGGCAAGTCGCTCCGGGATGCCGGCAAGCGGATCCGTGACCTGGGCCTCGCCGTCACCGGCGGGATCGCGTTTTTTGAGTGGATGGTGGACGACGACGCCCGCCGCGCTCAGGGCATCGAGCAGTTCAAGCGGCGGATCGAACAGTTCTCGCAGGTGGGCGCGACGCACCTGGCCGCCCCGCCGGCCGGCGACGTGAAGAACGTCGATCTGCTCCGGGCCGCCGAGCGCTACCACAAATTGCTGGAGCTGGCCGAGGGCTCCGGTGTCGTGCCGGCCGTCGAGATCTGGGGACCGGCCCCCAACGTGCACCGCCTGGGCCAGGCCGTGCTGATCGCCCTGGAAGCCCGCCATCCGAAGGCCTGCGTACTGCCGGATGTTTACCACCTGCATCGGGGCGGCTCGGGGCTGTCGGGCATTCGGATGCTCGGCCCGCATACCCTGGGTGGCTTTCATCTGAACGACTATCCCGGCGATCCCCCGGCCGAGAAACTCAAGGACGCCGACCGCGTCTACCCGGGCGACGGTGTCGCCCCACTCGCGCAGCTCTTTCGGGACCTGAGCGACATCGGCTACCGAGGCCCGGTCTCCATCGAGCTGTTCAACCCCGAGTACTACAGGCAGGATCCGATGCAGGTCGCGAAAACCGCCCTTCAGAAGACACAGGCCATCATGGCCCGGGCCCTCCAATCGGAGCCCTGAGCGCGAGCGAGGCGGGGACGACAAGGTGACAAGGCGATCAGAAGACAAGGAGAAATCGCTGGGCTTCTTCCACGGCTCCTGTAAGTGCATCACCAAATCACTGCTCGACCTGCTCAACCCACTTCCTCACCGCAGCCATGGGCAGATACAAGTGCCGAAGATCATCCTGAAGGGAAACGAAACCATGGCGTAAATAGAATTCTCTTGCATTCTCGTTAATGGCCTCGACTTCCATGGCCCGTATGCCCAGCTCCGAAGCCAGACGTGCCACCCTGACCATGGCGTCGATCATAAGGACTCTACCGATGCCCCGACGCTGGCAGCTCTGATCTACGGCCAACCGACCCAGGAGCACCACTGGCATTTGAATCCTGGGCAAGCCCTTTTGCATCGCCTGTGGGAGCATCTGGTATTCAAGGCCGGAGGCTGAAATCGTATAGTAACCTACCACCCGGTTGGAATCGGCTGGGTGGGCCACATAGGTTTGTCCCAAGTCCCGTCGGCTGTACTGCCCAGCGAGTACATGTAGATAGTTATTCAGGAGGGCATTGCCGCAGTCGAATCCCTCCCGATCATGCTGAGGAGCAAGCTTCTCTATTGACCAGCCCATCCTCAGGTCCTCAGCCTATTGATTATTGCGATAGGCGGTGATGGCTCGGAGCATGGCTTCGTTGGCCTGCAGCTCGTCCTCGTGCTCCAACATGGCCAGGAAAATATCCCGATCACGATTTGAGAGACGCCGAGACGCGTGCTCCTGCAGAGTCATCTGGGCAGCATCGAGAAGATGCGCCAAGGCAAAGTCGGTCAGAGTCATGCCCGACACAGCGGCCGCGCGCTCAATGAGGTCCTTGGCTTCCCTAGTGGTCCGGAACTCGATTCGCTCCTCTGCTCGGGGCAAGGGCATGGCTTTTTTCCTTCGCGAAGAACGCTGAAGTCTAAACCTCACTATTCCATTATACTGTGTGGACGATGTCCGGACAAGCCGTTCGTGCGGATCTGTAACCGTCGGTTGCCGCGGTGGCGCATCAGAGCCTCGCGTCCGCTTCGCCGGGCTCCTGGGCCGGCTCGGCCGGCCGCACTTCCTCCCACCGGAACGGCGTGTCACATTCCGGGCAGCGGTTGCGGGTGGCGGCGGTCAGGTCGTAGCCGCATTCCGGGCAGTATGGGCGATTGGCGGGAACGGCCTTGTCCACGATCCAGCGGCCACCGAAAAACAGGTACAGGCCAAACGCCACATAGAACACGGAACCGCTGAAGCTGAGCAAATCGTACCACTCCACGCCCCTGCCCGCTCGTGCCCAGATTACCGGTCCAAACACCAACTGGACCACACCTGAGCTGAGTTGATGAACACCTACGGCGAAGAGATAAACGCCGAGAACCTTGAGCAGCAAGCGAAACAGTTGTCGATCGCCGACACGACTGACTGCCCCGCCAGGCGCCGGCGCACCCAGCAGGGGCTCCGGTATGTCTACAGTTGAATCTGAGCCCCCAGCTCGACGACCCGGTTGGGCGGGATATCGAAGAACGCCGTGGCCGTCTGCGAATTGCGGCTCATGAACCGGAACAGGATCTTGCGCCAGCGAGCCATGCCGGGCTGCTCGGTGATGATCAGCGTCTCCCGGCCGAGATAGAAGCTCGCTTCGCGCGGCTGCACCTTCAGCCCCTTCTTGCCGCAGGCGCGGAAGATTTCGCCGACATTCGGCGACTGCATGAAACCGTAGTGGGCGGTGACCACATAGAAGCCCTGATCGCGATCCCGGATCGTGACCCGCTGGTCGGCGGGCACTTCCGGGACGTCTTCGGTTTCCACCGTCAGGAGGACGACCCGTTCGTGCAGCACCTTGTTGTGCTTGAAATGGTGCATGAGCACCACCGGCGTGCCCTCGGGATTCGAGGTCATGAAAACGGCCGTCCCCTCCACGCGCGGCGGAGGCGTTCGCTCCAGCGCTGACAGGAACTTCTCCAGAGGCAGGAACCTCTCACGCAGCGACGCGTAGAGTATGCCGCGTCCGGTCTGCCATGTGGTCATCAGCGTGAACACGCCCGCGCCGATCACCAGCGGAAACCAGCCACCATGCCAGATCTTGTTGATGTTGGCGAACAGGAACGCCAGATCGATGAACAGAAACAGCCCGACGAGGGCCCCTGCCTGCCGCCTCGACCAGCGCCAGCGGCGGGTCATCACCGCGAACAGCAGCAGTGACGTGATGGTCATCGTACTCATGACCGCAATACCGTAGGCCGCCGCCAGATTGGTGGACTTCTGAAAGATGGCCACCAGCCCGATGCAGGCCAGCATGAGCGCCCAGTTCACCTCCGGGACGTAGATCTGGCCGCGGGTCTCGCTGGAAGTATGCTCAATGGTGAGCCGGGGCGAATAGCCCATCTGCACGGCCTGCTGGGCGAGCGAAAACGCGCCCGAGATCAACGCCTGGGAGGCGATCACGGTGGCCACCGTCGCAATGATCAGCAGAGGATAAAGCAGCCAGCCGGCAGTCAGGGAAGCCAATGAGTAGAAGGGGTTGAATGGATTCCTGGGGTTTGCCAGCAGCGCGGCCCCCTGGTTGAGCACCAGCGCGCCCTGGCCGAAATAATTGAGCAGAAGCGCCGGGAATGCGACGGCAAACCATGCCGCGCGAATGGGCGATCGCCCGAAGTGCCCCATGTCGGCGTAGAGCGCCTCCGTGCCCGTGATGCAGAGCACGACCGCGCCGAGGACCAGAAAACCCTGCAGACGGTTGTCAGCGAAGAAATACACCATGTGCCAGGGGGCCAGGGCATACAGGACACTCGGTTCACGCACGATCCAGAGAATTCCGAGCGCGGCGATGCTGGTGAACCAGACCAGCATGGCCGGACCGAAGACTGAAGCAATGCCGGCGGTCCCGCGCTTCTGCACGAGAAACAAGACAAACAGGATCATCCCGGCGATCGTCGGGACAATGAATCCCTCCAGCGTGCCAGTGGCCACCTCCAGGCCCTCGATCGCGGAGAGCACCGAAATGGCCGGCGTGATCATGCCGTCCGCCCACAGCAACGAGGCACCGAACAATCCCATCACGATCAACGCGGCTCGTCCCCAGGTCTTGCGTCCCGGCTTGTCCTTCGGCGCGACCAGGGCCAACAAGGCCAGAACGCCGCCCTCACCCTGATTATCCGCGCGGAGAACGAAGATAAGGTACTTGACCACCACCACCAAACTCAGGGACCAGAAGAACAGCGAGAGCAGTCCGAGCACGTTCTGCCGCGTAATCGACACGCCGTGCGGCGGCAGGAAGCACTCTTTGAAGGCGTACAGCGGCGACGTGCCGATGTCGCCATACACGATACCCAGCGCCCCCAGCGAGAGGCCCGCAAGGCCCCATCGGGCGGCTGAAGATCGGCCGGACTCTGCCTCGACCGAAGCGGGTAGATCAGAGGACATGTATGGAAGTCACCTCGAATCAGGCACGCGATCGCCATACTTCTGAGCAGCGACCGCGCCGGTGAGCATACACTTCAGAGACTCCTTGTCCAGCCCCCCACGCTTCAGAGGCGCGAGCGGCCGGCGATGGCATCACAACCTGAGAGGGGAATTCCCAGTATCACAGCTCGATATGAGCCCCCAGTTCGACCACTCGATTGGCGGGGATGTCGAAGAAAGCAGTGGCCGCACGGGAGTTGCGACTCATCACCCCGAAGAGGACTTTGCGCCAGCGCGACATGCCGGGACGGGCGGTCATGACCAGCGTCTCCCGGCCGAGATAGAAGCTGGCTTCCCGCGATTGAACCTTCAGACCCTTCTTCCCGCTGGCGCGGAAGATCTCGTTGACGTTGGGCGTCTGCATAAAGCCGTAATGGGCGACGACGTGATAAACACCCTGGCCACGTTCGCGAATGGCGACCCGCTGCTCAGGGGGCACCTCGGGAACATCCTCGGACTCGACGGTCAGGAGAATGACCCGTTCGTGGAGCACCTTGTTGTGCTTGAAGTGGTGCATGAGCACCACCGGCGTACCCTCCGGGTTGGAGGTCATGAACACGGCCGTGCCGGGCACCCGGTGCGGCGGCTCGCGTTCCAGGGCTGACAGGAACTTCTCGAGCGGCAGCGTCGCGTCGCGCAGGGACTTGTAGAGCAGGGCCCGACCGGTCTTCCAGGTGGTCATCAGCGTAAAGATGCCGGCCCCGACAACCAGCGGAAACCAACCTCCAGAGGCGATCTTGGTCAGATTGGCCCCCAGAAAGGAGAGGTCGATAAACAGGAACACGCCGATCAGCGCGCCGGCCCGCCGCGTCGTCCATCCCCAGCGGCGGGTCATCACCGCGAAGAGCAACAGTGACGTGATGGTCATGGTGCTCATCACCGACACGCCGTAGGCGGCAGCCAGCCCGGAGGATTCCCGGAAGGCCAGCACCAGGGCCACGCAGGCCACCATGAGCGCCGTGTTCACCTCGGGCACGTAGATCTGCCCGCGGGCCTCACTGGAGGTATGGACAATGGTGAGCCGGGGCGAGTATCCCATCTGGACCGCCTGCTGGGCCAGCGAGAAAGCGCCGGAAATCAGCGCCTGCGAGGCCACCACGGTCGCGGTCGTGGCAATCACCACCAGCGGATAGAGGAACCACCCGGGCGCCAAGGCATAAAACGGGTTGAAGGGAGCTTCCGGATTGCCAATGACCAGAGGCCCGCGGGCCAGCACATATGCCCCCTGGCCGAAATAATTCAGCAGCAACGCGGGAAACGCGAAACCGTACCAGGCCAGCCGGATCGGGCGGCGCCCGAAGTGGCCCAGATCCGCGTAGAGGGCCTCTGCACCGGTGATGCACAAAACTACGGCGCCCAGGATGAGAAACCCGTGGAGCTTGTTGCTGACGAAGAAAAGCAGCGCGTACCAGGGCGAGACGGCCGCAAGCACCTCCGGACGCCGGACGATCCACAGCACGCCCAGCACGGCGATGGTCGAGAACCAGACCAGCATGGCCGGCCCGAAGATAGCGGCGATCCCGGCCGTCCCCCGTTTCTGCACCAGAAACAGCGCGATCAGGATCACCACCGTAATGGGTACCACGACGTTCTGAAGGCGGGTCGTGGCGACGCCGAGCCCCTCGATCGCCGAGAGCACCGAGATGGCCGGCGTGATCATTCCTTCCGAAGCCAGCAGGCTCGCCCCGATAAGTCCGAGGCCGATCAGCAGCGCCCGGGTCCAGGTTCGCCGCTCGGGTTTACCCCTGGGGGCGACCAGCGAGAGCAGCGCCAGGATGCCGCCCTCGCCGTTGTTGTCCGCGCGGAGCACGAACACCAGGTACTTGACGGAGACCACCAGGGTCAGCGACCAGAAGAACAGCGAAAGCAGTCCGAGCACGTTTTCGCGCGTCTGGGCCAGGACATGTCCGCCGTGCGGCAGGAAACATTCCTTGAACGCATAGAGCGGCGAGGTGCCGATATCACCATATACCACGCCCAGCGCGCCCAGGCCCAGAGCGAGCAGCCCCCAGCCGGTGGCCGACTGGGTCACGTCTCTGTGCGCCGGCTCGGCGCCGGGAACGGCCGTTGAGGGCAGATTGCCCGGCGGCGTAGTGACGGGTGGGGTCTCCCTGTTGGCCATGATTACCCGACCGTACTCACACCGAACGAACCCAGCGCCTTCTCTTCATGCTCGTGAAATTCGAAGAGCTTGTCGAGGCTGGTGATCTTGAAAATCTTACGGATTTCGTCGCGGACGTTGCAGAGCACCACCCGCCCCTTGATGGCTTGGGCCTTCTTGTGCAACGTGATCAGGACCCCCAGCGCCGAGGACGAAAGAAAACGCACCTTGTCGAAATCGAGGATGATTTTGCGCCGGGCCTGGGCGTCGACGAGCTGGTAGAGTTCCTCCCCGATCTGCTGGACCTGAAGCGTGTCGAGGATGGACGAGTCGCTGAAATTGACCACCACGACGTCGCGTACGGGATGAATAAGCAGCCTTGCGGCACCGGCCATGGTTCAGATACTCCCGAGTCAAGTCAAGTCAACAGGGCCTTTGGACGGCCGGTATTCTACCGCGGGCGGACGGATCGTGCGAGTGGAGGGGGAGAGACCAGGGGACGAGGGGACGAGGGGACGAGGGGACAAGGGGACAAGGAGAGCGGGCGACCGGGGCAGCAGAGGGAGAGATGGAGAGACAGAGAGAAAGAGAGGGGATCAGGCGAGCTGCGATCGATGGACAACGGCTCACGATCGACAATCCACGATCAGAACCCCCCCAGCCCCCCCTTTGTAAGGGGGGGAGTTTTCTCAGCACTCGGGCACTCAGCAGTCAGCACTCAGCACTCAGCACCCAGCACTCAGCACTCAGCACTACTTATCCTTGTTTGCGGTGGCGGGCGGGGGCTGCTCGGGACGAGGCGGCACGTTCCTCTTCGGCCGGCAGGAGGACGGTCTCCAGCACGCGGTCCACGGTGCGGACGAACGTGAATTTGAGCTGGCGGCGGACCTCGGCCGGAATGTCCACCAGGTCCTCACGATTTTCCGCCGGCAGGATGACCCGCTGAATCCCGGCGCGATGGGCGGCCAGTACTTTCTCCTTTACCCCACCAATACCCAGCACGCGGCCCGTCAGGGTGAGCTCGCCGGTCATGGCCACATCTGGGCGGCAGGGCCGGCGGGTGAGCAGCGAGACCATGGCCGAGAGCATGGCAATGCCCGCCGACGGGCCGTCCTTGGGGATGGCCCCGGCCGGCACGTGCACGTGAATGTCCGTGTCGCCGAGTTGCTTGACGCTCACGCCGATCTGGGCGGCCTTGCTGCGGATAATGCTGTAGGCCGCCTGGGCCGACTCGCGCATGACATCGCCGATCTGGCCGGTGAGCTGGAGATGGCCTTTACCGGGCATGCCAGTGGCCTCGACAAACAGGATGTCACCGCCGGTGGGCGTATAGGCCAGGCCGACAGCCACGCCCGGCACAGACGTGCGCTGGGCCTTTTCGTATTCAAAGCGCGTCGGGCCCAGAAACTTTCGGATGCCCAGCGCCGTTACCTTGACCGGCTCGCGACGGCCACGCGCCACCCGGGCCGCCACGGCGCGGACGATAGCTCCGATCTGCCGCTCGAGGTTGCGGACGCCCGCCTCGCGCGTGTACCGGCTGATGATCGTATCCAGGGCGGCGTCATCGATCAGCAGGTGCTCGTCGCGCAGCCCGGCCTCCTCAAGCTGCCGCGGGATGAGGTAGCGCCGGGCGATGAACATCTTCTCCTTGGTGGTATAGCCGGCCAGGCGGATGACCTCCATGCGATCGCGCAGCGGTCCGGGTATGGCATCGAGGTAGTTGGCCGTCCCGATGAACAGGACCCGCGAGAGATCAAACGGCAGGTCGAGGTAGTTATCCGTGAAGGTGCTGTTCTGGGCCGGATCGAGGATCTCCAGCAGGGCGCTGGCCGGATCACCGCGGAAGTCCTGGCCCAGTTTGTCCACCTCGTCGAGCATGAACACGGGGTTGGCCGAACCGGCCTTGCGGAGTTCCTGGATGATCCGGCCGGGCATGGCCCCGATGTACGTGCGGCGATGACCGCGGAGCTGGGCCTCGTCGTGCACGCCGCCCAGCGAGAGGCGGATGAACTTGCGCCCCAGGGCCCGGGCGATCGACTGCCCCAGGGACGTCTTACCCACGCCCGGAGGCCCGACAAAGCACAGGATGGGCCCCCGCCCGTCGGGCTTGAGTTTCCGGACGGCCAGGAACTCGATGATCCGGCGCTTCACCTTCTCCAGGTCGTAATGATCCTCGTTGAGGATTCGCTCCGCCCGGTTCAGATTGAGCTGGTCGGTCGTCGTGCTGGCCCAGGGCAGGTCCGAGAGCCAGGTGACGTAGTCGAGCGCGACGGAATACTCCGGAGACGACTGCGGGATGCGCAGCATGCGGGCGAGTTCGCGCTCGGCCTCGCTGCGGACATTCTCGGGGGCCTGGGCCTTCTCCAGGCGAGTGCGAAGCCGCTCCATCTCGGCGGTGCGGCTGTCGGTCTCGCCCAGCTCGCGCTGGATGGCCTTGAGCTGCTCCTGCAGGAAATACTCGCGCTGCGTCTTGTCGATCTGCTCGCGGACCTGGGACTGGATCTTGTGTGAGAGCTCCAGCACTTCAACCTGCTGGGCAAGAATGGCATTCACCCGCCGCAGGCGGTCGGTCACGTCGAAGGATTCGAGAAGCTGCTGGCGGTTGTCCGTGCCGGTCGCGACGTTGGCGGCCAGGAAATCGGCCACGCCGCCGGGGGTCTCGATGTTATCGAGCACCACGCGGGCTTCCTCGGGAACATTCGGCGACAGCTCGAAGGCGCGGTAGGCCACCTGCCGGGCGTTGTGCACCAAGGCCTCGATCTCGGGGCTCGATCCGGCGGCGTCCTCCCTGGTGCGGATCCGGGCGATGAGGAACGGCTCGCCCTGGACGACGGCTTCGATCTGGAACCGGGTGATGCCGTGCACGATCAGGTTGAGTGTGCCGTCGGGCAGCGTCAGCATCTTGAGGATCATGCAGACGGTGCCAACCTTGTGGATCCCCTCGATGGCCGGGTCCTCGAGATCCTTCTCCCGCTGAGCGACCACCCCCATGAGCTTGTTGCCCCGGACGGCGTGTTCCACGAGCGCCTTGGATTTGGGCCTGCCGATGCTCAGCGGCATGATCGTGCCGGGGAACACCACGCTTTCGCGCGCCGGCAGCACCGGCAGATCGTCCGGGATCTGGCGCCCGCCGGCCGCGCGGGTCGCAGATTTCACCAGGCTCGCTTCACCGGTGGCGGCGAGCACTCCGTCCCCGGGCGCCTCGGCGCGAGCGCTCATCAAGGGTCGCTCGGGAGATTCAATTTTGGCGTCGTCACCCATGCCCTCAACCTTCCCGCATCCGATCAAGTGTTGCGCTTGCGCATCTCGATCCAGAGAAAACCGTCGATCAGCCGTGCCTGCGTCGTGTCCGCGTCGGCCAGCGCGGGAAGCTTGATCACCCGCTCAAACGGTCCGGAGTTGATCTCCAGCCGCAGCATGGAAACACCCGCCGGGCAGTCCGGCGGGAGCTGTACGGCACGTTCGCCGCGCACGGTCACACGATTCTCCGCCACTTCCACTTGAACCTGCTCCTTGTGTAAACCGGCCAGTTCCACACAGAAGTAGAGGCTCGCGTCGTCCTCGTAGACGTTCACCGCTGGCTGCCAGGCCAGGGACTGCGAGAAGTGATAGAAGCTCCGCCGGGCCATCTCGTCGACCATGCCGCTCAGCTCCCGGCTCATCGACTCCAGCGGATCCTCGAGAGGTTGCATGCTCTGACTCATCCGACAGGCCTCCGGCTCGTGCGCGCCCCTCTCCGCCCCATGCCTGGACATGTCCACACACTCCGAAGCCTCGTGCGAGGGCTCGGTCGTCAGGCATGCTCGGTTGGCAACGGAAGGTGCGTCCTGCAATCAGGCAATTCTAGCGGGCTCTTCCGGAGGGGTCAAAAGCAGGCTGGCCGCTGTCTGCGGGCTGGCGTCCCTTCCAGTGGACGAGTTTCCGGGCACTGGTGCGACCCGGCTCAGGGTCGATGTCAGGGAGGGACGTCTGCAGGTTTTCAGCACGGCGCGAAAGGTGGGGCCCAGGGTCCGGCCAATTCCCCCCATGGCGCAGGCCACGAGGTTCCGGGCAGCGGCGCCTGGCCAGATCTGTGACCCAGTGAGAAGGAGACGAGCAATGAAGCGGATGATGAGAAGGACAACCTGGCTGGCGGTGATGTGTGTAGTGGCGTCGGGGGCGGGCAGCGTGCAGGCCCAGCGTGCAGCCGTAGCGGAAGGCGCCTCGGCCGGCAACCGTCGCGTAGCCAACCGGACGCGGACTCGGGCCAGCACGGAACGGCTCAACACGCTGGTGAGCAGCGGCTCAATGGTCACACCTGGGACGCACCAGGGCTCGCCGCCCGCGACCGGCGGTGTCGGCGTCGTTGATGGAGGTGTGGGCACAGGCGGACAGGTGGGCATTGAGGCTCCGGGCGTCGGCTCGGGGATCGACCTGGTGGATCCCAAGATCGACCTGGACCCGCCCAAGGAACCGAAAGATCCCTCCCCGCTGAGCTGGCCCATCCAGGTGAAATTCCGCGACAGTTCAATGGTCCGCCTGCGGGATGGCGTGCCGACGACGATCCGAGGCACAGCCTTAAGCAGCCAGAACGCCGGGGCCATGCTGATGGAGTTGAGCGGTTCCGAGTGGTCGCGGCTGTTCAGCGCCAAGGAGGAGCTGTTGGACGAGAAACGCGCCGAGGCGGCCAAGCTCAGCCGCAAGACGCTACCGGACATGAACAACTGGTTCCGGCTGCGCGTGATCAACAAGCTCGACGCGCGGGTGATGATGGACCGGCTCGGGAGGCTCCCGGAGGTCGAGCACGTCTCGTTCGTGCCTCAACCGCAGACGCCGCCGGCCATTCCCGACTTCACCACGGCCGGCAATGCGAGCGGCAGCTATCAGCGCTATCTCGATGATGCCGCCAACGGTGGCGTGGACGCCCGCTATGCCTGGACCCTCGAGGGCGGCGCCGGGCAGAACGTGACCATCATCGACGTGGAATACGACCTCGACTGGTTCCACGTGGATCTCATGCCCTTCAAGCCGTTCAGTTACATCGGCGACATGCCCTATAACGACCTGGACAACGCCGCGGAAGAGGCGCGGCGCAAGCACCATGGCACCTCGGTGATGACCGTCATGGGCGGTTCGGACAACCATGTCGGTATGAAAGGCATCGCCCACCAGGCCCGGCTGCGGTTCGCCGCCCAGTGGACCGAGCAGCAGGGCGTGAACACCCCGGATGCGATCATGCGATCGACCATCGATTCGGATTTCGGCGACGTCATCGTGCTGGAGGTGCAGGTGAGCGGCCCCAATCGTTTCACGGACAGCCTGACCGACCAGACCGGACTCGTGCCGGCCGAATGGGACCGCCCGACGTTCGATGCGATCCGGTTCGCGACCGCACTGCGCCGAATCGTGGTCGAGGCCGCCTGCAACGGCAGCACCAGCCTGAGGATTCCGGCGCTCAACAACAACCACGCGCCCTTCGAGACCGACAACGCCGGGCGCCCGTTGAACGACTCGGGAGCCATCATCGTGGGCGCGGGGCTGTCGCCTTACGTCACGGATACCAGCGGCGCGGCCGGCTATGAGCGACAGCATAATCCCACGTCCAACCACGGTCCCCGCGTGGACGTGCAGGGCTGGGGGGACGCGGTCGTGGCCGGCGGAACGGGCGACCTGTGGAACGAAAACGCGCAGGGCGTGTATACGCTGTTCAGCGGCACCTCTTCGGCGACCGCCATGATCGCCGGCGTGACGGCCTCGCTCCAGGGCATCTACAAGTATCGCTGGAGTAATACGCTGCAAGCCGACGAGATGCGCGACCTGCTCAAAGCCACCGGCATGCCCCAGCGGCCGCGGTGGGACAGCCCCACCGGCGCCGTTTTCTATCAGATCGGCCCCCTGCCCAACATGAAGCTCGCGGCGGACGCGATCTGGGGCCACCTGCCCGAGCCGACCATCACACCGCCCCCTGTCGCTGGCGAGCCGCCCATCTCAGCGGCAAACCCGAAGCTGCTCACCATTGACATGGACGCAAGCCTGAATCCCAAGTATGTCCAGCTCTACTACACCATCGACGGCAGCAACCCGGGCGTCACCAGCGAAGGTACGATTCACGGGACACCCATCAACCCCGGTGACACGATCACGCTGACCGCTCCGGCCACCGTGAAGGCATGGATACACATGCCGGTCCGCAGCCAGGGCGGCCCGATGCGAAACGTCTGGGCCCAGAGCCAGGTGCATGGCCAGGTCTATCAGCCGAGCATCCCGGCGCCGGTGGTGAACATCCCTACGGGCTGTTACCCGGGAATCCTCTCGGTGGATCTGCGGACAGGGATGGGCGACTCGCCCTACATCATCTACACGCTCGACGGCAGCGAGCCGGATGAGAATGCCCCCAACTACTACCCCGGCGTCCCGACACAGGTTTGGACGAATACAATGAGCGACAACGGCCACCGGCTGCCGATCTTCTCGCAGACCACGGGACAGGGGCCGGTGATGCTGCGGGCCAAGAACATCGTCTACTACGGCTCGGAGATCGGTGAAGTGGCCGGCGACGAACTGGTGGTTATCTACCAGCAAATGCAGCCGGGGGCAACGACCTGTCCGTAAGCTCCACGCTTCGTGAAGGCTGATCTCTTACGCAGGCCTCGCGCTTCACAGCTCGAGGCCTGCTCCCTTCTGGCCCCCACCGGCGACCTCAGGCCCCCGTGAACACCGGATCCCAACTGGCGGCCATGGCCTTGAGTTCCTCGGTCTCGGCCCTAGTAATCGGTGAAAAAGCCGCCGCCACGTCCATCGCCAGCGGCAGCAGCGAAACGTCCGCCGGCGGGATGGCCGCGGCCACGGGCTGACTGAGCGTATACCGGAGGCTCAGCCGCGCCTCGCGCCGATCGGTGATCGGCTGGTACCAGCAACGCGGGAACCGCTTTCGGTCGGTGTGCTCACCCGGCCACTTCTGGCGGGCCAGTCCCTTCAAAGCCAGTAAGGTAACGCCTTTTCGTTGGGCAGTCTCGATGATCTGGGTACCAAAACGCCCCTTGGTCAGGGAACTGAAGTTGATGGGCACCAGCGCGGAGTCGAAGTCAAAGCGGTCCATCGCGGCGAGAGCGGCCTCAACGGAATGGGCCGAAAAGCCCAGGTGCCGCACGAGGCCGGCCTTGCGCGCCGCGATAAACGCTTCCATCGCGCCGCCCTTGGCAAAGGCCGCATCGACGTCTTTCTCCACACCCGTGATGGCGTGAAGCTGATACAGATCGAAGTAATCCGTGCGCAGGCGCGCGAGCGACTGCTTCAGCTCCTGCTCGGCGCCGGCCCGATCACGACAGGTCGTCTTACAGGCCAGGAACACATCCTTGCGGAACGGCTCCAGGGCCGGGCCCAGGATCAGCTCCGAGTTGCCGTACGTCGGGGCCACGTCGAAGTAGTTGATCCCGCGCTCGATGGCCACGGCCACGACGCGGTTGGCGTCCTTCTGCTCCACGTCCCGCAGAGCAAAGCCGGGAAAACCAAGGATCGACAGCTTTACCCCGTTCTTGCCGTACGGCCGTCGAGTGAGCCGGGCCGAGCTGCCCGAGGGGCGGGTAGCCGCCGGAGCGGCAAGAAGGCCACGCGCCACCAGATCGCCGGCCGCCAACGCCACGCCTGACGCTGCCGCCGTCCTGATAAAATCTCGACGTTTCATGCGTTTCACTCCTGGCACCGTGGACAGCATAACCGCCCGAGGACCAAAACACACCGGAATATGCTATGCTCAAGGCGCCATGAATCCAGACTCAAGTTCCACCCTGACACCGGTTTCCGCCACGCCCTTTGAACAGCTTCCCTGGCAGATGGCCTTGAAAGCCTTTGGGGTGGACTACGGACACGTCCGCACGGCCGAAGGGGGCGACCTTTATCTCACCTGGTACGGCTGGCCGTTCCTCCGCCAGCTCCTGCCGGAGAACTGGCATGCCGACAACTGGTACGCCCGGGCGGGCGAGAAGCTGCAAGGTTCCACGGGCAACGTCTACCGGGTCAAGACGCGCCCGTCCGCGGGGTCGCCGATTGAAATCGTCGTGAAGTTCTCGCGCGTGGGCCAGGAGGTGCCTCTGGAGGTGGGCAGCTCATTTCCGGACCACATCTCGCCGGAGGGGCTCGCCGACGCCCGATTCAACAGCCCGCTGGAGGAATTCGGCCTGGTCATGGAGCTGCGTCGCGGCAACGTGGGGCCGCGCGACGTCCGCCTGCTGGCCCAGAAGCCCCTGGCCATCTATGCCCCCCCGGAACGGTTTGAGCTGTGGCAGCTCGGCCGCAGCAAGAGTTGCTTCTCGGCTCACCAGCGGCTCCTTACCGAGGATCAGGAGAACCAGCCCACCGCCATCGGGCTGGACATCCGCCGCGAATACGTGCTGCTCTACAGTTGGATCAAAGGCGAGGACGCCCAGCAGGCGGCGGAGGCCGGCGACATCAGCCAGCAGGAGCTTGGCAGCCTCACCCGCCAGGTGATCGACGAACTACATGTGAAAGGCTTCCGGGTGCTCGACAATAAGCCCCGCCACTTCATCCTGCGGCGCCGTCGGGGCAAAGGCGAGGTACTGCGGCGGCACGGCCGCCTCGCTTACGGCCTGGTGGACTTCGAGTTGCTCCAGCGGACGAGGGAGTACCAGCAGCAGTATCGCTTTTCTCAGCGGCTGCGGTACTGGAGCCTGCTCAACGTTCCCCCCAGCGAGCAGCCGCCCCTGCCGCCTCACATCAAGCGGGTGGAGATCCTCGGAGTCGGATATATTTACGGGACTGCGCCGAACGGTGGCCGGGTGTGGACGGTCGGAACCAATCCCGACCTGTTCGACTACTTTCTGCCCGACCGCTGGCGGCGCACCCCACGAGTCAAGCTGTCACTCTCCAACGAAGTCTACCACACGCGCACGCGGGACACCATTCACGTGGTCTACCGCCGCTCCCGGGTTGGCGAACGGCCGTTCGTCGATCCGTTCTATGACCAGGGCAAACGTATCCGCGAGTTCGGCTACAACAGCCCCTTCGAAGAGGCGGCCATCGCCGAATGGCTCCGCAAGCACGGCATTCCAGTCATCCATCCACGGGCCATTTATCGCACCGGCCATGAATCCGTGCGGGCCGGCTACCTCCGCGACGATCGCCGCTACATCACTCACGCGAATCTGCTGACCCCGGACGATCCGCCGGAGCCCGTCTTGAGCCCCAGCTATGACTACTACTCCATCTGGGGGTACCACCGCGGGCTGGATCCCGCCAAGGTGTACCGCCGGCAGGAGCACTGGGGATTCATCGACGTGGAGAAGGCCCGCGAGGACAACTTCCTCAGCCAGGAGGAATGCCGGCACGTGTTGGCCCGGACCAGGGCCCGGTTGTCCGCGGCCGGCTTTACCGATCCGAGCATCGGCGACTCTCAATTCCTCATCCTGTTCAACGAGGACGGCTCACTCAAGCGCGATTCCCAGGGAGAGCTGGACGTCACCTGGTGCCTCGATGCAATGTCCGCGCTGGAATATAACCTGCTCGATGACGCCAACTACCACGCGCTGATCAGGCGTTTCGAAACCCGTCTCCAGGACGTCGGCTGCGAGGCCCTCAATCTGAGCGGACATCACCTGCTGCTGTCGATGGACCCGGACTGTGTCCTTCGCCAGGACGAGCACGGCGAGCCGGCCGTGAGCCTCTGCAACTTCGAGCTGCTGAAGGTGATGTTCTGCCCCGTGTAGCGGCCAACGGCCGGCCTCTCCGCCGCTGTAACGGCCCGGCGTCCCCGCCGGCCGTTCGAAAGAGCGTGTGCCCCTGCTCCGCGTCCCCGCTGTCACGCCTCCTGCCGCTCACGCATCCAGTTCCTTGAGCACGCCCTTCATGTACGCCAGCGAGTTGACCGCCTCCTCCTCGGTGCCGCACTCGACGGAGAGCACGCCCTTGAAGCCGGCCTTCTTGAGCCGGCCGACCAGCCGCCTCCAGTCGATGACGCCGTCGCCGCACGCACATCCGACGGCCGTCCCGGTCACCTTGCCGCGCTCGGCCTCGGCCTGCTTGACGGAGATATCCTTCGCGTGGACGTGAACGACCTTGTCAATGCACATCTCCAGCATCTCGTACGGGTCCTCGCCGGAGAGGAACGTATTGCCGCAGTCGTAGTTCACGCGAATCCAGGGCGAGTCCACCAGCTCGAGAATGTGGGCCAGCCGCTTGATTTTCGCCGTGAACGGGCCGTGCTGCTCGACCCCCAGGTAGACGCCGTTCTCTTCGCAGGTCTCGGCGATGGCCCGCAGGTTGACCTTCATGATCTCGTAGGCATCCTTCTCGGTCATCCACTCGGGCAGGTACATGTTTTCGGTGATCTGGACGATGTGGGTGCCCACGGCCTTGGCATAGCGGATGCCGCGGCGGGCGTAGGCCACGCCGAACTCGGGATCCAGGAGATCCGAGTGGCTGGACAGGGCACTGATCTTGACCCCTGCCTCCTGGCAGAGGTCGCGGATCTTCTTGGGGTCGGTGTCCAGACTGGTGACGTGGCAGTATTGCCCGATGGACAGCAGGCACTGGCCCATGAGGAAACACGGCTCGACGTATTCATAGCCGATCTTGCCGGCGGTCTTCACGCCGTAGGTGAGGCTTTTGTCCGCGTGGCGGACGTATTCGAGGTTGACCCCCAGCCCCATCCTGCCGTCGCCGCCGGCGGCAGCGCCCGGCTGAGCCGCCGCCAGCGCCTGACCGCCCGCGGCCAGGCTGCCGGGGACCGCACCCGAGGCCCCCCCTGCCGCCATGGCCTGACCGCTTGCCGCCAGCGTCGTGCCCAGGGCCCCGGCCGCGGCCATGGAACCTCTGAGAAAATCCCGCCGCGGCATGGCCGCACCCACCGTCAATTCCACAGGCTGAAGCTCTGCCGACATGGTCATCTCCCTTCACATGGTGTCGCCACGCTCCGCGGGATCCGATCAGGCGGTTCTACGCGCTGGACCATTGGCCCGGACGTGCCGCGGAGCCGCTCGCTAAAGCCTCATCTATAACCGACCGGTGCACCGTCATGTCAAGTTAAAACGTTTATGGAGCAGTGCACGCATCCAATGGGATAGGCGCTTAACCACCACGGGGCGCGATCTGCAACAGCCGCGAACCGGGGCGGACGTAGAGGGGCATTCTTTCCAGCGGTACGGTCACTTTCCGGGTTCGTCCCCCAGCGAGGGTCTGTCCGGTCCACCAGTCGATCCACTCACCGGGCGGCAGGTACACCGGTCGCGTGCCGCCATAGCCGAAAATGGGAGCGACCAGGATGTCCGGGCCGAAGAAATACTCGAACTCCGCATCCCAGCAACCCGGATCGTCAGGATATTCCATCCACAACGGTCGCATGATGGGCACTCCCGTCTCGCACGCCTGGCGCCCCGCCGCCATGCGGTAATCCTTCAGGTCCATGTACCAGTTCGCATAGCGGTTGAACTCTTTGACGGCTGATTCGTTGAAGTCGCCGAAGTGGTACGGCTCGCGAGGGCCCTGGCCGTGGCATTGGAGAATCGGGCAGAACGCGCCCATCTGGGCCATGCGCACGTACGTCTCCTTGTCCAGGTCGCCATAGAGCCCGCCGACATCGAAACTGGTCCACGCGTAGCCGGACACTCCGACGTTCATCATGGCGTTGTACGCTTCCTGCATGCCCTGAAACCACGTGCTGTGGTCGCCGATCCATAGAATCGGGTAACGCTGCGTGCCGATAGTGCCCGTGCGGGCAAAGACCATGCCCTCGCCCGTGATCTCCCGTGTCATCTCCCAGGCGCAGCGGATATACGGTAGTGCGTAGAGGTTGTTGATGTCCGTCCAGCCGTTGAACGCCTGCCCGCCGTTGTTCTCGCCGATATCCGTCTTCAGCCCGTCGATACCGGTGACCCGATCGAACAGGGCCCTGTACTGCCGCTGCCACCAGGCACAGGCTTCCGGATTGAAGAAGTCCACCAGAACCGAGTTTTTCGCCTCGTGGGGGTCCCAGCGCCACGGCTGCCCTTCCTCGGTGATGAAGTACATGTTCTCGAGGGCCTGCTTCTCATAGGCGGCCATGTTCCGCATGTTCAGGACGTGGAACTGCATCGTCCAGAGCACGATCTTGAAGCCCATCTCATGCAGCCGGCGGCACATCTCCTTGTGGTTGCCCCAGCGCTTCGGGTTCCACGACATCCAGTCATCGCCATCCTCGCGCCACGCTTCGAGAACCAGAACGTGGGCGGGAATCTTGTGCTCGCGAAGCTTCCGGGCCACCTCCAGGGTGACGTTCTCATCTTCGTAAGAGTTCCTCGACATCCACACGCCCAGCGTCCAGTCGGGCGGCATGACCGTGTGGCCGGTCAGATCGACGTACTGGCGTACGAGGCTCTTCGGCTCCCCGACGAAGTAGAACAGATCGATCACCTCCTCCTGCACGCGGCAGACGGCCATGTTCTCCGCATCGGCCCGGTCGACACTGATGTAGCCTTCGCCGAAACTGTTGATGAACAGCGCATCGTGCTCCTGGGTCAGGAAATGCGGCAGCGCGAAATGCGTTTCACCGAATCCGCGGTCGCAGTTGCCCAGCGTGTTGAATCGGCCGCGGCGGTTGAAGGCATCATAGCGGCTGCCCATGCCGTACACGCCCTCACGCGTATCCAGGTGGAAGACAATT
This sequence comes from Phycisphaerae bacterium, assembly GCA_045863575.1. GTDB lineage: Bacteria > Planctomycetota > Phycisphaerae > UBA1845 > PWPN01 > JAAXZI01. The sequence goes on from BTUC01000014.1 coordinate 35,419, forward strand.
CCGGCCGAAGGGCCGGGGCGACTTTTCAACGCTCCGCCTTCCACGTGCACGGCTTCCTGGTGCAGTCCAAGCTCCAGAAATCGGCGGCGCTGGCCGTGCACAAACACAACGCCGGCTCCGTCCTTAAGGACTTCAATGCTGACCTGATCGCCGCGGAGCAAGAAGCGGTCATGCTTCTCGGCCACATCGCGGATCCGACCGTCGTTGGGCAGGCCAAACGCGACGGGCAGTGGACGGTGGGACGCTGGATACGGCCAGACGGATCCTGAGGGTACAAAGGTGAGCCGCGGCGCGGTGTCGCGCCACAGCGACACATACAAAGTCCCCTTAGCGGTGGCGAGGAAGACTTTTCCTTCCTCCACACGGCAGGACCGAGCCTCGCCCAAGCCGGGCGGACGAGTGCGTGCGAACGCCTTGGCCGCGGACTTCTGATCCGGCGAAGCCTTCTCGTCCTGCCGGACCTCCACCGCAAGTTCCTCCGCCAGACAGAGTTCCTGCACCTGGCGGTAAAGATGCATGAGCCGGAGTTTCGCATCGACA